>NZ_JAQFJE010000006.1:0-154523 GCF_030439945.1 Streptococcus sp. SI1
TTGGAAACAATCGTACCGGTTCGATTCCGGTCCTCGGCATAGGAATAGAGAGCACCCTTAGCTCAACTGGATAGAGTACCTGACTACGAATCAGGCGGTTAGAGGTTCGACTCCTCTAGGGTGCATAGGGAAGAAGTCAGAGGGCTTCGTTTTTCTACCTATACGGGAAGTAGCTCAGCTTGGTAGAGTACTTGGTTTGGGACCAAGGTGTCGCAGGTTCGAATCCTGTCTTCCCGATCCTATGGCGGTGTAGCTCAGCTGGCTAGAGCGTCCGGTTCATACCCGGGAGGTCGGGGGTTCGATCCCCTTCGCCGCTATATTGATCTTGTTGGACCTTTAGCTCAGCTGGTTAGAGCTCTCGGCTCATAACCGAGTGGTCGTAGGTTCAAGTCCTACAAGGTCCATTTTGTTGTATTGTGGAGGATTACCCAAGTCCGGCTGAAGGGAACGGTCTTGAAAACCGTCAGGCGTGTAAAAGCGTGCGTGGGTTCGAATCCCACATCCTCCTTAGTAGGAATAGCGCGGGATGGAGCAGCTAGGTAGCTCGTCGGGCTCATAACCCGAAGGTCGTAGGTTCAAATCCTGCTCCCGCAATAGGTTGGCTCGGTAGCTCAGTTGGTAGAGCAATGGATTGAAGCTCCATGTGTCGGCGGTTCGATTCCGTCTCGCGCCATTTGTTTGATTGATTAAGCGGGTGTAGTTTAGTGGTAAAACTACAGCCTTCCAAGCTGTTGTCGCGAGTTCGATTCTCGTCACCCGCTTTGAACAGAGGTGTTCATACCAAGTTTTTGAACTTGGGCGCGTAGCTCAGGTGGTTAGAGCGCACGCCTGATAAGCGTGAGGTCGGTGGTTCGAGTCCACTCGTGCCCATCATATTTTTGGAGAATTACTCAAGAGGCTGAAGAGGACGGTTTGCTAAATCGTTAGGTCGGGTAACTGGCGCGGGGGTTCGAATCCCCCATTCTCCGTATTTAAGGAGTGTAGCGATAGCTATCTCCTTTTCTCTTGTCTATTGATTTTGTCTGCCATTATGGAGTAAAGTGAATCGTATGAAAAAATCCAAATTTGTTGTTATGGCTACTATTTTGATAATAGTAACTTCTGTACTTCTGGTCTCAACTCGTTCTTTAGGTGTGGTGAATAAAGCTTCTAATGTTGTGTCTGTTTTGGATAATATTGTTTCAAAACCATTTAATTTTTTAGCAGGTGTTAAATCAGATTTAACTGATTTAACAAGGACCTATAAGGAAAATAAGCAATTAAAAAAAGCTTTATTCAAAATGGAAGAAGAATTGGCTGCTTCAGATTCATTAAAAGATGAAAATAGTCAATTAAGGCAACTATTAGAAATGAAGAATCTCTATGAGTCCAAAAAGAAAGTTTCAGCTGATGTTGTCTCGCGTATACCTGTTTCTTGGTTGGCTGAATTAACTGTCAATGCTGGGCATCAAAACGGAGTTCAAAATACAATGCTAGCAGTAGCAAATGGTGGTTTGATAGGTAGTGTGAAAGATGTTGCTTCTCATTCTAGTCGAGTAAATCTATTAACAAATAATAAAAATATTGATAATATTTCAGTAAGAATTCAAACAGATACAGGCACTATTTATGGGGTGATTATTGGCTACAGTAAAGAAAAAACTGCATTCATTATCAGCCAGTTAAATAGCTCAGACATAATTAAAGAAGGTGCGAAAGTTGTGACTAGTGGCTTAGGAACGTACAACATTCCCAACATTCCAGTTGGGACAGTCCTTTCTGTTACTGAAAAATCTGACCATTTGACAAAAGAAGTATTTGTAAAACCGAGTGCAGATTTAACAGATATTCGTGTGGTGACATTGGTAGGAAGTTAATATGAAATTTTTTAAGGACTACATTTTACCTTTTGGGGTTTTATTTGTTGTTATGTTAGTAGATGGTCATCTTTCAAATCTTTTAACTACTCTTTTTTCAACTGATATTCACTTACTAAGTCATCTTTTACTTATTTTTGTGTTATACATTTCTATAAATCTTTCAGAAAATACCAATTTTATTATTTTATTGTTAATTGGCCTATTGTATGATATCTATTATTTTCATATTATCGGCCTTTCGACATTATTGTTGCCATTGATGGGAATTGTTGTTAGCAAATATAATTCTGTTTTGATGTCTAATCGAGTTAGTCGTTTTTTCTCAGTCGCTATTTTGGTATTTTTCTTTGAGGCGGCTACGTTTACTTTGGCAATTGTGACTCATTTGGCTCGAATGTCTTTTGCAGATTTTGTTGTTTATACAATTGCACCAACGATGGTGTTAAATTTACTATTCTTTTTAGTGATTCAACTAATTTTAGAAAAGATATATTTATGATAAAAATTTATGATAAATTGGAAATAGAAATGTAATAAAGGCGTAACATACTCAGCGCCTTTTTTTGTTATACTTATAAATGTCTTATCGAATAGGAGTAAAATTGTTTATGAAGAAAAAATTACTTACATCAATCTTATTAAGTACAATGGTTCTTACACAGGGGGCATCTCTTGTAAATGTACATGCAGATTCTACTGATGACAAAATTGCTACACAAGATAGTAAAATTAACAGTTTGACTGATCAACAAAAATCAGCTCAAGCTCAAGTAGATCAAATTCAAAGCCAAGTTTCATCTATTCAATCTCAACAAGAAAAGTTGAAATCTGAAAATGAAAAACTTCAAGCTGAATCAGCAAAATTATCAGCTGAAATTGAAACTTTGTCTAAAAATATTGTAGCGCGTAATAAATCATTGGCTAATCAAGCACGTAGTGCTCAAACAAGTGGCACAGCTACAAGCTATATTAATACAATTGTAAATTCAAAATCTATAACAGAAGCTATTTCGCGTGTTTCTGCGATGAATGAAATTGTTTCAGCAAACAATAAAATGTTGGAACAACAAAAACAAGATAAAAAAGCTATTTCTGAAAAACAAGTAGCTAATAATGAAGCAATCAATACTGTTATTGCAAATCAACAAACACTGGCAAATGATGCAAAAACTTTATCTACTAAGCAAGCTGAACTAAAGGCGGCTCAGTTAAGTCTTGCTGCAGAAAAAGCTACGGCTGAAGGAGAAAAGAACTCACTATTAGCTCAAAAGGCAGCAGCACAAAAAGCAGCAGAAGAGGCAGCAGCACAAGAAGCATCTTATAAAGCACAACAAGCAGCACAAGCTCAGGCGATAGCTTCGTCAGGTAATACAACATTTACAGCGCAAGTTCAAGCTTTAAATCATTCTTCAGCTCCTACAGTGTCTCATTCTACTTCGCGCCCAACTTATAATTCATCTGCTTCGACTTATCCAGTTGGTCAGTGTACTTGGGGTGCAAAAACATTAGCTCCGTGGGCTGGTGATTATTGGGGTAATGGTGCTCAATGGGCAGCAAGTGCGGCAGCAGCTGGTTTCCGTACAGGTTCAACACCTCAAGTTGGTGCTATCATTTCATGGAATGATGGTGGTTATGGACACGTTGCTGTGGTAACAGCTGTAGAATCTCCTACACGTATTCAAGTATCTGAAGCAAACTATGCAGGGCATCAAGCTATTGGAAACTATCGTGGTTGGTTCAATCCAGCTGCTGCAGGACAAGGTTCATTTACTTATATCTATCCAAATTAATGAATAAAGAAATAAAAAGCGCGGTTTGCGTTTTTTATTTTTGATTGAAAAATTAACTAAAAAGGGTTACAATGTTAATTGGAGAAATATTGTAACTGGTTTACAAAGAAACGAATATATACTGGAGGACATCATGTCGTTTTCTGATTTAAAGCTCTTTGCTCTTTCGTCCAATCAGGAATTGGCGAAACGTGTTGCTCAAGAGATTGGCATGGATCTTGGGAAGTCAACTGTACGTCAATTTTCTGATGGAGAAATTCAAGTTAATATTGAAGAATCTATCCGTGGAAAACATGTTTTTATCTTGCAGTCAACGAGCTCACCTGTTAATGACAATTTAATGGAAATTTTAATCATGGTGGATGCTTTAAAGCGTGCAAGTGCTGAGTCAATTAATGTGGTCATGCCTTATTACGGTTATGCTCGTCAAGACAGAAAAGCACGCGCACGTGAACCTATCACTTCAAAATTAGTTGCAAATATGTTGCAGGTAGCTGGTGTGGATCGTTTGTTGACAATTGATTTACATGCAGCACAAATTCAAGGATTTTTTGATATTCCAGTAGACCATCTCATGGGTGCTCCTCTCATTGCAGATTATTTTGAACGCCGTGGGATGACAGGCAGCGATTATGTGGTTGTCAGTCCTGACCATGGTGGGGTGACGCGTGCTCGTAAATTAGCTGAATTTTTGAAAACACCGATTGCTATTATTGATAAGCGTCGTAGTGTAGATAAGATGAATACGAGTGAAGTGATGAATATCATCGGTAAAGTAGAAGGAAAAACGTGTATTTTAATTGACGACATGATTGATACAGCAGGAACAATTTGTCATGCTGCTGATGCGCTTGCTGAAGCAGGTGCCGTAGAGGTTTATGCGAGTTGTACTCACCCAGTACTTTCAGGGCCTGCTATGCAGAATATTCAAAAATCGGCTATTAAAAAATTAGTCGTGTTAGATACAATTTATCTGCCGGAAGAACGTTTAATTGATAAAATAGAGCAAATTTCGATTGCTCATTTATTGGCGGAGGCTATTGTACGTATCCATGAAAAACGTCCTCTTTCGCCCTTATTTGAAACTTTGACGGCTCTTTAATTAATGTAAGAGAAAGAAATCTCGGTAGGGATCACTCTGATAGTTGGAGTGATTCTTTTGCTTCAATCAATTGATAAGTGATAAATTTTCTCAATATTATGATATTTTTGCCATGACTTAGTTTTTATAGTATAATAGTTCTATTAGATTTTGGAGGTAAGATGTGGATTTGACCAAACGTTTTAACAAGAATTTAGCAAAAATTGAAGTTTCTTTGATTCGACAATTTGATCAATCTATTTCGAGCATTCCTGGAATTCTTCGTTTGACATTAGGAGAACCTGATTTTACAACTCCAGATCATGTATAAGAAGCTGCGAAAGCTGCAATTGATGCAAATGAGAGCCATTATACAGGCATGAGTGGGTTGTTAGCATTGCGTCAGGCAGCTAGTCAATTTGTGAATGAGAAATATAAGCTTTCTTATGATCCTGAAACAGAAATTTTAGTGACAATTGGGGCAACTGAAGCTTTGTCTGCTACGTTGACAGCTATCTTAGAAGAAGGAGATAAGGTGCTTTTGCCCGCACCTGCTTATCCAGGATATGAGCCGATTGTCAATCTTATTGGGGCAGAAGTTGTTGAGATTGATACGACAGAAAATGATTTTGTTTTAACACCTGAAATGTTGGAAAAAGCAATTTTGGAGCAGGGAGATAAGCTTAAAGCAGTGATTTTGAATTATCCAGCTAATCCAACAGGAGTCGCTTATTCACGCGAACAAATAGCAGCTCTAGCTGATGTATTGAAAAAGTATGACATTTTTGTTGTTTGTGATGAAGTGTATTCTGAGTTGACGTATACCAAACAGCCTCATGTATCTATTGCAGAATTTTTACCTAATCAGACTATTGTGATCAACGGTTTATCTAAGTCACATGCGATGACAGGCTGGCGTCTGGGTTTCATCTTTGCTCCGGCTGTTTTTACGGCGCAATTGATTAAGAGTCATCAATATTTGGTGACAGCTGCAAATACGATGGCTCAATTTGCAGGGGTAGAGGCATTGAGAGCAGGTAAAGATGATGCAGAGCCAATGAAAAGGGAATATATTGAGCGACGTGATTATATTCTGGAAAAAATGACAGAGCTTGGTTTTAAGATTATTAGACCTAATGGTGCATTTTACATTTTTGCAAAAATTCCAGCTGGCTACAATCAAGATTCTTTTGCTTTTTTAAAGGATTTTGCATATAAAAAAGCAGTTGCGTTTATTCCTGGGGCTGCTTTTGGGCGGTATGGAGAAGGTTATGTACGGCTTTCTTATGCGGCTAGCATGGACACGATAAAGGAAGCAATGAAGCGGCTTAAGGAATATATGGAGGAGTATGCTGAAATCCATCACAAGTAAAGGTTTGGTTCTCTATAACCGTAATTTTCGTGAAGATGATAAGCTAGTTAAAATTTTCACAGAACAAGCTGGCAAGAGGATGTTTTTCGTGAAACACGTTAGAAATTCTAAGTTAAGTCCAGTTATTCAACCTTTAGTAGTCGCTAATTTTTTGATGAAGGTAAATGATGACGGTTTGAGCTATATTGATGATTATCAAGAGGTTACCGTTTTCCAGCATATCAACCATGATCTTTTTACAATGGCTTATGCGACTTATGTGGTAGCTCTAGCGGATGCTAGTATTCAGGATAACGAAATAGACTCTGCTCTCTTTGCTTTTTTGCAAAAAATGTTAGAATTGATGGAGCAAGGTTTGGATTACGAAGTGCTGACCAATATTTTTGAAATTCAAATTTTGTCGCGTTTTGGCGTTTCTTTGAATTTTCATGAGTGTTGTTTTTGCCACCGAATAGGGCTACCGTTTGATTTTTCTTTTACCTATAATGGCGTTTTATGTCCAGAACATTATAGCAAAGATGAGCGACGGAGTCATTTGGAACCCAATATTCTTTATTTATTAGACCAATTTCAAGCAGTTCAATTTAATGACCTGAAAACAATTTCGTTAAATTCTGAATTAAAATATCAATTGCGAAAAGTAATTGATCAAATTTATGAAGAATATGTTGGGATTCATCTAAAATCCAAAAAATTTATTGATTCTCTGGAAGACTGGGGAGAAATCTTAAAGAACAAGGAGTCGGAATGAAAAAAATAGCAATTGATGCCATGGGTGGTGATTATGCCCCACAATCTATTGTAGAGGGGGTTAATCAAGCCCTGAATGATTTTTCGGATGTTGAAGTTATCCTTTATGGAGATGAAGCAAAAATCAAGCAGTATCTAACGGCAACTGAGCGGGTTCGTATTGTTCATACAGATGAAAAAATCAATTCAGATGATGAGCCGACTAAAGCTATTCGTAAGAAGAAAAATGCCAGTATGGTGTTAGCGGCCAAAGCGGTAAAGACTGGAGAAGCTGATGCTGTTCTTTCTGCGGGGAATACTGGAGCGCTTTTGGCTGCTGGATTCTTCATCGTCGGTCGTATCAGGAATATTGACCGTCCGGGTTTGATGTCCACATTACCAACGACAGATGGAAAAGGATTTGATATGTTGGACTTGGGAGCTAATGCAGAAAATACGGCTCATCATTTGCATCAGTATGCTATTTTAGGGTCATTTTATGCTGAAAATGTACGTGGAATTAAGAAGCCGCGGGTAGGGCTTTTAAACAATGGAACAGAGGCGAGCAAGGGTGATCCGCTTCGTAAGGAAGTGTATGATTTGTTAGTGTCAGATGACTCATTGAATTTTATTGGAAATGTGGAAGCGCGTGATTTAATGGATCATGTAGCAGATGTGGTTGTAGCAGATGGTTTTACAGGTAATGCCGTGTTGAAAGCCATGGAGGGTACAGCTATGGGAATTATGAGCCAGCTTAAAAAATCGATTGTAAATGGAGGCTGGAAAGCAAAACTAGGCGCAGCATTGTTGAAAGATAGTCTAAAATCGTTGAAGGGTAATTTAAATTATTCTGATGTAGGTGGTGCAGTTTTATTTGGAGTGCAGGCACCTGTTGTTAAAACACATGGGGCGAGTGATGCAAAAGCCGTTTACAGCACGATTCGTCAGATTCGGATTATGTTGGAAACAGATGTTATTGGAAAGGCAGTAAAAGAATTTTCAGGAGAGGCAAAATGACAGAACAAAAGATTTACGAGAGAATTGTAGAAATTATTCAAGAAAGTCGTGGTAAAGAATTTCAAGTTTCTCAAACACTTAGTTTGAAAGATGATTTAAAAGCGGATTCTGTTGATTTGATGGAATTTATACTAACTGTGGAGGATGAATTTGGTGTTGAAATTTCAGATGAAGAAATAGACGAGCTGAATAATGTGAGAGACGTTGTTGCTTGCGTGCAGAAAGGCTCGAATAAATCATAAGAGTGAATAGCTTATCTATATGAGAGATAAATTTAAAAAACAACTGGAAAACAGTTGTTTTTTGTTATTGTACGACATTTTCTTGAAAATAGATTTTTATTATGATAGAATTAAGCTAGAAAAATACGAAAGGCGAATATTAAAGTGGATAATATTTTATTATATTCGGGAAAAGCGAAAAATTTATTTTCGATAGAAGACGAAAATGTGATTATTGCACAATATAAAGACCAAGCGACAGCTCTTAACGGAGTGAAAAAAGAACAAATCGCAGGTAAGGGGCAGCTTAATAATCAGATTTCGTCTTTCATTTTTGAAAAATTAAATGCAGCTGGGGTTGCAACGCATTTTATTAAAAAGATTTCAGAAACAGAACAATTGAATAAAAAAGTTAAGATTATTCCGCTTGAAGTTGTTTTGCGTAATGTGACAGCAGGCTCTTTTTCCAAACGTTTTGGCGTTAAGGAAGGTATTCAGTTGGAGAAGCCAATTGTTGAATTTTACTATAAAAATGATGATTTGGATGATCCTTTTATTAATGATGAACATGTGAAATTTTTAAAGCTTGCTAACGATGAAGATATTGCCTATATTAAAGCTGAAACACGTAGGATAAACAAACTCTTGTCAGATTGGTTCCATCAAATCGGACTTAAATTAATTGATTTTAAATTGGAATTCGGTTTTGATAAAGATGGTAAAATTATCCTAGCAGATGAGTTTTCACCAGATAACTGTCGTCTTTGGGATGCGCAAGGACATCACATGGACAAAGATGTCTTCCGAAGAGGGTTAGGAGAATTAACGGATGTTTACGAAGTGGTATGGGAAAAATTGCAAGAACTTAAGTAAGGATTGAACATGGATAGACGTATTTTTGTTGAGAAAAAAGCTAACTTTAGCATTAAATCGGAGTCACTGGTCAAAGAACTAACACATAATTTGCAGTTAACCTCCTTAAAAATTTTACGTATTGTGCAGGTTTATGATATCTTTAATTTAGAAGAAAGCCTGTTTGCGCGTGCGCAAAAGCATGTCTTTTCTGAGCAGGTGACAGATACAATTTTAGATGAAGCAACTGTGCAGGCGGATCTTAACAACCATGCTTTTTTTGCTATTGAAGCTTTGCCGGGTCAGTTTGACCAGCGGGCAGCAAGTTCACAAGAAGCTTTGCTCTTACTTGGTAGTGACAGCAACGTAACGGTTAATACTGCCCAGCTTTATCTGGTTAATAAGGATATTGATGCATCTGAGTTGGAAGCGGTGAAGCATTATCTTTTGAATCCAGTTGATTCGCGTTTCAAAGATATCACCTTGCCTATTCGTCCACAGGAATTTTCAAATTCTGACAAAACAATTCCAAATTTGGATTTCTTCAAGACTTATACAGCCGAAGATTTTGCGGCTTACAAGGCGGAACAAGGTTTGGCTATAGAAGTGGATGATCTTGTTTTTATTCAAGATTATTTTAAATCAATTGGGCGTGTGCCAACAGAAACGGAATTGAAAGTTTTGGATACCTACTGGTCTGACCATTGCCGTCACACGACTTTTGAGACAGAATTGAAAAATATTAACTTTTCAGCTTCTAAGTTCCAAAAACAATTGCAGGCAACTTATGATAAATATATTGCCATGCGTGACGAATTGGGACGTTCTGAAAAGCCACAGACGCTTATGGATATGGCGACAATCTTTGGTCGTTATGAGCGTGCTAACGGTCGTTTGAACGACATGGAAGTGTCGGACGAAATCAATGCCTGCTCGGTTGAAATTGAGGTAGATGTAGATGGCATCAAAGAACCTTGGCTGCTCATGTTCAAAAATGAAACCCACAATCACCCAACGGAAATTGAACCTTTCGGTGGAGCTGCAACTTGTATTGGTGGTGCTATTCGTGACCCATTGTCAGGTCGTTCTTATGTTTACCAAGCTATGCGTATATCAGGTGCAGGTGATATTACCGCACCAATAGCAGAAACACGCGCTGGTAAATTGCCACAACAAGTCATCTCTAAAACGGCGGCGCACGGCTATTCGTCATACGGGAACCAAATAGGACTTGCGACTACCTATGTCAAAGAGTACTTCCATCCAGGCTTCGTTGCTAAGCGTATGGAGCTAGGTGCTGTTGTCGGTGCAGCACCAAAAGAAAATGTCGTGCGTGAAAAACCAGAAGCTGGTGATGTGGTCATCCTTCTTGGTGGAAAAACAGGACGTGACGGTGTCGGTGGTGCTACAGGCTCATCTAAGGTTCAAACGGTTGAATCGGTTGAGGCAGCAGGTGCCGAAGTGCAAAAAGGGAATGCTATTGAAGAACGTAAGATTCAACGTCTTTTCCGCAATGGCAATGTCACTCGTCTCATCAAGAAATCAAATGACTTTGGTGCTGGCGGCGTCTGTGTGGCTATTGGTGAATTGGCAGATGGTCTTGAAATTGACTTGGACAAAGTCCCACTAAAATACCAAGGTCTTAACGGTACCGAAATTGCCATTTCTGAGTCACAAGAACGCATGTCTGTTGTTGTTCGTCCAAGTGATGTGGACGCCTTTATTGCAGCATGTCATAAAGAGAACATTGATGCAGTTGTTGTCGCGACTGTTACTGAAAAACCAAACCTTGTCATGACTTGGAAGGGTGAAACCATCGTTGACTTGGAACGTGCTTTCCTTGATACCAATGGTGTGCGTGTGGTTGTTGATGCAAACGTTGTGGATAAGGATGTTGCCCTTCCTGAGGTGCGTACAACATCAGCAGCAACACTTGAAGCAGACACAGTGAAAGTTCTGTCTGATCTTAACCACGCTAGTCAAAAAGGGTTGCAAACTATCTTTGACAGCTCGGTTGGGCGTTCAACAGTTAATCATCCAATCGGCGGTCGTTATCAAATTACGCCTACTGAAAGCTCTGTGCAAAAATTGCCAGTACAAAATGGTGTCACAACAACAGCTTCTGTCATGGCACAGGGATTCAATCCTTATATTGCGGAGTGGTCACCTTATCATGGTGCAGCTTACGCTGTTATTGAAGCAACAGCTCGCTTGGTAGCGACAGGTGCTGATTGGTCTCGTGCGCGTTTCTCTTACCAAGAATACTTTGAACGCATGGATAAACAAGCGGATCGCTTTGGTCAGCCAGTAGCTGCTCTGCTTGGTTCGATCGAGGCACAAATCCAACTTGGTTTGCCATCAATCGGTGGTAAGGACTCTATGTCAGGGACCTTTGAAGAATTGACGGTACCGCCAACCTTGGTTGCCTTTGGTGTGACAACAGTAGATAGTCGTCAGGTTCTTTCACCAGAATTCAAGACTGTTGGTGAGAACATTTACTACATCCCAGGACAGGCTATTTCAGAAGATATTGATTTTGACTTAATCAAAGATAACTTTGCACAATTTGAAGCCATTCAAGCTAAGCATAAAGTAACAGCAGCTTCAGCTATTAAATACGGCGGTGTTCTTGAAAGTTTAGCACTTATGAGCTTTGGTAACCGTATTGGTGCAACTGTAGAAATAGCTGAGCTTGACAGCAGCTTGACATCGCAGCTTGGTGGTTTCGTCTTTACATCTGATGAAGCCATTGCTGACGCAGTGAAAATTGGTCAAACTGTGGCAGACTTTACAGTAACTGTCAATGGTGTCAACCTGTCTGCTGCGAAATTACTTGCAGCTTTTGAGGGCAGGTTAGAGGAGGTTTACCCAACCGAATTTGAACAGTCAACAGCTCTTGAAGAAATACCTGCTGTGGTATCTGATGCTGTTATTAAAGCTAAAGAAAGAATTGCACAGCCTCTGGTTTATATCCCAGTTTTCCCTGGTTCCAATTCAGAGTACGATTCAGCTAAGGCCTTTGAACAAGCTGGTGCCAAAGTCAACTCAGTGCCATTTGTGACTCTTAATGAAGCAGCGATTGAGGCTTCTGTTGACACCATGGTTGACAACATTGTTAAAGCCAATATTATCTTCTTTGTCGGCGGCTTCTCAGCGGCAGATGAGCCAGACGGTTCGGCTAAGTTTATCGTCAATATCTTACTTAATGAAAAAGTTCGCTCTGCTATTGACAGCTTCATTGAAAGGGGTGGCCTCATCATCGGTATCTGTAATGGGTTTCAAGCTCTTGTCAAATCCGGTCTTCTGCCTTATGGTGACTTTGAAGAAGTTGGTGAGACAAGCCCAACCCTCTTCTACAATGATGCCAATCAGCATGTGGCTAAGATGGTGGAAACCCGTATCACTAATACCAACTCTCCATGGTTGGCAGGTGTTAAGGTCGGTGATATTCATGCGATTCCAGTCTCTCACGGTGAAGGGAAATTTGTCGTGACAGCTGAAGAATTTGCGGAACTGTGCGACAATGGTCAAATCTGGAGCCAATACGTGGACTTTGATGGTAAGCCTTCTATGGATTCTAAATACAATCCAAACGGTTCGCTCAACGCTATTGAAGGGATTACGAGCAAGAACGGTCAAATCATTGGTAAGATGGGACACTCGGAACGCTATGAAAACGGGCTCTTTCAAAACATCCCAGGTAACAAAGATCAAGGCCTATTTGAAAGTGCAGTGAAATACTTTACTGGGAAATAGCCTATTTGTAGAAGGGATATTATGAAACAGTATGTTGCAAGGCTAGAAAAAGATTTTTCACTCATAGAACACGGATTTAAAGAGGAAGAACAAAGAGCCTTAACTGATTATAAATCCAATGATGGTGAGTATATCAAGAAATTAGCATTTTTAGCTTATCAATCTGATGTTTACCAAGTAAGAATGTACGCTGTATTCCTTTTCGGATACTTATCAAAAGATAAAGAAATTTTAATATTCATGAGAGATGAAGTTTCTAAAGATAATGACTGGAGAGTTCAAGAAGTGTTAGCAAAGGCGTTTGATGAATTTTGTAAGAAAATAGGATATAAAAAAGCACTTCCAATTATTGATGAATGGTTAAAAGGTAGCAATCTCCATAACGAGGAGAGCTGTTACAGAAGGGTTAAGAATATGGACAAATAGACCATACTTTAAAGAGAACCCTAATGAAGCTATCAGAAGAATAGCTGACTTAAAAGAGGATGTAAGCGAATATGTTAGGAAATCAGTAGGGAATGCTTTAAGAGATATTAGCAAAAAATTTCCAGATTTAGTTAAAATTGAGTTGAAAAATTGGAAATTAGAAAGTAAAGAAATTAACCAAGTTTATAAATTGGCAAGTAAATTTATTGATGCCTAGAATTTAAGTACAAAAGGTATATAAAATGACATACGAAGTAAAATCTCTCAACGAAGAATGTGGGGTCTTCGGTATCTGGGGACATCCTCAAGCAGCTCAAGTCACTTATTTTGGATTGCATAGTCTGCAACACCGTGGTCAAGAAGGTGCTGGCATTCTGACAAATGATGCTGGCAAATTGATACGACATCGTGATACAGGATTAATTTCAGAAGTTTTCAAAAATCCAGCTAATTTGGAAAAATTAACAGGTCAGGCTGCTATTGGGCATGTCCGTTATGCAACGGCTGGAGAAGCCTCCATTGATAATATCCAGCCTTTCCATTTCAAGTTTTACGATATGGAATTTGGTCTGGCACATAACGGTAACCTGACTAATACGAAAACCCTGAAGAAAGAATTAGAACATAACGGCGCTATCTTCTCTTCTTCATCTGATACGGAAATTCTGGCTCATCTTATTCGCCGCAGCCATAATCCAAGCTTTATGGGTAAGGTTAAGGAAGCGCTCAATACGGTCAAAGGTGGTTTTGCCTATCTTCTGATGATGGAAGATAAGCTGATTGCAGCTCTTGATCCAAACGGTTTTCGTCCGCTTTCTATTGGTAAAATGGCAAATGGTGCCATCGTTGTTTCCAGCGAAACCTGTGCCTTTGAAGTGGTGGGTGCCGAGTGGATTCGTGATGTCAAGCCGGGTGAAGTGGTTATCATTGATAACAGTGGTATCCAGTACGACACTTACACGACAGATACGCAGCTGGCTATTTGTTCAATGGAATACATCTACTTTGCCCGTCCTGACTCAAATATTCACGGGGTCAATGTCCACACTGCTCGTAAACGTATGGGAGCACAGCTGGCGCGTGAGTTCAAACATGAGGCAGACATTGTGGTCGGTGTACCTAATTCCTCACTCAGCGCAGCTATGGGCTTCGCCGAAGAATCAGGACTGCCAAATGAAATGGGTCTCATCAAAAATCAATACACCCAACGAACCTTTATCCAGCCGACGCAAGAACTGCGTGAGCAAGGGGTTCGCATGAAACTTTCTGCCGTATCTGGAGTGGTTAAAGGCAAACGTGTCGTCATGATTGATGACTCCATCGTGCGTGGGACAACTTCACGTCGTATCGTTCAGCTCTTGAAAGAAGCTGGAGCTACAGAAGTTCACGTGGCAATTGCTAGCCCACCTCTAAAATATCCATGTTTCTATGGAATTGATATTCAAACACGACGTGAATTGATTGCGGCTAATCATTCTGTTGAAGAAACACGCCAGATTATCGGTGCGGATAGCTTAACTTACTTGTCTATTGACGGCTTGATTGACTCTATCGGACTTGAAACAAATGCCCCAAACGGCGGTCTCTGTGTTGCTTACTTTGATGGCAAGTACCCAACACCGATTTACGATTACGAGAAAGATTATCGTAGAAGCTTGGATGAGAAGGTTAGTTTTTATTGATAGACCGAACTCAATAGCAGCTCTGCTATTTCCAAAGGAAAAAAGAAGGAAAAATATTATGACAGAAAAAAATGCTTACGCTCCACGTCTTACCACTGACTAAAGGCTAAAGCATTTGTCAGTGGACGCTTTGTCCTATGGGGCCAAAGCTAAAGACCTGACTAGCTTTTTCAGTCAAAATTATGGTTTGACTGAAAAAACGTCGCAATCTTCAATATAGTTTTTTGACAAAAAAGAGAAGGAAAATTATTATGACAAAAAATGCTTACGCTCAATCTGGTGTTGACGTTGAGGCGGGATACGAGGTTGTTGCTCGAATTAAGAAACACGTGGCGCGTACGGAGCGTCTAGGTGTTCTAGGAGCTCTTGGTGGCTTCGGTGGGATGTTTGATTTGTCCCAGCTGGACGTCAAAGAGCCTGTCTTGATTTCAGGAACGGACGGTGTCGGAACCAAGCTCATACTGGCTATCAAGTACGACAAACACGATACCATTGGTCAGGACTGTGTGGCTATGTGTGTCAACGACATCATTGCTGCGGGTGCTGAACCTCTTTATTTCCTAGACTACATTGCAACGGGTAAGAATGGACCTGCTAAACTGGAGCAGGTAGTTGCTGGTGTGGCTGAAGGATGTGTCCAAGCTGGTGCTGGTCTGATTGGTGGCGAAACAGCTGAAATGCCTGGTATGTATGGCAAAGACGATTACGACTTGGCCGGTTTTGCGGTCGGTGTGGCTGAAAAATCACAAATCATCGACGGCTCAAAAGTCAAAGAAGGAGATGTGCTACTGGGATTGGCTTCCAGCGGTATCCATTCAAACGGTTATTCGCTTGTCCGCCGTGTCTTTGCAGACTATACTGGTGAGGAAGAACTGCCAGAATTGGAAGGTAAAAAACTCAAAGATGTCTTACTTGAACCTACTCGTATCTATGTCAAAGCAGCTCTGCCATTGATTAAGGAAGAATTAGTCAACGGTATTGCCCACATCACAGGTGGCGGCTTTATCGAAAATGTCCCACGTATGTTTCGGGACGATTTGGCAGCCGAAATCGAAGAAGACAAGGTGCCAGTTCTGCCAATCTTCAAGGCGCTTGAAAAATATGGTGAGCTGAAGCACGACGAAATGTTTGAAATCTTCAACATGGGTATCGGGCTCATGCTGGCTGTCAGTCCTGAAAAGGTTGACCGTGTCAAGGAAGTCCTTGATGAGCCTGTTTATGAGCTTGGGCGTATCGTGAAAAAAGCTGACGCAAGTGTGGTGATCAAATAATGAGCAAAAAAATTGCTGTTTTCGCTTCCGGTAATGGGTCAAATTTTCAGATCATCGGCGAGCAATTCCCAGTAGAATTTGTTTTTTCTGACCATCGTGATGCCTATGTCTTGGAGCGTGCTAAAAATCTCGGTATCAAAAGTTACGCCTTTGAACTCAAGGAATTTGACAATAAAATTGCTTATGAGCAGGCTATCATTGACCTCTTGGAAAAATATGCTATTGATCTTGTTTGCCTAGCTGGTTACATGAAAATTGTTGGCCCAACCTTGCTGGCTGCCTATCAAGGTCGCATTATCAATATCCATCCAGCCTATTTGCCAGAATTTCCAGGTGCTCATGGTATCGAAGATGCATGGAATGCCGGTGTCACTGAGAGCGGAGTGACCATTCACTGGGTGGACTCAGGTGTGGATACTGGCAAGGTCATTAAACAAGTCCGTGTCCCACGGCTAGTTCATGACACGATTGAAAGTTTTGAAGAACGCATCCATGCTGCCGAGTATCAGCTCTATCCTCAAGTGCTGGAGAGTTTAGGGGTCGAGAGAAGATAAGAAGGTAGTGAGAGATGATTTTATGGTAAAGGTAAAGGCCTGTTCATAAACTATCTCTATCAGGGTTGGTAAATCATGAGTAGGGGCGTTAGCTAAGGAGAACTTTATGGGTCTATTTGATTTTTTTAAGAAGAAATCTTCCAGTGAAGAGACACCAATTGAAGATGGAGATAAGACTGTTGTTAAATCTGAAGATATAGATGATAGCGCTCCAGGATGGGAAGCGATTGATGCAGAATTTGATCGTTTATATCCTGATCAGCCCAATCCTCTTCATTATGGGACGGTTGTCAAGTATATGTTTGGGGGTCCAGATCCGCTTGACGGTATAAGTGTCTACGATGCGGGAGATTTTTGGCATTTTGTCAGCTATGGCTTGTCGGAGTTATATACAAAAGAAAGCACCGACTCAGAATACAGTGGTTATGGGATTGAATTGACTTTTAAGTTAAAGAAATCTACTAATGACGAAGAAGAAATCAAAAATGGCTGTGGTTTATTGCAGTATGTTGCAAGATATATTTTTAAAACAGGTAAAGTAGTTTTACCAGAAGAATATATTTATATGAAGCAAACGGTAGGAATCGATATCCAGCAGAAATCTAAACTGACAGGTTTTCTGACCGCTAGTGACAATCTAGCTAAGCCTCTAGATACTCCTCATGGAAAAGTAGAATTTGTCACTCTGATTGGTGCGACAGATGCAGAACTGCGAAGTGTTTATGAAAGTGAAACAAGTAAGCTTGAGGTAAGGAAATTGTTGCAAGAGCTTGGAAATCAGATTACAGACTATAATCGCCAGTCTTTAGTTTAGATAATTTGAAGGAATCTATTGATAAAATGAAAGGAAAAAACATGACTAAACGCGCACTTATCAGCGTCTCAGACAAATCGGGCATTGTTGGCTTTGCTCAAGAATTGAAAAACTTGGGTTGGGAAATTGTCTCAACCGGCGGAACTAAGGTTGCCCTTGACAAGGCAGGGATTGACACCATCGCTATTGACGATGTGACTGGCTTTCCTGAAATGATGGATGGTCGTGTCAAGACTCTTCACCCAAACATTCATGGCGGTCTATTGGCGCGCCGCGACCTTGATAGTCATGTTAATGCTATGAAAGAACATGGTATCACACCGATTGATTTGGTCGTTGTTAACCTTTACCCATTCAAGGAGACCATCCTCAAACCAGATGCGACCTATGCGGATGCGGTTGAAAATATTGATATTGGTGGACCATCTATGCTGCGCTCAGCAGCTAAAAACCATGCCAGTGTGACGGTTGTGGTTGACCCTGCTGACTACGCTGAGGTTCTTGACGAATTGTCAGCGAACGGAGAAACAACTTATGAAACTCGTAAGCGTCTGGCAGCTAAAGTTTTCCGTCACACCGCAGCTTACGATGCCCTCATCGCTGAATATTTCACTGCTCAAGTGGGTGAAGAAAAACCTGAAAAACTAACGCTGACTTATGACCTCAAGCAGCCAATGCGTTACGGTGAAAATCCACAGCAGGATGCGGATTTCTACCAAAAAGCTTTGCCAACTGCTTATTCTATTGCCTCTGCTAAGCAGCTCAACGGTAAGGAATTGTCCTTCAACAATATTCGCGATGCTGATGCGGCTATACGTGTCATTCGTGACTTTAAAGACCGTCCAACCGTTGTGGCGCTCAAGCACATGAATCCATGTGGTATCGGTCAGGCTGATGACATTGAAACAGCTTGGGATTACGCTTATGAGGCTGATTCAGTTTCGATCTTCGGTGGCATTGTTGTCCTAAACCGTGAGGTTGATGTAGCGACAGCTGAGAAGATGCACGCTATCTTCCTAGAAATCATCATTGCGCCATCTTATACAGACGAAGCGCTAGCTATTCTCACAACCAAAAAGAAAAATCTGCGTATTCTGCAACTTCCCTTTGACGCTCAAGAAGCTAGCGAGGCTGAAAAAGAGTATACTGGCGTGGTTGGTGGCCTCCTTGTGCAAAATCAAGACGTGGTCAAAGAAAGTCCAGCCGATTGGCAGGTCGTTACCAAGCGCCAGCCAACTAAAACGGAAGAAACTGCTCTTGAATTTGCTTGGAAAGCTATCAAGTATGTCAAGTCTAATGGCATTATCGTGACCAATGACCACATGACACTTGGTGTCGGTCCGGGTCAGACCAATCGTGTCGCTTCTGTTCGCATCGCCATTGACCAAGCTAAAGATCGCCTTGACGGGGCTGTTCTTGCTTCTGACGCTTTCTTCCCGTTTGCTGATAACGTTGAAGAAATTGCAGCTGCTGGTATCAAAGCTATCATTCAACCCGGCGGTTCCGTCCGTGACCAAGAGTCTATCGATATGGCTGATAAATACGGCATTGCTATGGTATTTACGGGTGTGAGACATTTTAGACATTGAGAACAGGAGAAACCTTGGAATTTTTTCCAAGGTTTTTAAAGTTGTTTAGAGAGAGTTATTTTGGATAAATATAACTAACTGCACCTTGTCCTGCTGTATGGGGATTAAACCAGCCACGAAAGTTGCCAATGTACTGTTTCCCAGCGTAGTTTGCCTCTTGAATCTGAATGCGTGTGTTTGAGGCGACGTGAGTGACGACTCCAACGTGTCCGTAACTACCATCTGTCCAACAAATAATGGCTCCGACTTGTGGAGTTGTTCCTGTTTTAAAACCAGCACGTCTGGCGCTAGTAGCCCAATCGCCACCATTTCCCCAATAATTTCCAGCCCAAGGTGCTAGAGCTTTAGCGCCCCAAGTGCATTGACCTTTTGGATAAGTCGTTGCAGCGGCATAATTGGGTTGAAAGGATATAACAGGTTTCTCTACTTGATAGCTCGTACCTGTTAGTCCAATCATTTTACCGTTGAGATTGCGGTAGACATGTGTGTGGAAAAGCCCGTTACCAGTGTGTTTTAGCGTATCAATAGTGAACTTGTAGATACCATTTTCAGTTTTAGTAGCTGTGTACCACTGGATATCATCTTGCCCGTTGACTTCAGACCAGGTAGGCAGGATGATATTTCCATCTCCATAAGCATCTGTTACTGTTACTTCATAATTGTAGATCGAGCGTTTCGTGACAGCTACTTTCGTTTTTATCTGTTCTGCGGACATGCTAACCGAATCTGTTGCATAACTATGCTCACTACCGTCTTTATATTTTACATAAATATGATTGATGTAGGTTCCGGACAAAGCCTGATGATTGCGGATATTAAAGGTTGTTAAAAAAGTTCCGTCTCCATTGTCAGTGGCTGTGTACCATTTGATATTACTCTGATTTGTAGTACTCCAAATAGGAACGCGAACGGATTGAATGGATTTGGATTTTGAAGTTTCCTTAATTTTGACCGTATATGTTCCTTGTTCTTGATTGATATTTTCAACAGAGAATAATGGCTTTTGCTCTTCTTCCGAAGGTAATTGATCGGGACGAACTTGTACTGTAGTTCCAGCTAAGCCAGTAAACTCTGGTTTGACATAGCTTTCTCCGTAAAGATGAATGTGATAAGTTCCTGTGTCATAGTTGTGTTTTTTTAGCTCAACTCTAACATTGTAGCTTCCATCAGGATTTTTAGTAGCTGCATACCATTGAAGATCATCCTGTCCGTTTTTATCAGACCAAGTTGGAACAGTAAGTTTATAGATTGTTTCAGGGACATTTTTGATCTGAATATCCATAATACCAGGTTCTGGAAAACTAGTCTGAATGGCAGGATTTGGTTTTTCAAGGTTAAAAGTGGTACCTGACTGGTAAATCATTTTACCATTTTTATTTTCATAAGTATCTACAAAATATCTCCCATAACCCTTGTGTTTGGAAAAGTCAAATTTAGTTATTTCCTGTTCAGCATCGTACCAGTTGAGATCATCACTACCATTTTCATCAGACCAAACGGCATGAATAATTTTAGAATTTTTTTGATCTTTATTGCGTGTAAAATGAATTTGCCCAATCTGCCCAGCTGTCGTAATTTTTGTTTGACTAGTAGGTCTGTTCAGAGTGAATGTCGTTCCATTTAAACCGATCATTTTTCCATTGATGTTGATATATGTATGGACATGGAAAGTACCGTACCCAGAATGTTGGCTCAAATCAACAGTTGTTGATGTTTGAGATGCGGAATACCATTTAAGGTCATCTTGTCCATTTTCATCAGACCAAACAGCATGGGAAATGGTGTAGGGGTTTTGGGCTTGTGAACGTATGTAGTTGATAGAAACGCTATTGCCAGAAACATTGACAGTAACATCGCTAGCAAGAGTTGTTGGATTTGAGCTTTTTGAAGCATTATTTGCTTCCGAGGCTTGAACTGTTAGTTGAGCTGAAGAAACACTCAAAAGGGCGCTGGATAGTAAAAACAATTGACTATATTTTTTCATAAATCTCCTTTGAATAAATAATTTGGATAGTTCCATTTAGATTATTCGGGAAAGAAATTAAAAATTAAAAAACTATTTTTTTGTGAATTTGTGAGATGACGGAAGAGTCAGCTTTGCTCTATTTGTAAAATGTTCGAAAAGGGGCAGGGGAATGATGACATCACGTTGGATACTATCGCATCAGATTATTGTAGCTGTCAACAATAGAAACAGGAAAGATGTTTATACTAAGAAGTAAGCTGGGAAGGGTGGATTTTTCATGCGGACGTCGTGGCAATAAGCATTTCTTTCTTGACAAATTACTGATAACTTTAGTAAAATGATGTTAATAGGATCGCCCACCTTTCTTTGAAGTGACAAGGCGAACATTTTTAACATAAATATTGGACGAGAAGTAAGCCCTATATAGTTTGCTTTTTTGTTATAATGAAAGAGTATACAATTTTAATTTAAAAATGTATACTCTTTCATTAATATATTTTAAGCATTAAAACAAAGTGAAATTTAGAATTGAGACGCAGTATGTATATAATTAATTTGAACCCTAAACAAAGTGAACGAAGGGCTGTTTCACATCTTACAAGACTTTCTGAGACTGATTTTCTTCCTAATTTTATATTGAGTAATGAAGTGAAGAAATATCAGCAAGAAATTTCTTCTATTATCCAAGATTACAAGCTGAAATTTCTGGTAGATACTAAGAATTTTTCTAAAAATGAGCTTCCAGATCTTATTCAATATATCAATTCTGTAAGTTCTAATATTTCATTAGTATATAATTTGGATAATCTCTCTAATAACACTGCGGTAAGTGATTTTTTAAAAATTTCTCTTACTGAACTTAATCCTATAGTTAGTAATTGGCTTGTTTCTGATAGTCAAGATATTCCTCAAAATATTATATTTGATTTTGGATATATTTCAAAAATGCCCACTATTGAGGATATAAATAAAGTTTCTGGTGCCATAAGAAGATTAAATACAAAAAATATAATAATTTCAAGTGGTGCAGTTCCAGATGTGGTTCCTGTAAAGAGAGAAGAAAATTACAGTTTGCAAAGATATGAGAAATTGCTATTCAATGAATTACAGACTTTGACCCATAAAAAACTAATATATAGTGATTATGGCACTATTCATCCGTTGCCTATGGGTAAAGGATTTACTGCAACTGTACAAATTAAGTATACGACCTCAGATAATTATATTTTTGTACGAAATGGTCAATTTAGGGGGAATTATAAACTGTTTCCAGTGGCCAATGAAATTTGTAAACATCCCATTTTTGATGAGAATCATTGTTGGGGCGAGCAATTGATTCAAGAAATTCACGTAACGGGAAATAATCAAGGTAATCCAAGTATTTGGGTGTCTATAGGTTTAAATCACCATATTCAACTATGTATAGATGAAACTAGATAAATAATTATTTCAATATAGTAAAGATGGAACACTATAGAAGTGTTCCATCTTTATATAAGTTTCGGATATCATATCCTTTAAAAATTTGACGAGTTAGATTTTTTATCAGATTTTGCTGTTTTTTAGAGGCATTAGAGTTAATCATTGTAACAATATCTTGTTTCATCATTGCCTGGATATCTGTTCGCTTATATATTTTTTGATAATTTGGCAATTCTTTAGCTAGATACTTTATTTGATTGCTTGATAGTAAATAAAGAAATGAATGAAAAGAAAAGTTGGGGTTTAGCTTAGCAATTCGTACAAAATTCAAAGTAATTTTACCTTGCCTTGTTGTGGAGGCAAGAATGATTCCCCAATGTTTGGGAATTTGAGGTTCAATCTGATTGATAAATTTTTTTCCAATAACAATATAATTTTTCTCAAACACTTTATCATATTCTTTTACTTGGGAAAGTAATCTTTTGAGAGAGTCAAAATCGCTCTTGATTTCATAAGCAGTGAAATGTCCATTAACAGCAACTAAATCGGCTCTTGACTTACCTGAAGGAAGAGTAAATTCATCATAAATATAACAATCTTTATATGTTGATAATCTTTCTTTTAAAACTTCTCGAATTTGCTTGTCATCTAGTTTCATAATTTTCACCTAATTCATTATTTATTTTTTTGAATTGTTTGTCAAGTCTTTTTTCAGAAGTTCAATAAGAAAAATAATGTTGCCCTGTTGTCAAGTCAAATGCAACAGGTTCGAAGCTGAATTAGATTTCCTCTTCTTAGGCTGTTCGGGCTAGTTCAAACAGAACATTTGCGGTTTAGTATTGATGAAGTCGTCTAGATCTGTTATTGATGACCGAGACGTAGAGATTGAATTCCGCTGTTGTTAAGAAGTTAAGAGAAACACCTTTCGGTAGAAACTCTCGCAAGAGACCATTGAAATTCTCATTTGAACCTTTCTCATGGGATGAGTAAGGATGAGCAAAATAAACATTAATGCCTTTCAAGTCAGACAAGAGACTGAATTCAGAACCATTGTCCGCTGTGATTGAAGAAATAGGATACTGTGTTAATAATTTCTTCACAGCACTATTGATTGTTCTAGCCTGCTTGTCAGCTAGTTTCACAGCAATGGCAAATCGTGTTTGTCGCTCTACTAAGGTCATCAGAACAGCTTCACCTTTGGTTTTCTTCCCAAGAACTAAGTCAATTTCCTAATGACCAAATTCAGAGCGATCGTTAATGGCTTTTGGACGTTCTGCAATGGACTTACCGAGCCTTTTCTGATTGGTATTTGGCTTGCTTTTGGAACGTTTCCTAAAATGTTCTAAAGTATTTGATATAATGGGAAAAGTAGCTTATTATTGTAGTTAGAAAAAGGGGGTATATATGTCAAAGAAAAAAAGAAAATACAGGTGTGCACTATGTCAAAACTATTTTAAAAAGTCTGAACTAAGTGCAGAGCATTATCCTGCAAAAAGTGTCGGAAACAATGATATTATAGCTCTTGATTTTACAAAAATGATAGATACAATACAGTCACCTATAATACACAATGTAATTAACAAGCAGGTTATTAAAGGAGAAAAGTATGAAAATGTAATTGGTGAAATTTTTGACAGTTATTTAGCTACGGATTTATATCCAGAAGGACGCACAGCCTATTCTTTATGTAGGGCTTGTAATACATTTTTAGGAAAGTATGATGAAAGTTATCAAAAATTTTTTAATGTATTTGGTAATCCAGAAAAGGTTAAAGGTTTTCAAAGAAAAACAAAATTACAAATAATCAAAGCAGTATTTGGGAAATTTTTATCTCTTCCAGAAGCCAAAAAAGAAAATTTTGATTTTAGAGATTTTGTTAAAAATGTTGAAAATGAGCAATATAAAGGTGTTTGGAATCTTTATTTAGTAAAACGTAACTATACAACAGATTTAATGGGATTTGGTGACATTAGTACAGGAAAACTTTCTTTTGACGAGGGAGTAGTTTATGAGTTGTCTGATGAAAAATTTATTTATAATTTGATGAATTTTCCAAAACATAATTGTTTTAAAATGACAAATATTTTTGATATTTTGAATAAAAACTATGAATTGGTTGAAGGTGTCGAAGAAAATGGAGGTTATCATGCTCAATTACAAATAGGTAAGTTATTCACTCATCAAAAGTTGGATGAAAATACTTTATTAAAAAAGTAAAATATTTTATTAATGCAAATATAAGAGATAAGTAACTATCAAAAATATTAATTAAGTGGCTGATAATTACTCGTTAAATAGAGAATTTAGTTGAAAAAGCAGTATTTTATGGATAGTAAATCGGTCAAATAAGGGTGTTTGTAAAAGTATAAAAAATAATACATTCAATATTGTTAAAATTAAAAATTTTATCTTGGTATGATTATGCTAGAGATAATGTTTTTAAACCTACACTGTATATTATTGGGGTTGATGATCAAGTTACATTTATCTTTTTTCCTTTGTTTAAAATTACGAACAAATATGTTATAATATCCCTGTATAATTCGCGAAATGAAAGGAATTGAACCCGAGCGGAAGGCTCGGAATTTAGAGGGATCGTCTTGTGTCCAAGCACACTGCGTTGATTCATTAAAATTCTGCTGCTTTTTCTATTCGCTCTTGGTATCTTGCATTATGAAACTTTTGGTTGTTGGTTCTGGTGGTCGTGAGCATGCGATTGCTAAGAAGTTGTTGGCGTCTCAGGATGTTGAGCAGGTCTTTGTTGCTCCCGGCAATGATGGCATGACTCTAGATGGTTTGGATTTGGTGAATATCGGAATTTCCGAACATTCCAAGTTGATTGACTTTGCCAAAGCAAATGCTATTGCTTGGACCTTTATTGGTCCTGATGATGCACTAGCGGCTGGTATCGTTGATGATTTTAACCGAGCTGGGCTTGAGGCTTTTGGTCCAACTAAGTTAGCAGCAGAGCTGGAGTGGTCTAAGGATTTTGCTAAGGAAATCATGGTCAAATATGGTGTTCCGACAGCAGCCTATGGCACATTTTCCGACTTCGAGAAAGCTAAAGCCTACATCGAAAAGCAGGGCGCTCCAATCGTGGTCAAGGCGGATGGCTTGGCATTGGGTAAGGGAGTAGTCGTGGCTGAAACCGTGGAGCAGGCGGTCGAGGCGGCGCATGAAATGCTGCTGGACAATAAGTTCGGCGACTCGGGTGCGCGCGTGGTTATTGAGGAGTTCCTTGATGGCGAGGAATTCTCCCTATTTGCCTTTGTTAATGGGGACAAGTTTTACATTATGCCTGCGGCGCAGGATCACAAGCGTACCTATGATGGTGACAAGGGACCAAACACAGGCGGTATGGGTGCCTACGCTCCTGTTCCTCACCTGCCGAAAAGCGTGATTGACCAGTCGGTTGATACCATTGTCAAACCAGTGCTTGAGGGTATGATTGCTGAGGGTCGCCCTTATCTTGGCGTGCTCTACGCGGGGCTTATCTTGACTAAGGACGGTCCTAAGGTTATTGAGTTCAACTCTCGCTTTGGCGATCCCGAGACCCAAGTTATCCTGCCGCGCCTGACTTCTGACTTTGCACAGAATATCACGGATATTTTGGCTGGCAGGAACCCTGACATCACTTGGCTGGATTCGGGCGTGACCCTAGGCGTGGTGGTTGCTTCAAATGGCTATCCGCTCACCTACGAAAAAGGGGTGCTTCTGCCAGAAAAGACTGGTGGCAATATCATCACCTATTATGCAGGGGCTAAGTTTGATGGCAATAGCCAGCTACTCTTGTCAAACGGCGGCCGCGTCTATATGCTGGTTACCACAGCCGATAGCGTCAAGGCTGCGCAGGACAAAATCTACACCCAGTTGAATAAACAAAACACAACAGGCCTCTTTTATCGTACGGACATCGGAAGCAAGGCGATTAAATAAAACGCTTCGAGAATCTACGATTGACTGTGTTAAAGCTCTTTGATGAACTTTAGTTCGAACTTCATCGTTTTGCCCTGTCATTCTGAGAATTTATTCGGGCATTTTCAATACTAGCGCTAGCTTAGGCTACGCAGTCACCAAATACGATAATGGTCGCTGTGGTGAAAAGACCAGAACAGTGTATGTTCTGGTCTAGGGAAAATTTGAGACTTCAGGCTCAAATTTTAGGAATGAAACCGAAGGTTTGCTTCCGACTCACCACCTAAGACCATTATCAAAAAGAAAAAGGATATTAACAATGAAACCACTTATTTCTATTATCATGGGCTCCAAATCCGACTGGGGAACCATGCAAAAAACCGCTCAAGTTTTGGATAACTTCGGCGTAGCTTATGAGAAGAAAGTCGTCTCAGCCCACCGCACACCAGACCTCATGTTCAAACATGCAGAAGAAGCCCGCAGCCGCGGCATCAAGGTCATCATTGCAGGTGCAGGCGGTGCCGCACATTTACCGGGTATGGTGGCAGCTAAAACAACACTGCCTGTTATCGGTGTGCCTGTCAAATCACGCGCCCTCAGCGGCTTGGACTCGCTCTATTCCATTGTGCAGATGCCGGGCGGTGTGCCTGTGGCAACCATGGCTATTGGTGAAGCGGGAGCGACCAACGCTGCCCTGACAGCCCTGCGTGTTTTGGCCATTGAAGACCAAGACTTGGCAGCCGCGTTAGCAGATTTCGCAGAGGAACAAGGAAAAATCGCAGAGGAGTCAACGAATGAACTTAACTAAAACCATTGGCATAATCGGCGGCGGTCAGCTGGGTCAGATGATGGCTATCGCGGCGGTTTACATGGGGCACAGGGTGGTGACGCTGGATCCGACGGCGGACTGTCCTGCCTCGCGCGTGTCTGAGATGATTGTGGCGCCTTACGATGATGTGAATGCTTTGCGAGAAATGGCTGTGCGTTGCGACCTGCTGACCTATGAGTTTGAAAATGTCGACGCTGACGGCCTTGATGCGGTCGTAGGAGACGCTCAGCTGCCGCAGGGGACTGATTTGCTGCGCATTTCGCAAAATCGGATCTTTGAAAAGGATTTTCTTGCAAACAAGGCTCAAGTCACCGTGGCACCCTACAAAGTCGTGACTTCTAGCCAAGACTTGGCGGGTATCGACCTATCAAAAAACTATGTCCTTAAAACGGCGACTGGTGGCTATGACGGACATGGGCAAAAGGTCATTCGCTCAGAAGCAGACTTGGAAGAAGCCTATGCGCTAGCTGACTCAGCAGACTGCGTCTTAGAAGAATTCGTCAACTTTGACCTTGAAATTTCCGTCATCGTGTCAGGAAATGGCAAGGATGTGACGGTTTTCCCAGTTCAGGAAAATATCCACCGCAACAATATCCTGTCTAAGACCATTGTGCCAGCCCGCATTTCAGAAAGTCTGGCTGACAAGGCCCAAGCTATGGCGGTGCGAATCGCAGAACAGCTTAACTTGTCTGGAACCCTCTGTGTGGAAATGTTCGCGACGGCTGATGACATCGTCGTCAATGAGATTGCTCCACGACCACACAACTCTGGCCACTACTCAATCGAAGCCTGCGACTTCTCGCAGTTTGACACCCATATTCTGGGCATTCTCGGAGCACCATTGCCAGCTATCCACCTACATGCGCCAGCTGTCATGCTTAATGTTCTCGGCCAGCATGTCGAGGCTGCTGAAAAATATGTCACAGAAAATCCAAGCGCCCACCTCCACATGTATGGTAAAATAGAAGCGAAGAACAACCGCAAAATGGGGCATGTGACTTTGTTTAGTGATGCGCCGGATAGTGTGGTTGAGTTTGGGGAGGGGATTGATTTTTGAAATGACAGAAGAATTTGATGAATTGCTAGATGATGAAATAACGACCGTAACACTGACTTATACGGACGATTTGATTGTTCCAGAGATTGCGGATAGAGAGGGGATTCATATTTTAGAGAGAGCTGGCAATCAGCTAGTCTTAGAATATTCTTGTTCCGTGAAGGAAGTTAAGGATTATCTGAGTAGTTACGGCCTGCCTAGACATCCTGAGAGAATTTCATTTGAATTTTCTATACATGAAGACTCAGAAAATGATAATCTTTAAAGCTAAATGGAGACCAGTTTATGATTCAAATCATCGTTAATGCTTTTTTGGAAGAAGGCAAAGAAACTGCCGTTGTGGAAGTGCTTTTTGCCAGTGCCGACCATGAAAAAGTAAAAGCCAAATATCAGGAATTAAAGATTCAATATCCAAACAATTATCTAGCTATCTATGATTTGCCATTGGATACAGTTCTAAGTAGCTTGCCACACTATCCGTCGGTGGCGATAGGTCGAGAGGAGTTTGAATAGTCTATGAAAACTATTGGTTTGATTGGTGGTATGAGTTGGGAAAGTACCACATCTTACTACCAAATCATCAACGAAACCATCAAAAAAGAGCTGGGAGGCTTGCATTCAGCTAAGATTCTGCTTTACAGTGTTGATTTTGCAGAGATTGAGCATTATCAAGCAGTCGGGGACTGGGAGAAAAGCGGTCAACTTTTGGCAGATGTTGCTAAGCGCCTGGAGCAAGCAGGTGCAGATTTCATCGTTATTTGCACCAACACCATGCACAAGGTTGCTCCGCAGATACAAGAGCAGATTGCAATTCCAATCTTGCATATTGCGCAAGCAACCGCGCAGGCCTTGTTGGCTGACGGTATTCAAAAAGTTGGCCTCCTAGGGACCAAGTACACCATGACTCAAGATTTTTACAAGGAGAAATTAATAGAGTCTGGATTAGAAGTGCTGATTCCAGACCAAGCTGGCATTACAGAAGTCAATCGGATCATTTATGACGAGCTCTGTCTAGGAGATATCAAAGAAAACTCAAAGCAGACTTATCTTGCCGTTATAGATAATTTGAAAAAAGCAGGCGTAGAAGCTGTTATCTTGGGCTGTACCGAGATTGGTCTCCTCGTCAAGCAATCCGACACAGACCTGCCACTCTACGACACAACAGTGATCCATGCAGAGAAAGCAGCGGAGTGGGCAGTAAATAAATGATTATAGAAGACAAGCACAACCGTAAGGTAGGGCATGTGACAGTGTTTAGTGATGCGCCGGATGAGGTTGAGGAGTTTGGGAAAGGGATTGATTGGTAAATGAAGAGAGTATCCAGATATCTAATTATTTCTCAAGAAAACAAATTAAAGAAGAATTTAGACTTTAATATAAAACAATTCTAGGGAGGAGTTTATGCAGAATAACAACCCTAAAATACAATTTACGCCAAAACAATGGGTAAGTTTTGGTTTGTTTTTTTTGATAATGTTACTGAATTACTATTATCCAAATCAACAATTATTAATTTTTTTATTCTCTATATATTATTTCTCCATGTTAGCACTTTGGCGGAAGGAAATTATAAAGAAGTGGACAGATACAAGAAAAAGTAGAGAAAAGGTCCGAGAGCGTGTCTATTTTTATGTAACAGACTTAGGTCATGAAACCGACATTGTCAAAAGACGAAAAATTGACGAAGTGTCTCTGATAACAGCGTATGGAATATTTTTTGCAGTAGTTCTAAGTTTTTATTTATTTAATCAAGTTGGAATAGATTTACGTAAAATGAAAATTTTCGGTAGTGATTTGAATGTAGCTCATGTAGCCATTTTATTAGTACTTATAGCTATTATATTAAAATTGAGATATCACTGGACTCCCACATATTATTTTATAATTCCTATTACTTCTTTAAGTCTATTATCGGTTAAAATTGAAGATGTGGGTACTACTGAGTCAATTGTTAAGTATTTTTGCTTTGTGATAATAATGTATCTGATTTTCACTTTGTTGCTGCCGGTTCCTTATCTTCGAAAAGTGACTAATTCAACATTAATTTTTGGAGCATTATTTTCTATCATAGTTCCCACCTTAATGGAACATATATTATCAAACTATGTTATAGGTCAGTTTGCACAATCCACCATGACGGTGCAAAACTTATCAAATGTTTTACCTAGGGATTTTTATGATTCATTATACAAAAGTGGATTTATTAAAGAGATTAATGAAACTATTGAATTATTATTTTTAGTAATAATAAAAAGTAAGCTGAAAATATTTTCAACTATTAATTTTTTATGGTTATCTGGCTATGTACTTGGTAGTTTTATTATTAATATTAAATTGAAACTAGGAGAATTGAGAGCCTCTAACATATATGATAGTATATTATACAGTGAAAACGCCACATATGAAGATTTGAGAGATGCAATTTATTTTGGTGGTGAAACTTATAAAAATCGTATTATTGATAATGCTGCCTATAGAAAAATTATATATAATGAGGAGTCAAAAAGAGAGTTCTTAAAAATTGAACATCTTTGTGTTATAAATTTATTCATAAATTTTTGGAGAAGTTGTGTAAATAAGTTGCAACAGTGTATTAAATAAGAGATGAAATCAATCTTGCGACCGTAGGTCGCCCACTAGATACTTCCCTGCAACCAAACTATCAGTTTGGTTGCAGGGAAGTTGTGAGCCTTTAAAGGCTCACAACTTGGAAATGGAACTCTGTAAGAGGTCACTTCTGTTCCCACTACTTAAGGCAAGTATAAAAGGAAAGGAAAAATTAATTATGATCAACCGTTACTCTCGCCCCGAAATGGCGAACATTTGGACTGAGGAAAATAAGTACAAGGCTTGGCTGGAGGTAGAGATTCTGGCTGATGAGGCCTGGGCTGAGCTGGGTGAGATTCCCAAGGAAGATGTGGCCTTGATTTGCGAGAAGGCTGGCTTTGACATTGACCGCATCTTGGAGATTGAGCAGGAGACGCGTCACGATGTGGTGGCCTTCACGCGGGCGGTTTCTGAGACGCTGGGCGAGGAGCGCAAGTGGGTGCACTATGGCCTGACTTCAACCGACGTGGTGGATACGGCCTACGGTTACCTCTACAAGCAGGCCAATGACATCATCCGTGAGGATCTGCGTCGCTTCACTGACATCATTGCGGAGCGGGCGCGGGAGCACAAGTTCACCATCATGATGGGACGAACCCACGGAGTGCATGCGGAGCCTACGACTTTCGGACTTAAGCTTGCGACTTGGTACAGCGAAATGAAGCGCAACATCGAGCGTTTCGAGATTGCGGCTGCGGGTGTGGAAGCTGGGAAAATTTCTGGTGCGGTTGGGAACTTTGCTAACATTCCGCCATTTGTGGAAAGCTATGTCTGTGAGAAATTAGGCATCCGTCCGCAGGAGATTTCGACCCAAGTCCTGCCGCGTGATCTCCACGCTGAATACTTCTCAGCCTTAGCCTTGATTGCGACATCTATAGAGCGCATGGCGACTGAAATCCGTGGTCTGCAAAAGTCTGAGCAGCGCGAAGTCGAAGAGTTCTTTGCCAAGGGTCAAAAAGGTAGCTCAGCTATGCCGCATAAGCGCAATCCAATCGGCTCTGAAAATATGACTGGTCTGGCGCGTGTTATTCGCGGCCACATGGTGACAGCCTTTGAGAATGTCTCTCTCTGGCATGAGCGCGACATTTCCCACTCATCTGCTGAGCGGATTATCGCACCGGACACGACCATTCTTATCGACTACATGCTCAACCGCTTTGGTAATATCGTCAAGAACCTGACCGTCTTCCCAGAAAACATGAAGCGTAACATGAACTCAACCTTTGGCCTTATCTTCAGCCAGCGGGCTATGTTGACCTTGATTGAGAAAGGCATGACGCGGGAGCAGGCTTATGACTTGGTACAGCCAAAGACTGCCCAGTCCTGGGACAATCAAGTGGACTTCAAGCCTCTGCTCGAAGCGGACCCAGAAGTCACTTCTCGCTTGACTCAAGAAGAAATTGATGAAATCTTCAACCCAGTATACTACACCAAGCGCGTGGATGACATTTTCCACCGTATAGGTCTGGATTAACACAAAATTCCAAAGAAGCTGAGACAAGAGTTCCTAGCTTCAAAGTATACTATGTAATAAAACAAATATTGTCGTAAGCTGCTTAATTTCTTTTGCAGCACGCTTTGAGGTTGGGAATAGTTGTCCCAACCTTTTCTTTTGGTTTATAACGATGATGAGAAAGCTGATGAATAAAATACTTTGCAAATTGGTCTAGATAGGCTATAATAATCTTAGGTTTAAAAAAAGAACAACTGATACTCAGATGTTCTTTACGTGAAATAATTAATGATTGCCATTGCGTGATACAAACTTGATTTTAAAGAAGTCGCCACGTTTGTAGGTTTCACTGTACTCTAAAATTTGCCCCGTGCTTTCCAATTGCGTTGTTTTTACTTGGAAAACTGTCGGGAAGTTTGTGTCAATTTCCAGTAATGTTGCAACAGCATCTGGCGTCGGGAAGATTAATTCATTTGTTTCTTCAAAGTGTTCGTCATTCATGTGAATATGATAATCTTGTTTGAAGCGATTGTAGATCGAGCTGTAATATTCAAGGTTTGGGTAATTGGCATTGATATATTGCTCTGGAATATAAGATTGATGATAGATATAAGGAGTATTTTTCGCTTTACGAAGTCTCTCAATTTTATAGTAAAATTGATATCTCTTTAAATCTAACTTGTCAAGAAATTTTAAGTCATTTCCACGTTCGATAGATAAAACGGTTACTTGATCATTTTGGGTAGGGAATATCTCAACATCAGAAAATTCAACAAGTTTGTGCTTGCGCGCACGTGATACAAATGTTCCTTTTCCTTGTTGGCGGATAATGTACCCATCTTTTGCTAGTTCATTTAGAGCTCTGACGACGGTAATAGAACTCACATCATACATTGTAATTAGCTCAGCTTCTGTATAAAATTTATCCCCATTTTCAAATTGGCCTGAGATAATTTTGCTTTTGAGTTCATCTTTTATATATTGGTACTTAGGGATTGCCATGTTGTTCACCTCTCTTTCGCTTCCCTCTCATAAAAAATTTTACCATAAATTTTGCTAAAATGGTTAAATTTATTCAATCTTTAAAAAACTATTGACATTTTGTGCAATATATATTATATTAACCTATGGAAACGATTGCAAAATAGTGTATGAAAGAGGGGAATGGTTTGGCAAGATTTGAGATTAAAGAAGAATTTTATCTGAATCAACAGCCTTTTAAAATATTATCTGGTGCTATTCATTATTTTCGGATTCAGCCAGATGATTGGTATCATTCGCTTTATAATCTGAAAGCTTTAGGCTTTAATACAGTAGAAACGTATATCCCTTGGAATGCGCATGAGCCAATGAAAGGGCAATTCAATTTTGAAGGTATCCTTGATGTAGAAAAATTCTTGCAAACAGCACAAGATTTGGGACTGTATGTTCTTCTTCGGAGTTCTCCCTATATCTGTGCAGAATGGGAATTTGGCGGTTTACCCGCTTGGCTCTTAGAAGAAAACATGAGAATTCGGTCTTCTGATCCTGCTTATCTTGCTGCAGTTGCCAACTATTATGATGAATTGCTTCCACGATTAGTGCCACATCTTTTGGAAAATGGTGGCAGTATTCTCATGATGCAAGTAGAAAATGAATATGGCTCTTATGGTGAAGACAAGGAATATTTGAGAGCTGTTCGAGACATGATGCTAGAGCGAGGTGTGACTTGTCCGCTCTTTACGTCAGATGGACCCTGGCGGGGTACCCTACGGGCAGGAACGCTGATTGAAGATGATGTGTTTGTAACGGGGAATTTTGGTTCCAAAGCGAAAGAAAATTTTGCACAAATGCAGGAGTTCTTCGATGAATATGGCAAGAAATGGCCACTCATATGTATGGAATTTTGGGATGGTTGGTTCAATCGTTGGAAGGAGCCGGTCATCACACGAGATCCAGAAGAGTTGGCAACAGCAGTTCACGAAGTCTTGCAACAGGGTAGTATTAATCTTTATATGTTTCATGGGGGGACAAATTTTGGTTTTATGAATGGCTGTTCAGCGCGAGGAAACATTGATCTACCGCAAGTGACGTCTTATGATTACGAAGCTCTCCTTGATGAACAAGGAAATCCAACACCAAAATACTTTGCCATTCAGCGAATGTTAAAAAAATATTATCCAGAGTATCCACAGAGAGAGCCTTTGGTAAAAGAAACGTTTGAGTTAAAGAATATTCCGCTCAGTGAGAAAGTTAGCTTATTTGAGACTTTAGAAGATATAGCGCAGCCAATCGAGAGTCTGTATCCTATGAAAATGGAGGAGTTGGGTCAAAATGTTGGCTATCTGCTCTATCGTACACAAGCAGAATGGGATGCGGATACGGAACGGGTTCGTGTTATTGACGGGCGTGATCGGATGCAGCTTTTTGTAGATGGGAACTTCATCACCACTCAGTATCAGACAGAAATTGGTGAAGATATCTTTATTTCACAACAGAAACGGTCGACACACAGGCTGGATATTTTGATGGAGAATATGGGGCGTGTTAACTATGGGCATAAACTTCTGGCAGAGAGCCAGCATAAAGGTATTCGCACAGGAGTTTGCAAAGACCTCCATTTTATGCTTCATTGGAATCAGTATCCATTAGAGTTCAAAAATCCAGAAGCGATTAATTTTACGAAAGAATGGCATGAAAATCAGCCAGCATTCTATGCATTTGACGTTGAATTGAAAGCGCTTAAAGATACGTATTTAGATTTAACCCATTTTGGTAAGGGAATTGTCTTCGTCAATGGCGTCAATATTGGTCGTTTCTGGGATGTTGGCCCAACCTTATCACTTTACATTCCACATGCTCTCTTACGGATCGGAAACAATCGCATTATTATTTTTGAAACTGAAGGAAAATATAGTAAATTCATTGATTTAGTTCATAAACCTACATTTAAACCAATAAAGGGGGACAAATTATGACAATTATAGCTAATCGGATTGATGGACGCTTGATCCATGGCCAAGTAGCCAATCTTTGGACTACAACATTAAATATTTCACGCATTATGGTTGTGGATGACGAAGTAGCAGAAAACGCTATTGAAAAGAGTGGCCTCAAGTTGGCGACACCAGCTGGTGTAAAATTGAGTGTGTTACCAGTTGCAAAAGCGGCAGAAAATATCCTAGCAGGCAAATACGATAGCCAGCGTCTGCTCATTGTTGCGAAAAAGCCAGATCGTTTTTTGAGATTGGTGGAAGCAGGAGTACCAATCGAAACGCTCAATGTGGGCAATATGTCACAGACATCTGAAACGCGTTCGATCACACGATCGATCAACGTGGTGGATGAAGATGTAGCCGTATTTAACAAATTACATGACAAAGGTGTGGTTCTAACAGCCCAAATGGTTCCAAATGATCCAGTTGAAGACTTTATGAAATTATTGAAATAAATTTAGGAGGGCATTGTTATGATACAATGGTGGCAAATTCTCTTATTGACGCTGTATTCAGCGTATCAAATTTTGGATGAGTTAACAATTAACTCATCAGCTGGTTCACCTGTTTTTGCAGGTTTTATCACGGGTCTGGTCATGGGAGACTTAAAAACTGGTTTATTTATTGGTGGTAGTCTCCAACTCGTTGTACTCGGGGTTGGTACATTCGGTGGTGCTTCTCGGATTGATGCAACCTCTGGTGCAGTTCTTGCAACAGCATTCTCTGTGGCAACAGGTATCAAAGCGGAATTGGCGATTTCAGCTATCGCAGTTCCGGTAGCAGCGTTGCTGGTTTATACTGATGTTCTTGGACGTTTCTCTACAACTTACTTTGCACATCGTATTGATGCAGCAGTTGAAAAATTTGACTACAAAGGTGTTGAACGCAATTACTTACTCGGTGCTATTCCGTGGGGGCTTTCACGAGCACTTCCAGTATTTTTAGCTTTGTGGCTTGGTGGGGATGCTGTAAAAGCATTCTCCGATTGGCTTGCCAATAATGCACAATGGATTGCAGATGGTTTGATTCTTGCAGGTAAAATGCTTCCTGGTGTCGGTTTTGCAATTTTGCTTCGTTACCTTTCAGTAAAGAAAAACCTTCATTATCTTGGTTTAGGCTTTGCCATTACAGCGATGTTGAAAGTTGTTTTTGACTATATTTCAACATTAGCGACAGCATCAAGTGCTGTCAAACCCATTGCAAAGGCTCTCGGTGGAGCTAAGTTTGAAGGTCTTCCAATGATTGGAATTGCGATTATTGGCTTTGCTTTGGCAGCTCTTAGCTATCAAAATGCTATCAACAAACAAGTGGTGACTGTTGCTGCAGAACAATCAGAAAGTGGGGAAATTGACGATGACGAACTCTAATTACAAATTAACAAAAGAAGATTTTAAACAAATCAACCGTCGTAGTCTCTTTACTTTCCAATGGGGTTGGAACTACGAGCGTATGCAAGCATCAGGTTATCTCTATATGATTTTGCCGCAGTTGCGTAAGATATACGGTGATGGTACACCAGAATTAAAAGAAATGATGCGAACACATACGCAATTTTTCAACACGTCTAACTTTTTCCATACTTTGGTGACAGGGATTGACCTTGCGCTTGAAGAAAATGAAGGGGTTGCGGCTAAAGATACTGTTACAGGGATTAAAACGGGGTTAATGGGTCCATTTGCAGCGATTGGGGATGCGATTTTTGGTTCAACTATTCCTGCAATCATGGGTGGCTTGGCAGCAGGTCTTGCCATTGATGGCAATCCTCTTGGTATTTTCCTTTGGATAGGAGTAACGATTGCGATTAACGTTTTTCGTTGGAAACAATTAGAATTTGCCCACAAAGAAGGCGTCAAATTAGTTACAACGATGCAGGATAAATTGTCCGCAATCACAGATGCTGCAACTGTTCTTGGTGTGTTCATGGTAGCTGCTTTGATTGCTACGATGATTAACTTTAAGTTTACTTATGTACAAAGTTTCGGTGGTGTAAAATTCAATCTTCAAGAAACGTTGGATAAAATCTTCCCGCGTTTGGTTCCGGCATTGTTTACTGGATTTGTTTATTGGCTGCTTGGTAAGAAAGGTATGAATTCAACCAAAGCAATCTTTATTGTCATTATTATTGCAATTGGTGTTTCTGCGCTTTCACACTTTACTCATACGCCAATCTTAGGTGTTTAAAAGGAGCTTTTCTATAAATGACAAAACAACTTATACTAGTTAGCCATGGTCACTTTTGCGAAGAATTGAAAAAAAGTACCGAAATGATTATGGGACCTCTGGAATTCGTTCATACAGTTTCCTTACTTCCAGCAGAAGGAATAGATGACTTTACGGCTAAATTTTTAGCGACTGTAAAAGAGTTAGATGATTACATTGTCTTTGCTGATTTGCTTGGAGGAACACCTTGTAATGTCGTTAGTCGCCTGATTCTGGAAGGACTTCAAATTGAACTCTATGCAGGAATGAATATGCCCATGGTGATAGAATTTATCAATTCTACCTTGACTGGTGTGGAAGCAACATATATTGAAAAAGCAAACAGATACATTGTGAAGGTCAATGATATGTTGGCAGCAATGAATGATGAGGAAGATGAATAAAAATATATCCAGTTAATAGTGGCCGAGAAAGCGCATACTTGGTATAATAAGGAGGAGGGGATAAGAGAATGGATTTCTTAGAAATCTTTATTTCCCGCCCCCTTCTTTTGGTTAATAGAAAACATCACATCTGCAAAGCAGAAAGGAGAAATATGCTCAATTATACAAAGGAAAAATTAGTCGAATTAGGTGCGGAAATCACCACGAGAGAAATTTATCAACAGCCACAGGTTTGGCAGACGGCTTTTGAAAATTATAAAGCACAAGCTGATGAGATTATAGCGTTTCTAAATGGCATTGATGAAAAGCATGACTATATCAAGGTTATTTTGACAGGGGCTGGAACATCAGCCTATGTCGGAGATACGCTTGTACCTTATTTTAGAAAGCTGTATGATGAACGCAAGTGGAATTTCAACGCCATTGCAACAACGGATATTGTAGCCAATCCTTTGGCGTATTTACATAAGGAAGTACCGACTGTTTTGGTTTCTTTTGCCCGTAGCGGAAATTCGCCAGAGAGTGTGGCAACAGTTGATTTGGCAAAGGACTTGGTTGAGGAACTGTACCAAATTACAATTACATGTGCAGCAGAAGGGAAGTTAGCGCAGCAAGCACATGGTGATGAACGCAATTTGCTCTTGCTTCAGCCTGCACTATCAAATGATGCTGGCTTTGCTATGACCTCAAGCTTTACGTCTATGATGTTAACCGCTTTGCTCGTCTTTGACAAGGCAGATTTAGCTGTAAAAGAAGGGAAGATTGCTGCTTTAATAGCTTTGAGTCAAAAGGTGCTAGATTCGGCAGAAATGATTCAAAAGATGGTATCCTTGGATTACAATCGAGTCATTTATCTGGGAGCAGGGCCATTCTTTGGCTTGGCGCATGAAGCCCAACTGAAAATTTTGGAATTGACTGCCGGGCAAGTGGCGACGATGTATGAAAGCCCTGTTGGTTTCCGCCATGGTCCAAAATCATTAGTAAATGAAGAAACGGTCATTGTGGTGTTTGGTTCGACAGACTCATACACCAAATTATATGATCTTGATTTAGTACGAGAAGTGGCTGGAGATGATATTGCCCGCAAGGTGATTTTATTGACAGATCAGAGGGAAGATTTGGAAAATGTTGAACAGATCATTCTTTCTAGCCAATCACTAGCAGATGACGTTTATCGCGTGTTCCCTTATATTGTCTATGGTCAATTATTTGCCTTATTAACATCCCTTAAGGTTCAAAATCGTCCAGACACACCGTCTCCGACAGGAACGGTCAACCGTGTTGTGCAAGGTGTCATCATTCACCCGTTTGATAAAGAATAGGAAGGAATCTATGGAAAAATTAAAAATTAGTCACGAAAAGTTATCACATTTAAGGAAGCTGTCAGATGAAAATGGTATGATTGGAGCTTTGGCGATTGATCAGAGAGGTTCGCTGAAAAAAATGCTGGCAAGTGGTGCACGTACTGTATCGGGCGATGAAGCACTGATTGAGTTTAAACAATTGATTTCCAGTCAGTTGACTCCGTATGCAACTTCTATTCTTTTGGATCCAGAATATGGTGTCCCCGCTACTAAATTACGGGCATCAGAGTGCGGTCTTATTGTTGCTTATGAAAAGACAGGGTATGATGCGACAACAGAAGGTCGCCTGCCAGACTTGCTACCAAATTGGTCTGCTAAACGCATTAAAGAACTAGGCGCCGATGCAGTCAAAGTTTTGATTTATTATGATGTAGATGACAAACCTGAAATCAACGATATCAAACAAGCTTGGGTTGAGCGAGTAGGGAGTGAATGTCTAGCAGAAAATATACCTTATTTCCTTGAAATTCTGACTTATGATACGAAGCGTGCTAGTGTAGTAGATGCAGATTATGCAAAAGTAAAACCTCACAAGGTCAATGAAGCCATGAAGCTCTTTTCAGAACCACGTTATAATGTAGACGTTTTAAAAGTCGAAGTTCCTGTAAATATGAATTTTGTAGAAGGTTTTGCTAAAGATGGAGTAGAACCAGTTTATAGTCTCGCAGAAGCTAAGGCTTTCTTTAAGGAACAATCTGATGCGACGCATCTACCATTTATTTTCTTGAGTGCTGGAGTTAGCGCAGAGCTTTTCCAAGAAACACTGAAAGTGGCACATGAGGCAGGTTCTCAATTTAATGGTGTCCTTTGTGGTCGTGCTACCTGGAAAGAAGCTGTTACGGTCTTTGCAGATCAAGGAGCGGATGCAGCTAGAGCTTGGTTGGATGAAACAGGGCGTCAAAATATTAACGACTTAAATCGTGTCTTACGTGAAACAGCTGTTTCGTGGATGGAGAAGTTAGAAATTTAAAATAGGAAAATGTAAAATGGTAATAAAAACAAGGAAAGTTGTATGAAATCTTATCAAGAAGCTATTTTCGGAACATTTCAAGGGCAAGATATTGTTTCTTACACATTTGAAAATGATTTGGGCTATCGTTTGAAAGTCATGACTTATGGAGCGACTGTCTTAGAATATGTCACTCCGGACAGAAATCATGAATTTACAAATATCGTAGTTGGGTTTGATTCTTTTGATGCTTATGTAGGCAATAGCCCTAAATATGGCGCAAGCGTTGGACCAGTTGCAGGACGGATTGCAAAGGCTGAGTTCGAGTTGAATGGAGAAACCTATCAGTTAGAGGTCAATAATGCAGAAAATTGTAATCACAGCGGGTCTACTGGCTGGGATAGTGCCATTTTTCAAGTGGAAGAGGTCACGAATGAAAGTGTCACTTTTTATATTGAACGCACAGACGGAACAGGTGGTTTTCCAGGAAATTTGAAGGTCTGGGTTTCTTATACTTTAACAGAATTGGGTGAGCTAGAGGTTTCGTATCAAGTTCAAACGGACAAGGACACTTTAGTTAATCCAACTAACCACAGTTACTTTAACTTAACAGGCGATTTCAGTCAGCCAATTGATCATTGTATTTTGCAGCTGAATACTCTCGGTGTCTATCCTATCGCACCAGATGGAATACCTGCTAAAATACCAGATTCAGAACATAACTTTGTAAAACAGCTGTGCCAAGGCGTTTCTATGAAGGATATTTTTGCAGATCAAGATGAGCAGATTCAGATTGTTTCCGGTTTAGATCATCCATTTGCTTTGGATAAAAAGCAGGAATACGCTGGATCTCTATATGAGTCACAATCTGGGCGTTACCTCACTTTCAAAACTAGTGCACCTTGTTTGGTGACTTACTCAGCAAACTTTGTGGATGACACGGTCATTTTAAATGGGCATCCCATGATCCAGCACAACGGCTTAGCTCTGGAAACTCAGGGACTTCCTGATGCGATTCATAGCGATTTGAAATCAGATGTTATCTTGAAAGCAGGCGAGATTTTTACCAGCACGACCATTTATCATGCTACTGTGGAGCAGGATAAATAGCTATATCGAAAAAATATTGATAGATTATTCTGTATTTGAATACAAACAACCCAGCAGTTCAATTCTGCTGGGTTGTTTTATATGAAGTGATAGCTTTATTTTTCTTTAACACTCGTTACAATACCATCTGAGTTAAAAGTGTAATATTTTCCGCGAATTAAAAGAGTTTCATCGTGTGCCATTTTTCCATCTTCCTTTAGATAATATTGGCCGTTCCATGCAGATGAGGACATAACGCCCATGCCTCTTGTAAAATGATACCAATCGCCATCAATTTTCCGCCAACCTTCAACTCTATGTCCATCTTCTGGATCAAAATAACGCCAGTAGTAAATGGTTTCCCCATTTGCATAGGAATGTGGTAATTTATGCCAACCTGTCTGCATATCGCCGTTGGTCGGATGGAGATAGTAATATTTTCTAACTCCAGGTGCGCCGATTTGTTTAACTCCCGTTAGCATATAGCCTTCTGTTGGATCAAAATAGTACCATTTTCCATTAATGGCTTGCCAACCTGTTTTCATATCTCCGTTTGTGGAATCAAAATAATACCAGGATACCTCTTTGTGTTTATTAAAGCCAGTTAGCTGCTTCCATCCAGTAGTAATATAACCCTGATTGTTAAAGTAGTAATATCGGCTATTGATTTGTTTCCATTGGTTTTTCGGATATGTGCCATCAGGATATTTGAACCACCAACCAGTAGCGTCCTTAATCCATTGCCCATCAGCGCGATTGACCAATTCTTGTCCAGCTTGAGGTGTTTCTTCAGCAGTTGCAGGAACATTAGTGGCTAGAGCTATTGTACTGGCTGCCAGTCCTAAGAAGAAAAGCTTTGAACTGTATTTAAGGATGTTGTTCATTTGATATCTCCTTTCATAAAACAACAACAATGTATGCGCATACAAAATGAATCATATTAAAGGTAACATATTTTAAATGATAAATCAATCCGTAATCATCAAAGGGGTTCTTTGATTTCTAAATGACATTCTGTTTGATTGGAAAACAAATATTCTCAAAAGGATGCACAGTAGTTTGACAAAATGATAGCTTCTTCAAGAATAAAGTAGAAATGAAAATTTAATAAAAAGCTCAGTATGAATTTGTTCTTCTGAATGGAAGAGGATTGGTTTTTTAATAGTGAAAACTGCCAGTATCTGTATGGATGAGGAAGTGAATAGAAAGTAGGATACCAAATTAGGCAGATTTTCTCTGGCTATTAATCTACTTTATCCATCTAACCTATTTTTTGTTATAATAATAGTTATGAATAGAATGTTAGATAATGAATTGATGGGAGACGAAGAGCTCGTTGAGCGGACATTGCGTCCCCAGTACTTACAAGAATATATAGGCCAAAATAAGGTTAAAAATCAACTGAAGATTTTTATTGAGGCAGCCAAGTTGCGAGATGAGGCATTAGATCATACCCTACTTTTCGGACCTCCGGGATTGGGTAAAACGACGATGGCTTTTGTGATCGCGAATGAGCTAGGAGTCAATCTCAAACAGACTTCGGGGCCTGTGATTGAGAAATCGGGCGATTTGGTAGCGATCTTGAATGATCTGGAGCCAGGAGATGTCCTTTTTATCGATGAAATTCATCGCTTACCCATGTCTGTTGAAGAAGTGCTTTACAGTGCTATGGAAGATTTTTACATTGATATTATGATTGGTTCTGGTGAAACCAGTCGCAGTGTTCATTTGGATTTACCACCTTTTACTTTGATTGGGGCAACGACCCGAGCTGGTATGTTGTCAAATCCCTTGCGGGCTCGCTTTGGTATTACTGGACATATGGAATACTATGAAGAGACGGATTTGACCGAGATTGTAGAGCGGACGGCCGAAATCTTTGGGATGGAGATTACACATGAAGCGGCTGAGGAGTTGGCTTTACGTAGCAGAGGGACCCCTCGAATTGCCAATCGGCTTCTCAAACGCGTACGAGATTTTGCTCAAATCATGGGGAACGGATTGATTGATGATCGGATTACCGATCAAGCCCTGACGATGCTTGATGTGGATCAAGAAGGCTTAGACTATGTGGATCAGAAGATTCTTAAAACCATGATTGAGGTGTATGGAGGCGGACCTGTTGGTTTAGGAACCTTGTCTGTCAATATTGCAGAAGAGCAAGAAACGGTGGAAGATATGTATGAGCCGTACTTGATTCAGAAAGGCTTTGTTATGCGAACTCGAACAGGACGTGTAGCAACGCGTAAAGCTTATGAGCATTTGGGTTATGAATATTTGGAAAAGTAGAATTTATGAAAATAGCAGAGCAGGATGTTTTAAAACAGTTCGCAGCAGATAAAGATTTAATGACTATGTTGACGCTTATTCGCAGTTTGCGATTAAAAGATAGTTGGTTGGCTGCTGGTAGCGTACGAAACTTTATCTGGAATATTCTATTGGGGAAATCGGGTTTTAATGCAGAAACCGATGTGGATGTGATTTTCTTTGACCCAGATATTTCGTATGAGGAAACGATCAACATTGAAAACCGACTTAAGCGAGCTTACCCTAGTTACCATTGGGAAGTCAAAAATCAAGTCTATATGCATCTCCACAGTCCCAATACCCGCCCCTATACTAGCTCACAAGACGCCATGAGTAAATATCCAGAGCGATGTACAGCTGTGGGGTTGCGTTTGCTGGAGAATGGCCAGTTGGAACTTTTTGCTCCTTACGGTTTAGATGATATCTTCCATTTTTATGTTCAGCCCACTCCACATTTCCTAGAAGATATAAGTAGGAGACAACTTTATAATAAGAGAATACAGAAAAAAGAGTGGCAGAAGAAGTGGAGTAAGCTTCAAATCGAATTTCTTTAAATTTTTTTAGAAAAAGGTAAAATCTTTAAGAAAAATTTAAGTCAACATCGTTATACTATAGTCACAAGTTGAGAAAAGCTTAACTTGAACTCCTAAAAACTTTTCTTTTTCATAATAATCTCCCTATAAGAGCCATCTAATCGGTGGCTTTTTTTGATTGAGTAATTTTATAATATATGTTAAAGACGTTGACTTATACAAAAGTTTGATATATAATAGTAAACTGGTGATGATACTTTAATATTTTGGATGATAAATGTATAATAAAGTGCATTTTATAGAAAAGAGAGTAAAGTTAGGAGAGAAGGTTTATGGTTCATTTGACATATAAAAAGATTTCGCTGTCAATAATAGCTATTTTAAGTTTTTTCTGCTTGATTTTTTCAACGCAGAATTCTTTTGCTTTGACAAGAATTAAAGATGATACAGATTTGTCGAGAATTAACTTGTACCAATTTACTTTGACACAAGAAAATATGGAAATTCTTAATCAAGGTAGCTCAGTTGTGAAGGATATTATCCCACCTAACGGGAATCGTCCAAAACAAAGTACAGTGTTCTCTTTGAAAGTAGACAAATCTAAAGATTCACAAGATTTCTCTCGCCCACTTACTTTGAAGTTCACCAATGCTGGTACAGTCTATGGTAAGACTGTTGATGTGTATGTAACAATTAAAAATGTTAAAACTCATCTTGCAAGTAAGAACGGTGACTATTATAATCAAGCAAAAACAGTTGTCCCTTTTTTAACCGTAGATGAAAACTGGGGAACAAAGTCTATTCAAATTATGGACTATATCTACTTAGATCATGCAAATGTTACGCATGATATGTATCAAACTTATTGGTTTGATGCTGATGTAACAGCTGAACTAAAATATCAGGATGGAACACCGTGTGATTTAAAAATGGTTATGAATCCCTCTGATATTGATGTTATCAGTGGGAATTTGAAAGAATCATTCTCGTTATATAATATCAATAATACAATTGATAAGATAGTTGAAAATAACGCTAATAATCTTCTAGAAGCAACTACTGGCAATAAAACGACATGGCTACCTACAGATTCTGCTGGAACAAGTGGCGATTGGGCTGAACATAATAAAACAGGACTTGCGGTTCGTTCAGTGGATAATAAAATGTCCTTTTCTTATGGAACAACGGCTGTGTGTGGAGGACTCTTTGGATTCTATACTGAAGTACCGTCCACACCACCTACAAAAGAAGTGGACAAAGATACTATTAAGCCAATAGTTGGTCAAGAGTTGACCTATACAGCTAAATATAAGATGCCGGTTCCAGGTAAAGATGTTATTGGTGATTTGACTTCCATGAAAATGATTGATACTTTTGATGAACGATTAGACTATAAGAGCCTCACCGTTCAGCTTGAAGGAAGGACATTAACGGAGGGAACAGATTATACCGTAACAGTTGAAGGGCAAAAGGTAACAGTTACTATTGACCAAAAACATCTAGTTCGAGGTAATGGTGGTCAAAATTATACGATTACCTATAAGACGGTAACGAATAATAAAATCCTGCAAAATGGGACGGAGATTAAAAACCGTGTTACTCAGGAGATAGATAATGTTCCATCTCATTCAAATACTGTCACGACCAAAGTTCTCTATAAAAAAACGCACGAATTTATTAGTGGAACACCAGGCAAGAACTTACCAAAAGCTGTTCTAGATTTATTACCAACAGATCAATTGAATATTCCGAATGGAACAACCGTAACACCAGACCAACCTAAGAATGGGATTGTTAAGGTTAGTGTTCCAGAAGGTAACTGGATTTTTAAGGGCTATGATAAAGATTCTGAGGTTATCAATAACAAAGATGCCCACTTTATTGGGAAATGGGTTATCGAAGAATATACTAAACCAGTGAAAGATGTTCAAGATGCTTCAGGTACAACGATTAATGGTAAAGCAGTTAAATCTGGAGATGTTCTAACTTACACTATTAGCTATACTAACACAACAGACAGTGATCGCGATGTTACCATTACAGATACTATTCCAAAACTGACAACATATGTAGATAGTTCAGCAGATAATGGTGGTGTATATGCTGGTGGTAAACTCACTTGGGTCAAAAGGGTTGCTAAGAATGAAACTTTTAAAGTTACATTCAAAGTAAAAGTAAATGATAATGTGGATGGTAAGGAAATCACTAATATTGGACATGTGAGTGATGGCTTAACAAATGTAGATACCAATCCTACTAATAATCCAACGCCTAAAAAACCAGAAAAAGATGTCTTAAATGATTCCAATCTTAGTATTGATGGCAAAAAAGTTCAGTGGGGACAGACGCTTACTTACACAGTAACTTATCAAAATACGACTGGTGAAGCACGTGATGTTACCATTACAGATGCTATTCCTGAGTATACAACCTATGTTAGTGGGTCGGCAGATAACGGGGGAGTCTTCGCTAATGGTAAGCTTACTTGGACGAAGAATGTTGCCAATGGTGAAACTTTTAAGGTTACTTTTAAAGTAAAAGTAAATGATGATGCCAATGGCAAGCTGATTGAAAATACAGCTCAAGTAGTATCCGGAGACAATGAGGTTAAAACCAATACAACGAAAAACCCCACTCCAACGAGAACGAGTGTTAAAGCCACAAAAGTATGGGATGATGATAATGACAAGTACAAAAAACGCCCGCAATCTATTGTTGTTAACCTGTTAGCGGATGGTAAGGTCATTCAAACAGTGACAATTTCTGCTGATGCGAATGGGAATTGGACACATGAATTTACCAACTTACCAGAATATACTAGTGATGGCAAAAAAATAAACTATACTGTTAAAGAAAATGCAGTTAAAGGTTATGACACAACATATTCTGCCAACAATAATGGAAATATTACGATTACAAACACTGTTCAAAAAGAATATAGTTTGCCTAATACAGGAGGCAAAGGCGTAATGTTTTACATGCTTGCTGGTGGAATACTTACCGCAATTTCTATAATTTTCTTAGTCTTACGTTATAAGCACCATCTAACAAGAAAATAAGCTAATTTTAAATAAACACTATTTCCCTTTCTTTATTAAAAATCAAAATCGGTAATTTATCTTAAGGAGAATAAATATGAAAAACTTTAAATGGGCGTTAATGAGCCTTGTAGCTGTATTAATGACGGTTATCGGCAGCAAGGTGTTCGCTAATGCAGATACCTATACATTAACTTTAAACGGAACAACAACTGGTCATACTTACGAAGTTTATCAAATCTTTAGTGGGGATTTATCTAATAGTACTCTTTCAAATATAAAATGGGGAACGGGAGTCAGTGCAGAGGGGCAAGCGGCTCTTGGAGATGCTGTTGCTAAAGCTGAAAGTTTAGATGGAAAGACAAAAGATGCGGCAGAAGCGCAACAATTTGCAAAAGATGTTGCACCATATTTGCAAAATCCTTCTGCAACAGTAGCAAGTACAGCAACTACAACAACTGTTTCAGGTTTGGCTGCTGGTTACTATCTAGTTAAAGATAAGGATGGTTCACAAAATGGAACCAATGATGCTTATACTCGCTTTATTTTAGAAGTCGTTAAGAACACACAGGCTAATTTAAAATCTGATGTACCAAAAATTGAAAAGAAGGTTCAATCAGGGACTGATTATCAGGATGCGGCTAGCTATGCAATTGGCGATTCAGTACCATACCAATTAACTGCAACGTTGCCAAGCAATTATGAATCATATAAGGAATATTATCTTTCATTTAACGATTCATTATCATCTGGCTTGACTTATAATAATGACGCAAAAATTTATGTTGTTAATGGTTCTACTGAACAAGAAATAACTAGTAAATTCACGATTGCTACAAATGGGTCAAGTTATGCGGTAAATAATTTGAAAACCGTAACAACAGATGATAGTGGTCAAGCTGTAAACATTACAAAAGATTCGAAAGTTATTGTACGCTATACTGCAAAACTAAATGAAAACGCAGTGATTGGATCAGAAGGGAACTCAAATACTGCTAGTCTAACCTACTCAAATGATCCAAATAGTACGGGTGGTGGAAGTAAGGGTGAAACACCAAAGGATAAAGTTGTTGTTTTCACTTATCAAGTTATCGTAAATAAATTAGATCAAGATTCAAAAACACCTCTTAAAGGAGCAGGCTTCACACTGTATAAGAAAGATTCGACTGGGACCTACAATAAGGTGAAAGAAATAGCAGCTGGTGAAACTACGACTTTTACCTTTAAAGGACTGAATGCTGGGGATTATAAACTTTCTGAAACTACCACGCCTGCTGGCTATAATACAATTGCTGATGTAGAATTTACAATTACTGCTGATGTTGACAAGACATCTGATAATCCAACTTTAAAGACATTAACGGCTACATCAACTTCTACAAATAAATTGACTTTTACTGCCAACACTACTGCTGGTTCATTAACGACCAATGTTGTCAATAAGAAAGGCTCAATTCTTCCTTCAACGGGTAGCATCGGAACGACAGTTCTTTATCTAATCGGTTCATTCTTAGTGATTGGAGCAGGAACTTTACTTGTTATCAGAAAACGTACGAATGCACAATAATGTAAACTATATATTGTGAAAAGGAGATGGAATTGAATATCTATCTCCTTTATTTACTTAAGGGGGTGAACTCATTTAACATGCTTTCTTTTATAAAGAAACATTTCATTACATGTTTGTTGATAGGTCTTTTGTTAAGTGGGTTATCATTACTGTTGTATCCTACATTTAGTAATATTTGGAATTCTTATCATCAATCTAAGGCGATTGCAGCTTATAAACATGATGTGAATGATATGAGTCGGCAAAGGGGAAAGAGATTGCTAGTAGCTGCAGAGGCTTATAATCAACTACTTCCCGTAGGTATTAATCCTCATCTTAATCTTACTAACGCTGCAAAAGATCGTTATAACAAGATTTTAGATATCACTGGAACAGGTATCATGGCTTATGTTGAGATTCCTAAGCTAAAGACTAAGCTTCCTATTTATCATGGAACAGATGAGGCTGTGTTGGAAATAGCAATCGGGCATATTCCAGGGACGTCATTTCCCATTGGAGGGAAAGGGACTCATGCAGTTATTTCAGGTCATCGCGGTCTGCCTTCAGCAAAGTTATTTTCAAATTTAAATCAATTAAAAAACGGTGATACATTTATGATTCACGTTTTAGGAAGAACGCTGATTTATGAAGTAGATCAGAGTTTGACTGTGAAACCAGAAGATTTGTCTGCTTTAAAAATTGACCCTGTACAAGATTATTGTACTCTTGTGACCTGTACACCTTATGGTGTGAATACACATCGTTTGTTAGTTAGGGGACATCGAATATTTAAAGAGAAAGAAAATTCAGAGGCAATCAATAAGTCGACTAGGCAGCATCCTGTGTTACATCTTATTCTGATTACGGGAGGAACGATTCTTTTTATCATTTTTGCACTTGTCTATTTTCGATATAGAAGGCGGCAGCTCAAAATGAAAGTTTATTAAAATATTAAAGGCTGAGAAGAGTGTACTGACCTCCAAAAGTTAGATTTTTTATGTCTAACTTTTGGGGATCAGTACAAAAGAGTTCAGTCTTTTTATTTGTGTGAGATAATCTTTGTTATGATAGTTGTGTTAGCTTTGTGGCTTAGAAGTAAGAGATTGTAAGAGTCTATTTTGAATTTTTTTATTTACTAGAGAGGATTAAAAGTGATATTTCTTTAGATTTTGTTATAATAGTAAAGAGGTCTATGTTATGAAGAAAATTGTGTTTGTTTGCTTGGGAAATATTTGTCGTAGTCCAATGGCAGAATTTGTGATGAAGAATTTGACAGATGAATTTTATGTGGAAAGTCGAGCGACTTCGGATTGGGAACATGGGAATCCAATCTATTCTGGAACACAAGGGATTTTTAGAAAATATGCCATTCCTTATGACAAAACTAAAACTTCTCAGCAAGTTTCTCGGCAGGATTTTGTAGACTTTGATTATATTGTTGGAATGGATGAATCTAATTTTCAAGAGTTGATGAAAATTGCGCCAGATGAATATCTGGAGAAGGTTTTTCAATTTGCAGAAAAAAGTGTACCAGATCCGTGGTACACAGGTGATTTTGAAGAGACTTATCAGCTTGTTTTGGCAGGCTGTCAGAAATGGATTGAGCGTGTAAAAAGCGAAGATTAATGGAGAGCATGGATACATTAAAAGAGTTTTACAAAAAATATAACATGTATATTACAAGACACAATTTGGAGCTATTAGCAGTAACTGTTATTGTTCTATCAGCATTGCTGACTTTTACATCAGGTATTCCTAGCCAAGGGGCATTGACTTTAGATAAGGGAACAATTAAATATAATGGTAGTCTGGTTCGTGGTAGAATGAGCGGACAGGGAACGTTGACTTTTAAAAATGGTGATGTCTATAAAGGTCATTTTAGAAATGGAACTTTTGATGGACAAGGAACATTTACTGCTAAGACTGGCTGGAAGTATGAGGGTGATTTTGTTAACGGTCAGCCTGAAGGACAAGGTAAATTAACAACAGAAAATAATGTTGTTTACAAGGGAAAGTTTAAACAGGGGATTTATCAAAATGCGCATTAAATGGTTTTCATTAGTGAGGATAACAGGCTTACTCCTAGTTTTACTCTATCATTTCTTTCAGAAGGCTTTTCCTGGTGGATTTATCGGTGTGGATATATTCTTTACGTTCTCAGGTTTTTTGATTACATCACTCCTGATTGATGAATTTGTTAGAAGTAAGGCAATTGATCTCAGAGGCTTTCTGAAACGTCGCTTTTATCGGATTGTGCCACCGCTTGTGTTGATGGTTTTGATTGTCATGCCTTTTACAGTGTTGATTCGGAAAGATTTTGTAGCTGGTATTGGCACACAGATTGCTGCAGCTCTAGGGTTTGTGACAAACTTTTTTGAAATTTTATCTGGCGGAAATTATGAAAGTCAGTTTATCCCGCATCTTTTTGTACATACATGGAGTTTGGCCTTGGAAATGCACTACTATCTATTGTGGGGTGTGGCTACTTGGTTTTTAGCGAAAAAAAGTAAATCGGTTGGACAATTTCGCGGAATGATTTTTCTTTTATCATCTGCCTTATTCTTCATTAGTTTTCTTTCGATGTTTATAAGAGCATTTTTCTCTTCAAACTTCTCTGTGATCTACTTTTCAAGCTTTACTCATATTTTTCCGTTCTTTGCTGGCAGTGTTCTCGCTACAGTTTCAGGCATAAGTGACTTAGGGGCACCTTTCCGAAAAATGGAACAGGCGCTTGATTTGAAAAAAACCTTCTATCTACTTGGTGTTAGTTTTGGAGCTTTGCTGTTACTGACATTTCTTCTGAAATTTGACAATTTATTAACCTATCTATTTGGTTTCCTTTTTTCCACAGTCTTTTCATTAGTGATGATTCTAGCAACGCGTGTGCTACACGAAAAAACGCCACATCTTGATGAGCCGCCTGTTATCACATTTATTGCAGATACGAGCTATGGTGTATATTTGTTCCATTGGCCATTCTATATCATTTTTTCTCAATTATTGAACAATGGTTTGGCAGTGCTTTTGACCACCATTCTCTCCTTTGCTTTTGCTGCGGGCTCCTTCTACCTTTTGGAGCCGACTTTAGCTGGTAAACCACCTAAAGTATTTGGCTTGAAAATGGATATCAAGCAAATCACAATGCCCGCATTTTATAGTTTAATTCCCTTAACGTTAGTTGCTTTGGTCATCATCATAACGGCTCCTAAAATTGGTGCTTTTGAAGAAAATCTCTTGACAAATAGCTTAGTTCAAGCTGATAATAAAATGCAAATTACTCGTACACAAGTTGATAATGCGACTGCGAGTCAATACAATGTAGCAAAAGGTACGACAGTCATCGGAGATTCTGTCGCCTTGAGGGCAAGTGCATGGCTTAAACAAGCTATGCCAGAAATTCAAGTGGATGCTGCTGTTAGCCGTAATTTGTCGTCTGGTTTGGAAGTTTATCAAACAGCTATTTCAAATAAAATTTTACTAGAGAATGTGGTAGTTGCCCTTGGTACAAATACTGTAGAAAACTATGAAGCATTGCTCAATCAAATAGTGGCAAAGCTACCGAAAGGTCATCGTTTGATTTTAGTTACGCCTTATGATGGACGCACTGCACATAATGGGGCTAGTATTGCTGTAAAAACGCGGCAGTATGAATTAGAATTGGCTAAAAAGTATGATTATGTTTTTGTAGCGGATTGGTATAAGACGGCAATTCAGCATCCCGAAATTTGGTATGGTACAGATTATGTACACTTTGGTGCAGAGTCCACGACTATCACCAAAGGTGGGGAACTATATGCTCAAACAATCAAACAAACGATTGATGAGGCAACGAAAAAAGGAAGTGTAAAGAAGTAGCTTTATATTTTGAATAACAGTCGAAACTCTGTGAATGGATTTAGTGTTCATAGAGTTTTTTCATATTAAATACTATTTGGTGATTTTACAGCAAAAATGAAGGCCTACATCAAGAAAGCGCTTTCTTTGTAATTGCTATATTTCAACAAATTTCAGAGAAAGTATGTGAAATAAATATTTTATATTTATTGTTTCACAATATAGATTGTAAAAATGTGATTAGAACGGCGTTTTTAAAAGGTATTCACAAAATAAAATAAAAAGATTGTGAATTTTAAGTGAAAGTGTTTACAATATCAGGAAAATAGGGTATAATAATCTTGTGAAAAAATTAACAAGGGTTTTAAAATCCTAAGAACCATTGGAGGAAGATATGGCTGATAAAAAAACTGTAGCAAAAGAAGACAAAGTCTTAGCTGCTCAAAAACACGTGGATGAACTTGTTCAAAAGGGTCTTGTTGCGCTTGAGGAAATGCGTAAATTAGATCAAGAACAAGTTGATTATATCGTTGCGAAAGCTTCTGTTGCTGCGCTTGATGCACATGGTCAACTGGCTTTACATGCTCTAGAAGAAACTGGGCGTGGTGTTTTTGAAGATAAAGCAACCAAAAATCTTTTTGCTTGTGAACATGTGGTAAACAATATGCGCCATACCAAAACTGTTGGAATCATTGATGAAGATGACGTGACTGGTTTGACACTTATTGCAGAACCAGTCGGCGTTGTCTGTGGGATCACACCGACAACAAACCCAACTTCAACAGCAATTTTCAAATCATTAATTTCTTTGAAAACGCGTAATCCTATTATCTTTGCTTTCCACCCATCAGCTCAAGAATCATCTGCTCATGCGGCACAAATCGTGCGTGATGCAGCGATTGCAGCAGGTGCGCCCGAAAATTGTGTACAGTGGATTACTCAACCATCAATGGAAGCTACTTCAGCACTGATGAACCACGAAGGGATTGCAACAATCCTTGCAACTGGTGGAAATGCGATGGTGAAAGCTGCTTACTCATGTGGGAAACCGGCTCTTGGAGTTGGTGCTGGAAATGTACCAGCTTATGTCGAAAAATCAGCTAATATCCGCCAAGCAGCTCATGATATTGTGATGTCTAAATCATTTGATAACGGAATGGTCTGTGCTTCTGAGCAAGCTGTTATCATTGATAAAGAAGTCTACAATGAGTTTCTTGAAGAGTTTAAATCTTATCACACTTACTTTGTCAATAAGAAAGAAAAAGCTCTTTTAGAAGAGTTCTGCTTTGGTGTGAAAGCCAACAGCAAAAATTGCGCAGGTGCTAAATTAAATCCAGATATTGTTGGTAAATCAGCTGTTTGGATTGCGGAACAAGCAGGTTTCTCTGTACCAGAAGATACAAATATTTTGGCTGCAGAATGTAAGGAAGTTGGCGAAAAAGAACCGTTGACACGTGAAAAATTATCACCAGTCATCGCTGTTTTGAAATCAGAATCTCGTGAAGACGGCATTAACAAGGCTCGTCAAATGGTTGAATTCCATGGACTTGGTCACTCAGCTGCTATTCATACAGCAGATGAAGAATTGACAAAAGAATTTGGTAAAGCTGTAAAAGCGATTCGTGTGATTTGCAATTCACCTTCTACTTTCGGTGGTATCGGGGACGTTTACAATGCATTTTTACCTTCATTAACATTAGGATGTGGCTCTTATGGACGCAACTCTGTTGGTGATAATGTCAGTGCTGTAAATCTCTTGAATATCAAAAAAGTAGGAAGACGTAATAATAATATGCAATGGTTTAAAGTTCCTTCAAAAACATACTTCGAACGCAATTCAATTCAATATCTACAAAAATGCCGTGATGTAGAGCGTGTCATGATTGTCACAGACCACTCAATGGTTGAATTAGGATTCCTTGACCGCATTATTGAGCAGTTAGAACTTCGTCGCAATAAAGTAACCTATCAAATCTTTGCAGAGGTTGAACCAGATCCAGATATTTCGACCGTAATGAAGGGAACAGATTTGATGCGTACCTTCAAACCGGATACAATTATTGCTTTGGGTGGTGGTTCACCAATGGATGCGGCAAAAGTTATGTGGCTTTTCTATGAACAACCAGAAGTAGATTTCCATGACCTTGTTCAAAAATTCATGGATATTCGTAAACGTGCCTTCAAGTTCCCTCAGCTTGGCAGAAAAACGAAATTTATCGGTATTCCGACAACTTCAGGTACAGGTTCAGAAGTTACTCCATTTGCTGTTATCTCTGATAAAGCTAATAACCGTAAATACCCAATTGCAGACTATTCATTGACGCCGACAGTTGCCATTGTTGATCCTGCGCTGGTATTGACTGTTCCAGGATTTATCGCAGCTGATACTGGTATGGACGTATTGACACATGCGACAGAAGCCTATGTTTCTCAAATGGCAAATGACTTTACAGACGGTTTGGCATTGCAAGCGATTAAATTAGTTTTTGAACATCTTGAAAATTCTGTGAAGAATGCTGATTTCCACTCTCGTGAAAAGATGCACAATGCTTCGACTATGGCGGGTATGGCGTTTGCCAATGCTTTCCTTGGAATTTCTCACTCAATGGCTCACAAGATTGGTGCACAATTCCATACAATTCATGGTCGGACAAATGCCATCCTGTTGCCGTATGTTATTCGCTATAATGGTACTCGCCCTGCTAAAGCAGCTACATGGCCTAAGTACAACTACTACCGTGCTGATGAAAAATACCAAGATATTGCTAAATTGCTCGGTCTTCCAGCTTCTACTCCAGAAGAAGCCGTTGAATCATATGCCAAAGCGGTTTACGAACTTGGTGAGCGTGTAGGAATTAAAATGAACTTCCGTGATCAAGGAATCGATGAGAAAGAATGGAAAGAACATTCTCGTGAGTTAGCATTCTTAGCTTATGAAGATCAGTGTTCACCAGCGAATCCTCGTCTTCCAATGGTTGATCATATGCAAGAAATTATTGAAGATGCATATTATGGATACAAAGAACGTCCAGGACGTCGGAAATAAGTTCTTTATCAGTCATGCCTCCCTACAAAAAAGTAGGGAGGTTTTTCAATTGTTGAAGAGTATTTCTTCTGCTTATCGTAGAACAGTACCCCAAATGTTAGATTCTATGTCTAACATTTGGGGTGTTTTTGTTGAAACTACTTTCAGAATTTAAGAAAAAGTAACCGTTTACAGAAATTAAAACCTAAAAATCGGATTTCGTTGAAAGCACTTTAAAAAACAGCTATAATAGCATTGTGAGATTGAAAGCGCTTTAAAAATCAATCTACAATAGTAAAGGAGAAGGCTGTCTATGGCAAAAATGACAAAAGACGAGCTGATTGCCAAAATAAAAGATGGCATTATTGTTTCCTGTCAAGCTCTGCCACATGAACCGCTTTATACTGATGCAGGTGGGGTTATTCCTCTTTTAGTGAAAGCGGCTGAACAAGGAGGTGCTGTTGGTATTCGAGCGAATAGCGTGCGGGATATTAAGGAAATTAAAGAGGTCACTTCGCTACCCATTATTGGTATTATCAAGCGAGATTATCCACCTCAAGAGCCATTTATTACCGCAACGATGCGAGAAATTGATGAACTGGCAGCTCTTGATATTGAAGTGATTGCTTTTGATTGTACAAAGCGGGAGCGTTTTGATGGTTTAAAGATTGTGGATTTCATCAAGCAAGTGAAGGAGAAATATCCTCATCAATTGTTCATGGCAGATGTGAGTACCTTTGAAGAGGGAACTGCTGCGGTAGAAGCGGGTGTGGACTTTGTAGGGACAACTTTGTCGGGTTACACTTCTTATAGTTTGCAATGTGAGGGGCCGGATTTTGATTTGATAAAAAACTTATGTGATGCAGGTTTGGATGTTATCGCGGAAGGGAAAATTCATTATCCAAGTGAAGCCAAAACGATTCATGACTTAGGTGTTAGAGGAATTGTAGTAGGTGGTGCCATTACGCGTCCAAAAGAAATTACAGAGCGTTTTGTTGCAGCAGTAAGTGAAAAGTAGGAACAATTTTATCCTAAAAAGGATGACAATAAAAGGAGAAACAATATGAGGATGAAGAAAATACTTTGTTCGTTAGTTGCAGGAGCTGCAATTTTATCTTTGGCAGCATGTGGAAATTCAGGTGGTTCAAAGAAGTCAGCTGACTCAGGCAGTTCTTCTGGTAAAACGGAGATTACATGGTGGGCATTTCCAGTTTTCACGCAAGCAAAAGCAAGCGATGGTGTTGGCACTTATGAAAAAGAGATTATTAAGGCATTTGAAAAAGCTAATCCAGATATTAAGGTGAAATTGGAAACGATTGACTTTAAATCGGGGCCAGAAAAAATTACAACTGCGATTGAAGCAGGAACAGCACCAGATGTCCTCTTTGATGCACCTGGACGGATCATTCAATATGGTAAAAATGGGAAATTGGCGGATTTGAACGATCTCTTTACAAATGATTTTGTCAAAGATGTCAATAACAATCAAATCATTCAGGCTAGCAAAGCTGGTGACAAAGCTTATATGTATCCAATTAGCTCTGCACCATTTTACATGGCATTGAACAAGAAAATGCTGAAAGAAGCTGGTGTGTTAGACCTTGTTAAAGAGGGCTGGACAACTGCTGATTTTGAAAAAGTATTAAAAGCATTGAAAGCTAAAGGGTATACTCCTGGCTCGCTCTTCAGTAATGGTCAAGGTGGTGACCAAGGAACACGTGCTTTCATTGCTAATTTGTATAGTGGTTCTGTTACAGATGATAAAGTGACAAAATATACAACAGACAGTCCAAACTTTGTCAAAGGGCTAAATAAAGCAGTTAGTTGGATTAAAGATGGTTTGATGACAAACGGCTCTCAATTCGATGGTGGAGCAGATATTCAAAACTTTGCAAATGGCCAAACTTCTTATACTGTTCTTTGGGCACCTGCGCAAAAAGGCATCCAAGCTAAACTCTTGAAAGCCAGTGGCGTCGAAGTTGTGGAAGTGCCATTCCCATCAGATAACGGAAAACCAGCTTTGGAATACCTTGTAAATGGTTTTGGTATCTTTAACAATAAAGATAAAAAGAAAGTAGAAGCTGCTAAAAAGTTTGTCAAATTTATTGCGGATGATAAAAAGTGGGGGCCAAAAAATGTTGTTCGTACAGGTGCCTTCCCAGTCCGTTCCTCATTTGGAAAATTATATAATGACAAACGGATGGAAAAAATCAGCACTTGGACAAAATATTATTCACCATATTACAACACGATTGATGGATTTGCAGAAATGAGAACACTCTGGTTCCCAATGTTGCAATCTGTTTCAAATGGCGATGAAAAAGTTGAATCTGCTTTGAAGACCTTTACAGAAAAAGCAAATAAAACCATTAAAAAAAGTAAAAAATAATAATGTAACGATTTCCCTTTTTCTGTTGTTGGTTTCATAAAATAGGAAAAGGGAATTTTTTATCAAAAAGAGGAGGTCAGTATCTCCTCTAGCTAAATGAGGTGTTGAATGTGAAAGTGAATAAAATAAGAATGAGAGAAACGGTGATTTCCTATGCTTTTTTGGCACCAGTTCTATTATTCTTTATTGTCTTTGTATTGGCACCGATGGTGATGGGATTTGTAACGAGTTTCTTTAATTATTCTATGACTTCCTTTTCATTCGTTGGATTGGACAATTACTCACGAATGTTTAAAGATCCAGTCTTTATTAAATCTCTCATTAATACGGTGATTATTGTTATTGGTTCGGTACCAATTGTTGTTCTGTTCTCTTTGTTTGTGGCTTCTCAAACCTATAGTCAGAATGCGATTGCACGGTCATTTTATCGGTTCGTCTTCTTCTTGCCGGTGGTAACAGGGAGTGTAGCTGTAACGGTTGTATGGAAATGGATTTACGACCCGCTGTCAGGGATTTTGAATTTCGTACTGAAGTCGGGACATGTTATCAACCAGAATATTTCTTGGCTAGGAGATAAGCATTGGGCATTGATGGCGATTATTGTGATTTTGTTGACAACTTCTGTCGGACAGCCTATTATTCTCTATATTGCTGCTATGGGAAACATTGACAATTCATTGGTGGAAGCTGCGCGTGTTGACGGAGCGACAGAGCTGCAAGTTTTTTGGAAGATTAAATGGCCAAGTCTCTTGCCAACAACTCTGTATATTGCGATCATTACAACAATCAATTCCTTCCAATGTTTTGCCTTGATTCAGCTGTTGACATCCGGAGGTCCAAACTATTCAACCAGTACATTGATGTATTACCTGTATGAAAAAGCCTTCAAGTTATCTGAATATGGTTATGCTAATACCATGGGAGTATTTTTAGCTGTCATGATTGCTTTGATTAGCTTTGCCCAATTCAAGATTCTTGGAAATGATGTCGAATATTAACGAAAGGAGAGACAAGATGAAACAGAAAAAAATCAGTGCCTTTACGGTTATTTCAACGATTATTCTATTGGTGTTGACCGTTCTCTTTGTTTTCCCTTTCTATTGGATTTTGACCGGAGCCTTTAAGTCTCAACCAGATACGATTGTCATTCCACCTCAATGGTGGCCTAAGATGCCAACATTAGAAAATTTCCAACAGCTGATGGTGCAAAACCCAGCCCTGCAATGGATGTGGAATAGTGTCTTTATCTCGCTAGCGACCATGTTTTTGGTTTGTATCACATCTTCCTTAGCAGGTTATGTTTTAGCGAAGAAACGTTTCTATGGGCAGCGGATTCTTTTTGCAACTTTTATCGCTGCCATGGCGCTGCCTAAACAAGTAGTACTGGTTCCTTTGGTCCGTATCGTCAACTTTATGGGAATTCATGATACACTAGCTGCAGTTATTTTGCCTCTTGTCGGTTGGCCTTTTGGGGTTTTCCTCATGAAGCAATTTAGTGAAAATATCCCAACGGAATTGTTAGAATCTGCTAAGATTGATGGCTGTGGTGAGATTCGGACATTTTGGAATGTTGCTTTTCCGATTGTGAAACCAGGTTTTGCTGCCCTTGCCATTTTTACCTTTATCAACACATGGAATGATTACTTTATGCAATTGGTCATGTTGACATCACGGCAGAATCTAACGATTTCACTTGGAGTGGCAACGATGCAAGCTGAAATGGCAACGAATTATGGTTTGATTATGGCTGGTGCTGCGATGGCAGCTGTTCCGATTGTAGCTGTCTTCTTAATATTCCAAAAATCCTTCACACAAGGTATTACCATGGGAGCTGTGAAAGGATAAGGAGGGAAAACGAATGATTTTCGATGAATTGGAAAATCTTGCCCATTACAAAGGTATCCATAAGCATTTGGATTGTGCTATTGATTATCTCTTAACTCACGATGTAAACGATTATGATTCGGGACGGTATGAGATTGACGGAGAAAAAGTATTTCTGTTTGTACAGGAAAATGAATTGTGTTCTGACACGACAGATGAATTTGAATTTCATCACCATTATCTGGACTTGCATTTGCTTTTAGCAGGGCATGAAATCATTCGATATGGCAACAGGGTAAAAGAAGTGAGAAAACCGTATGATAAAAAGAAGGACATTGGCTTTGTGACTTGTGAGCAATCTCTTCCATTTTATTTGGATAAACAGAATTTTGTTCTATTTTTACCCAATGAGTCTCATCAGCCCAATAGACTTGCTGGGAAAGGTAAGAAGGTCAAAAAATGTGTCGTCAAAGTTTTGCTCAACGATTGAAATAATTGATTAGGAGGTAGAACCATGGAAAAGAGAGGTTCTCAGTTAATACGAAGTCTATTTGATACAGATAATTTCTTTATGAGAGTATGTGAGAAAATATTAGATCTGGTTACTGTGAATCTTATCTTTCTTTTGACGTGTCTGCCGATTGTCACGATTGGTATTGCAAAAGTTAGTCTATATCAGACCTTGTTTGAAATCAAAGGTGCACGTCGTATAAAAGTCACAGTGGCATATATACAGGCTTTTCGGAAAAGTTGGAAAGTCGGTTTAAAGCTTGGTTTACTAGAACTGCTAGTTGTAGGAATCAGTCTATTTGACCTTGTGCTTTTTTGGAGGCAGGAAACAATGCCATTTCAACTGCTGAAAGTAACCTGTATCGGCGTCATTATTTTTACTAGTTTGCTGTTTTTATGCATCTATCCTTTGGCAGCTAAGTTTGAAATGACGGTAAAAGATATCTTACAAACAGGACTGATCATGGTGAGTTTGCATTTCCCGTGGTTCTTTTTGATGATAGCCTTATTAGCTGTAATCGTCTTTTTCCTCTCTAGTTCAGGATTTGTATTGCTGCTGGGCTTTACTCTTTTTGTATTAATCGGGTTTGCAGCCCTAGGATTTTTACAATTGCCTATTATGGAAACTATTTTTAATAAGTGTAAACGATAAAACCAATTAACTTGGAGAATAAAATATGAAAGATTTAAAAAAATATGAAGGGGTCATTCCGGCCTTCTATGCTTGCTATGATGATCAAGGCGAGATTAGTCCGCAACGTGTGCGGGCCTTGGTAGAATATTTTCTCGTCAAAGGAGTTCAAGGATTGTATGTCAATGGTTCATCTGGTGAATGTATCTACCAAAGTGTTGCTGATAGAAAATTGATTTTGGAAGAAGTAATGGCAGTGGCAAAAGGGAAATTAACTATTATTGCTCACGTCGCTTGCAACAACACCAAGGATAGTATGGAGTTAGCGCGCCATGCAGAAAGCTTGGGAGTGGACGCTATTGCGACCATACCACCGATTTATTTTCGTTTGCCAGAATACTCGATTGCTCAATATTGGAACGATATTAGCGCGGCTGCCCCACATACAGACTTTGTGATCTACAATATTCCGCAGTTGGCAGGTGTAGCTCTGACGCCAAGTTTATATAAAGAAATGCTCAAAAATGAACGTGTGATTGGCGTGAAGAATTCTTCTATGCCTGTCCAAGACATTCAAATCTTTGCAGCACTTGGTGGGGAAGATCACCTCGTCTTTAATGGGCCAGATGAACAATTTTTAGGCGGTCGCCTGATGGGAGCAAGAGCAGGAATCGGCGGAACATATGGGGCTATGCCAGAACTTTTCTTAAAGCTCAACCAATTGATTGCCGACAAAGAATTGGAGAGAGCAAAAGAATTACAATTTACCATCAACACTATTATCGGAAAATTAACTGCTGCACATGGAAATATGTATTCTGTCATCAAGGAAGTCTTGAAAATCAATGAAAGTCTAAACATTGGTTCTGTTCGTGCTCCGTTAACACCAGTGACAGACACAGATCGTCCGATTGTAGAAGAAGCAGCTCGCTTGATTCGTGTAGCTAAGGAAACGTTCTTGTAATAAAAAAGAGGTGGATTATGGGGAAATATGTTGCCATTGATATTGGTGGAACAAATATCAAATATGGTCTGATTGATGATACGGACACCTTGCTGGAAGCGCATGAAATCCCAACAGAGGCTCATAAGGGCGGTCCAGAAATTTTACACAAGGTAAAGGGAATTGTAGCACGTTATTTAGAACAAATTCCAGTTGCTGGGGTTTGTATCTCCTCAGCCGGAATGGTCGATCCAGATAAAGGAGAAATCTTTTATGCTGGCCCTCAGATTCCAAATTATGCTGGTACTCAGTTCAAGAAAGTGGTAGAAGAAACATTTGCCGTTCCTTGTGAGATTGAAAACGATGTCAATTGTGCTGGCTTAGCGGAAGTCATGTCCGGGAGTGGAAAGGGCACGAATATTGCGATTTGTTTGACGATTGGGACGGGTATCGGCGGTTGTTTGCTGGTGGATGGTCAGGTTTTTCATGGTTTTAGTAATTCAGCTTGTGAAGTCGGTTATGTGTATCTATCAGATGGTGCATTCCAAGATGTGGCTTCAACGACTGCCTTGGTCAATTATGTAGCAAAACTTCACGACGAGGAACCTGCTATGTGGAATGGACGGCGCATTTTCAAGGAAGCAACAGAAGGAAATGCACGCTGTATCCAAGGCATTGACCGCATGGTTAACTATCTGGGACAAGGGATTGCGAATATTTGCTATGTAGTCAATCCAGAAGTGGTGATTTTGGGTGGTGGTATTATGGGGCAAGAAGCGATTCTCCGCCCTCGAATTGAAGCGGCCATGAAATCTTGTTTGGTACAAAGTATCGCTGAAAAGACCAAACTTGCTTTTGCTCACCATCAAAATGCAGCTGGTATGTTTGGAGCTTATTATCACTTTAAAAATAAACATCCTTAACGGAAAACTTCCTATCTAATGAAAACGAGCAAATCCTTCAGTGAGGAGCTGCTCGTTTTTGTTTGATGCATTATTTATGTCGCCTATAATAGCCATTTAATTTTTGATTTTCCCAAAAGCTGTTGAATATTTTTTCTTTTCTTTCTCGGTCAATTTCTAAGAAAAAGGCATAAAGGAGGTCAATCATCAGTAGCATAGGAAATTGTGCTGAAATGCGTAAAATATATTCTGGCTTGTTTTGAGTAGCGACGGTGATGATTTCGGTAAAGGTTTCTTTGACTTTGTTGGAGTGACCTGTTACTAACACTGTTTTGGCCCCCATTGTTTGAGCATCAATGAGACTATTGATGATAGATTGTGTCCCTCCGGACAAAGAAAATCCAATAACCAAGCAATTTTCGTCTAAGATACTCGTTGTCCAAGCAAACTCATCTTGATCTGTCAAGGCTTCGCAGATAACACCAAGTCGCATGAACCGCAATTTCATGTCACGTGCGACGAGACCAGAGCTTCCAGTTCCAAAGAAATAGACGCGGTCAGCTACTTCGATGAGATTAGCAACGCGCAGTAGTTTGTCTTCATCAATCAATTCTTCAGTTTGTTGCTGAATTTGAGTATAATTTCGTAGAACTCTACGAGATAGGTCGTTTTGTAAATGTTCTGTTTGCTCAATACTACCTTGCAATTGGTGAATATATTGAAAATTAAACTCTCTATAGCCTTTAAATCCGCATTTTTTTGCAAAGCGAGTCAATGCTGCTTGGGAGATGTAGAGAGTTTGCGCAACTTTTTGTGAGGAAAGATCGTCGTAGATACTAGAAGGGTTTAAAAAGTAGTTTGCAATCCGCTTTTCTAACTCGGTCATACTATCAAAATGGCTTTCAATCCTCGCCATGATACGTTGCGTATTTTTCATACAAACACTATCTCCATTGCATTACTATATAACAATTTGTTACTTATGTAGTTATATTATAACATGCTTTTTTAAGATAAGGCTGGATTGGAATTGTAAATTTATTGAAATATTTTATCGAAGTGATGTGTAAACCAAATTAATGATATAATAAATGTAAGCGCATAAATGAGGAGGTTGATTTAAAAAATTAGTAGTTGATAGATCTTGTCTCCAACGACTAATAAAAAACTATTTGACATTCAATTTCACAAAAGAAAATTTAAATGGGGATTGAACATAATGTAATAAAGCTAAATCTTCATTTCGGACTTTTCCAATTATAGTCTGTCGTTCATCTACTGGAAGGTTGCAAAGACAAATTTCTAATTCTTTTTCATAGCGTAAAAATTTTTCATTGGCAATGACAATATCGCCGAGATGTCGTTGCTGAATTGCTCCTGATAGCTTAAATTGTTTTAGTTGTTGCCGCGAATAAGCCGCTCGAATAACATAATCGCTACTATCTAGTCGATTTTCAAAAATCATATGATACAAGGGAGAAGGGACAGCGGCTTCTAATGGAATAACCTCTTTTGCTAGGAAAGAAAATTTACTTAGTGAGGAGGCCGAGAGTGCATTGTCCCCTATACAAATGTAGTCGCATTCAGCAGCTACTAAGCATTCAAGAGCAGCTTGCAGAGGTTTTATATGGCGCTGTTCTTCAATAGTTGGCAAACCTTCAAAAATCGGTAATCTTTTTATTTCTCCTGGAATAAACGCAACAACAGGGATATTATACTGGTGTAATTGCTGATTGAATTGTTTCACTTTGTGAAGGCTCAATCCTGTATATGGTTTGGGGTAATAATTATGGCAGGCAATTAACTGGCTTGTTTTTAGTCCCTGTATTTTTAGACGACTGATTTTTTGAGATGTAAGAGTGGATGCATTCAAAACAATTTTAAAATGATTTGATAATATTACGATCTCAGAATCAGTAATGCCATCATCAATCCGCAGGGCAACAATTCCGAGTTTCTTTAATCCATCAATTCCGAAGCTATCTAAAACTTGACGATTAATGTCTACAAAGGTATGAATAGAATGTTCCTGACATTCTTGAAGCAGTGGACGTATTTTATTCGATTGGTCTGCCTCTTCAAGAAGATTTAATGATGTGAAAGCAAATGAGAAACCTGCCTTTTGATAATCTCTTATCCACTGTTTGCTGTCTGCTAAATTGTTGGATGTATAAAGGGAAAAGCCTAAAGGAGTGTTAAACGTCTGGTCAGTTGTATATTGCATTGATTCGCTCCTCGTCCACACCAAAGAACCAGGTGATCACAAAGCCAGCTAAGTAGGCACCAAGCATTGCAATAACAAATTGGATTTGTGTGCCAGGCACCATTATTAACAAACCAAATAAGCCTGATACCCCTTGAGTGACAGTACCTAAGTGGAATAATACAGCTAAGATACCACCAAAGCCAGAACCAAGACATGCTGTGATAAATGGCTTCCCAAGAGGTAGAGTGACAGCGTACATTAGCGGTTCACCAATTCCTAGTATTCCAACTGGTAAAGAGTCGCGCGTAATTTGTTTTAATTTTTTGTTTTTCGTTTTCAGATAAAGAGCAAGACCTGCCCCCACTTGTCCGCCCCCAGCTGTCATTAAAATTGGAAGCAGATAGTTAATCCCTGAGGTTGGTCCAGATGGATTGTTGAGGAGAACATGGATAGGGGTGAGTGCTTGGTGTAGTCCTACTGAAACAAGAGGTAAAAATCCTGCTGATAAGAGATAACCTCCAAGGACACCTAATTTTTCATAGAAGAAGTTTAAAGTAGTAAAAATACTTCCCGTAATCAACTCACCAAGTGGTTGAATGATCAGCAAAGCTAAAAAACCACCAATAATGACTGTCAGCAGTGGTGTGAGAAATGTATCAAGAAAATCTGGCATAAATTTTCTGATGGTGCGTTCTAAATAAGCAAATAAAATACCACCAAATAAAGCCGCTAATAACCCACCGATTCCGGTTGAATAAGCTTTGTTTACAAGAGGAAGTAAAATCCCTTTTGTTAGTAATGGCATAGAGGGAACACTTACATACATAGCGCCAGCAATTGCACCTAAAATTGGGCTACCTTTAAATTCTTTTGCAGCATTCATGCCAACAAAGATTGGTAGAAATGTAAATAATCCCCAACTCATTGTCCGAATACATTGATACCACCATGCCATGGCAAAGGCATTTCCCGTTGAAACATTGATGATGTTGGTGATGCCATTAATCATTCCTGCAGCGATGATTCCTGGTAATAAAGGGATGAAAATATTGGCTATTTTTTGCAAAAAGCGTTGTAGTGGTTTGTCATGCTTTTGCTTATTAGCACTTTTATTGATTTTGGTGAGATTTTCAACATCGATAGTTTCGTCTATGCTTCCGAGAGGAAGATGAGAGAGTTCCGCAAATGCTTGAGCTACTTTAGTAATAATGCCAGGCCCAAAAATAATCTGCAAAGTATCCGCTTCTACAACGCCTAAAACGCCATCAATTTTCTTTAATTTTTCAATGTTAGCCAATTCAGGGTTTTTAAGTCCTAGTCTTAACCGAGTCATGCAATTGGCATTACTTTTTATATTATTGGATCCGCCAACATTGTTTAAAAGTTCAGTTGCCACTTGTTCAACATTCATGAGTATTCTCCTTTTCTTGTAATAGAGTCTCAATAGACAGCGCAATGTTTTGGTGATTTTCAAGTAACATATTTTCCGCTTGCTCTGTAGTTAAATGACCTAATTGCATCAAAATCGCAAGTTTTACGTTTCCTTTCGCTTTTTCAAATATATCTCTTGCTTCCTGTGAGTTGGCACCGGTTGTTTTCTGAATAATTCTCTGGGCTCTTTCCACAAGTTTTTCATTTGTTGGTTTCACATCGACCATATAACCTTTATATATTTTACCAAGACGGATCATGCTAGTAGTAGAAATCATATTTAAAATTAATTTTTGTGCAGTTCCTGCTTTCATTCTACTTGATCCAGTGATTACTTCCGGACCGACTAAAACCTCTATGGGATAATCTGAAATAGTAGAAATTTCGGCATTTTTTACACAGGAGATGGAACCTGTTTGGGCATTTTGCTCATGGGCATACTTGAGTGCTGCTGTTACATAAGGTGTCCGACCTGAAGCTGTTAATCCGATAACCATATCTTTATCTGATAATTTGAGCTTACTTAAGTCTATTTTAGCCGCTTGCCTATCATCTTCTGCTCCTTCTTGAGCAAGGTGAATAGCTCTGTTTCCTCCTGCTATAATCCCTTGGACTAAGTCAGCTTCTACTCCATAAGTAGGCGGACATTCTGAAGCATCTAAAATTCCTAAACGTCCAGATGTCCCAGCTCCTACATAAATGATTCTACCGCCTTGCTGCAATTGAGAAATAGTAGCATCAATTAAGCTATTAATTGCCGGTAGGGCTTGTGCTACTGCTAAAGGTACTTTTTGATCCTCTCGATTGATATAAGATGTAATCTGTTTGGTGGTCATTTTTTCAATCTCGAACGAATCAGGATTTGCTTGTTCAGTATTGAGCTGGTCAATATCCATTTATAAAGCCCCTTTCATTTTTGTAAACGCTTACTCAAATCATATTATAAAACAAAAGTTATAAAATTTCAATATTTATCTAAAAAAATGTAAAATAGTAACAAAGGAAGTGAAATTATATGGCGATCATACATAATCAAATAAGCGGTTTAACAAAAGCAGAACAAAAGTTGTTAAACTATATAGAAAAGAACCTCTTGCACATTGAAGAATTAACTATCCGGAATTTAGCAGAACAAGCAGAAGTGTCAACTGCTACAGTGAGTAGATTGGCGAAAAAATTCGGCTATTCAAATTTTGCTAAGTTTAAATTAGAATTATCAAAAACCAAGTATGATAATTTGTATAATGGTAGTATTCTGTCCAATGATAGTTTGAGTGATTTAGTGCTAAAATTAGCAAGTTCTTACACAGAATCAATCAAGCAGACAGTGGAGCTTCTAAAAATCGAAGAGCTGGAACAAGCGAGTACTTTACTAAATCAAGCAAGTAAAATTTATCTGTTTGGGGTAGGTGCATCTGGAACAGTATGTAGTGATTTTTATTATAAGTTAAATAGGATTGGAAAAAACTGTGTGTATGTCCAGGATAGTCATGTTCAAATGGCCAGTATTGCTTCAGCAAGTAGTAAAGATTTAGCAATTGGAATAAGCTATAGTGGATTGACAAAGGAGGTTGTTGCTCCACTACAATTTGCAAAAAAACAAAGAGTATTCACGATTGCCATTACAGGTGTTGGGCTAAATCCGCTGACGCAGTTAGGGGATCTTGTATTTCGTGTCCCTAAACATGAACAAGAGGTGAGAGTGGGAGCTATTGACTCTAGAAACAATACTTTATTTTTAACAGACCTGCTGTATCTTGCTATGATTCAAAAGGATAGTGAGCAGTTAGGAAGGTTATTAGAAGATACACAATTATTAACCAAGTCTTTGAAATATTAGACGATAATTAGGTTATTTGTGCCATCATTGTAAAAGATTGTTATTGATGGATGCATTAAGATATAAAAATTACTGAAGGAATAATTGTTTTTGACATTAGAGAATCTAGGGGTAAATCTTAGATTCTTTATTTTAACTAAAATAAGTAAGAGAAGAGGGCTAAAATATTTGACTATTCAGATAGTCAAATATTTTAAGTTGTTTTTTTGCTATGATGCCGTATTTTGAGTAAGTGGTTGTGATGGAGAATTAACGAAGCTTTCAGAAATGATACAAGCAGATGAAAAGTAAAAGGAAATAAGGCTGGTCTAACAAATGGTAGTGTTTCGTGTAAAATAATTCTTGTTTGCAAAGAAAAGGGATAAAACTCTGTGACGAATGGTTTGAAAATGTGTTATAATTTACACAAGTAAACGTTACAGCCATTGTATGATACAAAGGAGGTGCAAGATATGACGAACGCTACTCTTGAGCAAATGCAAGAAATTGAGCGAGCAGCAGACGAAGTGCTAGCTGGTTATCAACATCAGATTCGGGAGTTGCAAAACCAAGCTGCCAGCGATTTGAAGCAACTAGGGCGAGCCTATGATGAAGAAAAACAACAGTTGTTTATTGAGTTAAAGGAACAATCTGAAAAAGAGATTGCTAGCTTGACACAAGACTTGGAAAAAACGAAACAAGAGAACGAAGAAAAAGTCCAAGCAGCTTTGTCAAATAAAAAAGAGGCGTTACTGCAAATGATTGTAGACAGGGTGGTAGAAAAATATGGCAATTAGTCAGATGCAGGAGTTGTCGCTGCTGTTGCCAAGAGAATTGTTGGATGAAATCCTTTCCTATCTGCAAAATCTCCAATCGGTTGAAATTCAGGATTTACAAGCAAAAGAGACCTGGAAAGGTGCTTTTGAGAAAGAGTTAGTGTGGAATCCTGATACATCTTTTTCGGAACATCTTCAAGCTTTGACTCGGCGGCAGGAAAAACTCGCACGTATGATTGAAAACCTGCAAGCATTTGTTCCTAAGAAAAAAATGCTGGAATCATTGAAGGAAGCTCCGTTGGAAACAAGCTTTGTCAGTTTAGAACAGGTGGGACAAGCACGTGACGAAGAAGCGTTTCTTGCGGCGATTCAGCAACAATTTCAAGTGTTGGCAAGAGCACAAGAAGCCAAAGAAACGGCTCAGTCGGAAGTGGCGGAGTTGGAAAAATGGGCAAGTTTAGATGTTACTCCAGTAGCACTTAAGCAATTTAAACATCTTCGTGCGTTTGTGGGAACCATTCCAACCAGTGGAAACAATCAGTTCAATATTCGATTGCAGGATTATCCCAATCTGGAAGTTCGAGAGGTTTTTACTAGCAGTACAGAAAAAGGAATCCTTGTGTTATGCAAAGCAGAAGTTGCTAAGGAAACCCAAGCAGTTTTGACAGAACTTGGTTTCAAGCTGTTTGAATATGCTTTTGAGGAATTGCCAAAGGAGCGTTTGGTAGCATTACAAGCGATGATAAAAGAGCAAGAAGCACTCATAACTTCAACAAAAATACAACTGGCGTCTTCAAACGAAGAATTAAAACAACTCAAGTGTCAGTTGGATTATGTATTGAATTTAACTTCTCGTCAAGAAAGCAAGGAAGCTCTTGCTAGTACACAGAATTTGGTTGCCTTAGAGGGCTGGATTGAGCAGGAGCAGATAGAAGATTTGAGAATGGGACTCAAGCAGCAATTTGGTGGTGCTGTCTTGCTTCAAATCCATGAAATGACGGCAGCTGATCGACAGCGCGTGCCGACAAAACTCAAAAACAATGCGCTGATTGAGCCGTTTGAATTGGTAACGGAAATGTATTCGCTGCCGAAGTACGAAGACAAAGATCCAACACCCGTTGTGTCGCTGTTTTATTTTATCTTTTTTGGTATGATGGCAGCTGATATTGGCTATGGTTTGTTGCTCTTTGGTGGAACAAGTTGGGCTTTGAAGGCCCTACATATCAAGCCAAATCTGGCTAAGAATTTACGCTTTTTTAGAATTTTAGGAGTCGGTGTTGCACTCTGGGGAGTCATCTACGGTTCATTCTTTGGTTTCAAATTGCCTTTTGCGATTGTTGATACTAGTACGGATGTGATCACCATTCTCATTATGTCGGTCGTGATTGGGTTTATTACAGTCATGACAGGGCTTTACCTCAGTGGCGCAAAGAATATTCGCATGAAAGACTATGCGGAAGCCTATAATTCAGGCTTTGCTTGGATGCTGATTCTCGTCGGGCTGGCTTTATTAGCAGCGGGCCGATTATTCCCATCGCTTGCTATTGCTGGTTTGATCGGACAATGGCTTGCTATTATAAATGCTGGGGGTATTGTACTCGTTTCTATTATCAGCGCTAAGAGTTTGAAAGGATTAGGGCCTGCATTGTTTAATTTATACAATATCAGCAGTTATGTGGGCGACTTAGTGAGTTTCACGAGACTTATGGCTTTGGGTCTTGCAGGTGCGAGTATTGGTTCGGCCTTTAACTTAATTGTTAGTCTCTTTCCTCCTTTTGCTCGCTTCAGTATTGGTATTGTGCTATTTATTGCCCTTCACAGTATCAATATGTTCCTCTCCTTTTTATCAGGCTATGTACACGGAGCACGTTTGATTTTTGTTGAATTTTTTGGAAAATTCTACGATGGTGGTGGAAAAGCCTTTAAACCTTTGAAACCAGCAGGGAAATATGTTCGCTACAAAAAGTAGTTCAGCGAAATTGTTTTAATTGCTCAGACAGAATTTTATACCATTGACAATTAGAACAATCAAACAAATAGTATTTACTATTAGAAATGGAGTTTATTTATGCAAGCTTTTTCATCTTATTTTTCAACTTATGGCGGTGCCTTTTTCGCAGCACTAGGTGTAGTTCTGGCGATTTTTCTTAGTGGTATTGGTTCTGCGCGGAATGTCGGCTCGACTGGTCAGGCTGCAGCAGCGTTGTTAAAAGAACAGCCCGAGAAATTTGTTAGCGCTTTGATTTTGCAGTTGTTGCCAGGTACGCAAGGTTTGTATGGTTTTGTTATTGGAATTTTAATTTTCTTTAAAGTTCAACCCGAAATGGCTCTCCAAACAGGCTTAGCACTCTTTTTTGCCGCACTGCCAATCGGAATTGTTGGTTATTATTCTGCTAAATATCAAGGAAATGTAGCGACAGCAGGCATGCAGATTTTGGCAAAACGTCCTGAAGACGTAATGAAAGGAGTAATCCTTGCTGCCATGGTCGAAACCTATGCTATCCTTGCCTTTGTTGTGTCTCTTTTAATGGTTTTGAATGTGAAATGACAATGAGACAGTTTTTAGGGTCTTGAACCATCTGATTTCATAGAAGGAGGCAGATATGGGATTTGAATCTCAATTGAGGGATTCGGTTTTAGAGCAGGCGCATGAAAATGGGCGACAGTTAGTAGCTAATGCCCAAGAAACCCTTGATCGCGAAACTAAAGAACAAAAAGCACGGCTGAAACAAGAAAAAATGCAACAACGTGAGCAAGAAGTAAAAGTGCTAAAACGTCAAGTACAGCGTGAAGTGCAGCAACTTGAAAATGAAAAACGTCAATCTACTTTGGCGACCAAGCAACGGATTTTGAAAGAATTATTTGCAGGAGCTTATGAGCAGATGGCGGCTTGGTCGCTCAAACAAGAACAGGCTTTTTTGGAGCAGATTTTAAAAAAGTATCCTCAAGAAGAGCTGGTTTTGACATTTGGTTCACGAACATTTGGTAAATATTCAGCCGTTCAATTAGAACAATTGTTAGAGCGTTATCCGCAAGTGAAATTAGCTTCTTCAGTTGTGAGTGGAGAAGCGGGTTTTCTCCTTTCGCGAGGGAATGTTGACGATAACTATCTCTACCGTTATTTGGTGGATTCTTTATGGCAGGAGGAAAGCTATCGGATCGCTCAGGCTATTTTCCAAGATAAAGAAGAGTAAGGAGACTGTTCATGAATGACAATACTTTCGCACAAGTTAATACGGAAATTAGTATTCATGAGAGTAGTTTCTTAAGTCCTGCGCAATATGAGCAGTTGTTGCGAGCTTCAACTTCTGAAAGTCGCTCAGCAGCTTTGGAAGGGACAGCATATAATCCGAATCATGAACAACTAACTGACTTAAATACGATTGAGAGATTTCTCATGAAGCATTTGTTTGCAGAGTATACATGGGCTTTTGAAGTCAGTCCAACATCTGCTTTGGTGGAGTTTTTCACGCTTAAATATACCTATCACAATCTTAAAGTGTTGCTTAAGCACAAGGCAACAGGCTTAAATTTAAAGCATCTGTTGATTCCTGTCGGGTCATATTCGTTAGACATGCTGGAGCAGCTGATTACAACCTTTTCTGCGGAATACTGTCCAAAATTGATGGTGGATGAAATAGAAGCAACTTGGGCAGAATACCAAGATTACCAAGATGTGCGTGTTTTGGAAATCGGAATGGACCTAGCTTATTTCGCACACTTAAAAAGGTTGGAATCTGAATTTGAAGATGAGCGGCTTAAGCAGTTAGTGCGGTTGACGATTGATTTTTACAATGCAACAACAGTGCAGCGTGCCATTCGTCACCAAAAACCGCATAGTTTTATGACACAACTCTTATCTGATGATGGGTCTTTGACAAGTGCAGAATGGATTGAGTTAGCAGAAAAAGGGCAACTAACGAACTGGTTTTCTCAAGTAAACCCACTAGAATTTGATGCAGAATTGCGCTCTTATGAAGAAAAAATGCATTTGGGGAAGCTGACAAATCTTGAACTGGAATATTTAGCAGACTTGGTTCCGTTTAAACTCTTAGAGCAAGGACGATTTGAAACAAGTGGTCCACTTCCATTAGCTCGCTATTTATTGGGAAAAGAGCTAGAAGTGAAAAATCTTCGACTTATTTTGACCGGTTTGACAAATCAGCTTCCAGTAGAAATCATTAAAGAAAGGATGAGACCAATTTATGGCCAGTAAAACTTATAAAATTGGTGTGGTAGGAAATCGTGATGCCATTCTACCTTTTCGCCTGATTGGTTTTCAGACTTTTCCAGTCACAGGAGCAGCTGATGCTGTGAATGCTTTACGCCGACTGAGCCGAGAAGATTTTGCCATTATTTATTTGACAGAGGATGTGGCTGCAGAAATCCCTGAAACATTGGCTTACTATGATAAGCAAGTATTGCCGGCGATTATTTTAATCCCGACTCATAAAGGAATAATGGGATTAGGACGGGGACGCATTCGTGAGAATGTAGAAAAAGCAGTCGGACAAAATATTTTAAATTAGAAGGAGCAAGACTTGAGTCAAGGAAAGATTATAAAAGTTTCAGGTCCTTTGGTGGTTGCTTCTGGAATGCAGGAAGCGAACATTCAGGATATTTGTCATGTAGGCAATTTGGGCTTGATTGGGGAGATCATCGAGATGCGTCAAGATGAGGCTTCTATTCAAGTATACGAAGAAACCTCTGGTCTGGGGCCAGGAGAACCAGTAGAAACAACAGGCAGTCCGTTATCGGTTGAGTTGGGGCCGGGGCTGATTTCGCAAATGTTTGATGGCATTCAACGTCCTTTGGCACGCTTTCAAATGGTGACACAGAGTGATTTTCTGGTACGTGGAGTTCAGCTGCCTAATTTGAATCGTGAGACTAAGTGGGACTTTGTACCTTGTCTAGCTGTCGGCGATGAAGTCCAAGCTGGAGATATTCTAGGCACCGTTCAAGAAACCGAGCTGGTAGTGCATCGTATTCTGGTACCGATTGGTGTTAGTGGTCGGCTGACGGTTATTGAAGCTGGTAGCTTCACGGTCGAGGAAGCAGTCTATGAAGTTGAGCGTGCGGATGGTTCTGTCTTTGTCGGTAGTCTCATGCAGAGGTGGCCAGTCCGGAGAGGCCGTCCATTTGCTCAAAAGCTAATCCCAGAGGAACCTTTGGTGACGGGTCAACGCGTGATTGATACCTTTTTCCCAGTCACCAAGGGCGGGGCTGCTGCTGTTCCTGGCCCATTTGGAGCTGGCAAGACCGTTGTTCAGCATCAGGTTGCCAAATTTGCTAATGTGGACATCGTGATTTATGTTGGTTGTGGCGAGCGGGGAAATGAAATGACGGATGTCTTAAATGAATTTCCAGAGCTAATCGATCCAGTAACTGGTCAGTCAATTATGCAACGAACTGTTCTGATTGCGAACACATCCAACATGCCAGTTGCGGCGCGTGAGGCTTCTATCTATACAGGAATTACAATTGCTGAGTACTTCCGAGATATGGGCTACTCTGTGGCCATTATGGCAGATTCGACCTCACGTTGGGCAGAAGCTCTGCGGGAAATGTCCGGGCGTTTGGAAGAAATGCCGGGCGATGAAGGCTATCCTGCCTATCTCGGCAGTCGGATTGCTGAATATTACGAACGAGCTGGTCGGGTGAAAACCTTAGGTAGTGACGAGCGCGAGGGAAGTATTACTGCAATTGGTGCGGTTTCCCCTCCAGGTGGAGATATTTCGGAGCCCGTCACGCAAAATACTCTACGGATTGTCAAGGTCTTCTGGGGATTGGACGCTCAGTTGGCACAACGTCGTCACTTTCCGGCTATCAACTGGCTTAGTTCTTACTCGCTTTATCTAGATGAGGTAGGGCACTATATCAATCAACATGAACAGTTGACTTGGTCAGAAAAGGTAACCAAGGCAATGAACATTCTTCAAAAAGAGAGTGAACTACAAGAAATCGTACGGTTGGTTGGTCTGGATTCGCTGTCTGAAAAGGATCGTCTTACCATGAATACAGCAAAAATGATCCGTGAGGACTACCTGCAGCAGAATGCTTTTGACGAAGTGGATACCTACACTTCCTTTAAAAAACAAGTAGCTCTTCTTACTAATATCCTAACGTTCGATGAAGAAGCTAACCGTTCTTTGAATTTAGGTGCCTATTTTACTGAGATTATGAATGGTACTGTGGAGTTGAGAGATCAGATTGCCCGCTCTAAATTTATCCCAGAGGATCAGTTGGAAGCAATTCGCAGTTTGGATACCGCTATTCGGGAAAAACTGCATGATATTCTTGCCCAAGGAGGAGCAACCAATGAACGTGATTAAAGAATACCGTACCGTCAGTGAAGTTGTCGGTCCTTTGATGATTGTGGATCGAGTAGAAGGGGTGCATTTCAATGAATTAGTGGAAATCCAACTCCATGATGGAACGAAGCGTCAAGGGCAGGTCTTAGAAGTGCAAGAAGATAAGGCGATGGTGCAGCTGTTTGAAGGCTCTAGCGGAATCAATCTAGGGAAAACTAAGGTGCGTTTTACCGGTCATCCTCTTGAATTGCCAGTATCAGAAGATATGGTCGGAAGGATTTTCAATGGGATGGGTAAGCCTATTGATGGTGGTCCAGATATTTTGCCTGAGAAATACCTGGACATTGACGGTCAAGCGATCAATCCAGTAGCAAGAGATTATCCTGATGAGTTCATTCAGACTGGGATTTCAGCTATTGATCACCTCAATACTTTGGTACGCGGTCAAAAACTGCCAGTCTTTTCTGGATCGGGCCTGCCTCATAAGGAATTGGCTGCTCAGATTGCTCGTCAAGCTACTGTGCTCAATTCAGAAGAAAATTTTGCAGTCGTTTTTGCAGCTATGGGGACAACCTTTGAAGAAGCTGAATTTTTTATGAATGACTTGCGGGAGACGGGGGCTATTGACCGCTCTATCCTCTTTATCAATCTAGCAAATGATCCTGCTATTGAGCGGATTGCGACACCACGAATTGCCTTGACGGCTGCCGAATACTTGGCTTATGAAAAGGACATGCACGTTCTCGTCATCATGACAGATATGACGAACTACTGTGAGGCCTTGCGAGAAGTATCCGCTGCTCGTCGAGAGGTGCCAGGACGCCGAGGCTATCCGGGTTATCTTTATACCAACCTATCCACTCTGTATGAGCGTGCGGGACGTTTGGTAGGGAAGAAAGGCTCGGTCACACAAATTCCAATTCTTACCATGCCTGAGGATGATATCACTCATCCTATTCCTGATTTGACTGGCTACATTACTGAAGGTCAGATTATCCTGTCGCGTGACCTTTACAATAGTGGCTATCGTCCGCCAATTAATGTGTTACCGTCCCTTTCGCGCCTCAAGGACAAAGGATCTGGCGAAGGAAAGACTCGGGGAGACCACGCGGCAACGATGAATCAACTTTTTGCGGCTTATGCACAAGGTAAACAGGCCAAAGAATTAGCAGTTGTACTAGGAGAGTCTGCATTATCTGATACGGATAAGCTCTATGTACAATTTACTGAGCGATTCGAAAAAGAATATATCAATCAAGGATTTTATACCAATCGAACGATTGAAGAAAGCCTAGATTTAGGTTGGGAATTGTTGTCTATCTTGCCACGGACGGAGCTTAAGCGGATTAAGGATGATATGATTGACCAATATTTACCAGAAAGTAGGCGGCAAGCTTAAGGAGGTGAGCCGATGACTCGTTTGAATATCAAACCCACTCGAATGGAACTCAACAATCTAAAAGAGCGCTTGAAAACAGCTACTCGCGGTCATAAACTTCTCAAGGATAAGCGAGATGAACTGATGCGTCGTTTTATTGAAGCTGTTCGCGAAAATAATCGCCTTCGCCAAAAAGTTGAAGAAGCTCTAGTTGGTCATATGCAGGACTTTGTGTTGGCAAAAGCTTTGGAAAGCGACCTTATGGTGGAAGAAATTTTTGCTGTCCCTATGCGAGAAATCAATCTCCATATCGAACAGGAAAATATCATGAGCGTGCGAGTTCCTAAGATGCATGCCCATATTGCCAATCCTTACGGTGATGATGAGGGAGATGTAGTTTATAGCTACGTGGCATCCAACAGCCAGATGGATGAGACGATTGAAGATATGAGTAACCTATTGTCAGATCTTTTGCGCTTAGCAGAGATTGAAAAGAGCTGTCAGTTGATGGCGGATGAAATTGAAAAAACTCGCCGCCGGGTCAATGGCTTAGAGTATGCAACTATTCCAGATCTCATAGAAACCATTCAATATATCGAAATGAAGCTAGAAGAGGCTGAACGAGCTAGTCTAGTGAGAGTTATGAAAGTGAAATAATGATGGGAGAGTGTTCAAAAAACTGAGGTAGCCAAATAATGTTGTGTAATAAGTCGGTAGTGGGATACTCGATATTTAAAATCACTGTCACTGACATTCAGTTCTATGGCTGACAACGATAATCAAAAAACAAAACGGACGATGCTTTGATGAGTTGACGTCTGTTTTTCTTTTCGATGATTAGACGTGCAAGCAAGAATAAACCAAAAGTTTACACACATTAGTATTTTCCATAGAAATGCGAGAATTTTCTGATAAGTCATGTTATAATAGAACAGACTACATGAAAGGGATAAAAATTTATGACTTTAGTTTATCAATCAACGCGTGACGCAAACAATACAACGACAGCCAGTCGAGCTATTTTGCAGGGATTGGCAACAGATGGCGGTCTCTTTACTCCAATTTCTTATCCTCAGGTCGAGTTGGATTTTGCAAAACTAAAAGATGCTTCCTATCAAGAAGTAGCAAAATTAATTTTATCTGCTTTCTTAGATGATTTCACAGATCAAGAGCTAGATGATTGTATTGCCCATGCTTACGATAATAAGTTTGATACGCCGAACATTGCTCCCTTAATCAAGCTAGATGGTCAGTACAATTTAGAGCTTTTTCATGGTTCGACCATTGCTTTTAAGGACATGGCCTTGTCCATCCTTCCGCATTTACTGACGACTGCAGCGAAAAAGCATGGCTTGGAAAATAAAATTGTCATTCTGACGGCGACTTCTGGCGACACGGGTAAGGCAGCTATGGCAGGCTTTGCAGACGTTCCTGGGACCGAGATTATCGTCTTTTATCCGAAAGACGGTGTCAGCAAGGTTCAGGAGCTACAAATGACGACTCAGACAGGGGACAATACTCATGTAGTGGCTATTGAAGGGAATTTTGATGATGCTCAGACCAATGTCAAGCAGATGTTTAATAACGCTGTGCTTCGCAAAAAACTAGCAGAACACAAGTTGCAATTTTCTTCCGCCAACTCTATGAATATCGGGCGCTTGGTGCCACAGATTGTTTATTATGTCTATGCCTATGCACAATTGGTCAAAACCGATCAGATTCGAGCTGGTGAAGCAGTCAATTTTTCTGTTCCAACTGGAAACTTCGGTAATATCTTGGCAGCCTACTATGCTAAACGAATAGGTCTTCCAGTTGGCAAGTTAATCTGTGCTTCCAACGAAAATAATGTCTTGACAGATTTCTTTAAAACACATATCTATGATAAGAAGCGCTGTTTCAAGGTGACATCTAGCCCGTCTATGGACATTTTAGTTTCTTCAAATCTAGAGCGCTTGATTTTCCACCTGTTAGGAAATAATGCCGAAAAGACAGCAGAGTTGATGACCAATCTCAAAAAATATGGTCAGTATGAGCTGACCAACTTTGACTCAGAAATGCTAGCACTCTTTGCGGCTGAATATGCCACAGAAGTGGAGACCGCGGCTGAAATCAAACGGGTTTATGAAACATCTAACTATATTGAAGATCCGCATACAGCAGTAGCATCAGCCGTTTATCAAAAATATCGGACCAAAACAGGTGATGACACGAAGACAGTCGTTGTTTCAACTGCCAGTCCTTACAAATTCCCAGTTGTTGCAGTCGAAGCTGTGACTGGCCAAACCGGACTGAGTGATTTTGAAGCTTTAGCTCAGTTGCATAATCTTACTGGTGTGTCAATTCCAGCAGCAGTGGATGGCATCGAAACGGCTGAAGTCCGCCATAAAATGATTGTTGCTGCTGACCAGATGCAGGCAGCAGTAGAAAAGGATTTAGGGCTTTAACCATTTTCAACACTCAGAGGGGACTTACCTGAGTGTTTTCGGCTTGTAAACAGTCTATTGCAAGTCTCATACAGCAAAGGGTATCATTAGAGCAGGAGTTTCATAATGCATGACTACTTATAAAAAGATTTTAAACATAGCTTTGCCAGCCATGGTAGAAAACTTTTTGCAGATGCTAATGGGAATGGTAGATTCGTATTTAGTAGCTAGTCTAGGCCTGGTGGCTATTTCAGGAGTTTCGGTTGCTGGCAGTATGATTAGCATTTACCAGGCCATTTTTATTGCACTAGGATCAGCAGTATCCAGTCTAATTTCTAAGAGTTTAGGAGAAGGAAATCGAGATAATCTGGCTTATCATACTAGTGAAGCCATTAAATTGACCCTGATACTGAGTGGGTTTCTGGGACTTTTCTCGCTTGCTTTTGGACGGCAAATATTGGCTTGGTTGGGAACGGAGCCCGCAGTCGCTAATGCAGGTGGTCTCTATCTCGCTTTAATCGGAGGAACAATTGTTCTTTTGGGAATGATGACAAGTCTAGGGGCTTTGGTTCGAGCGACCAGCAATCCCCGCCTGCCTATGTATGTCAGCTTTTTTAGCAATCTACTTAATGTCCTTTTTTCCAGCATTGCAATTTTTATTTTCCACATGGGAATTGTTGGAGTGGCATTGGGAACCATTTTAGCTCGTCTGGTGGGCGTCTTCATTTTATGGAAAGAATTGCCGCTACCTTTGGCGCCTTGGAGTTGGAAGCTGGATTGGGAACTGCTGCGCTTATCTCTGCCAGCTGCTGGGGAACGATTGATGATGCGAGCCGGGGATGTTGTGATGATTGCTATTATTGTTAAGTTCGGGACAGATGCTGTCGCAGGAAATGCTATTGGAGAGGTTCTGACCCAGTTTAACTACATGCCGAGCTTTGGTGTCGCTACTGCAACAGTCATGTTGGTAGCTCATGCAGTGGGACAAGCAGACCTTCAAGCAGTTAGGAGGCTGACAAAGCAGACGTACTGGTTATCTCTAAGCCTCATGTTACCGATAGCTCTGTTTCTTTTTGGGTTTGGGCAGCCGTTAACACAACTTTATACAGCTGACGGTGGTGCTGTTCAGGCTAGTTTATTTGTTGTTCTGTTTTCACTTTTGGGAGTGCCTATGACAGCAGGAACAGTCATCTATACAGCTGTTTGGCAAGGGTTGGGCAATGCTAAGCTGCCTTTTTATGCCACGACGGTTGGTATGTGGCTCATTCGCATTGTAGCAGGCTATTTTCTGGGGGTAACGATGGGCTTGGGCTTGCCTGGAGTTTGGACGGCTACTCTTTTGGACAATGGCTTTCGCTGGCTATTTTTACAAATACTCTATCAACGGAAAATGAGGGAGCGGACATGACAAGAGCTTTTATTTGGGATTTGGATGGAACATTGCTAGATTCCTATGACGCTATTTTGGCGGGGATTGAAGAAACTTATACTCACTATGGATTGGACTTTGACCGAGAGGGTATCCATGCTTATATTTTGCGGCATTCTGTTCAAAAATTGCTGGAAAAAGTCGCAGTTGAAAAAGGCTTGAATGCAGAAGAGATGAATCGATTTAGAGGGCAAAGCTTGCAAGAGAAGAATGCTCAAATCGAGCTTATGGATGGTGCTAAGACAATCCTTGCTTGGGCGCAGGAAGCAGGTATTCAGCAGTTTGTTTATACCCATAAGGGGAAAAATGCCTACCGAGTTTTAGCTGATTTAGATATTTTGGATTATTTCACAGAAATTGTGACGACGGCTAATGGATTTGCAAGAAAACCTGATCCAGAAGGGGTGGATTATCTGGTGGAAAAATATCAGTTGAATAAAGAAATGACTTACTATATCGGTGATCGAACGCTGGATGTAGATGTGGCCTTTAACAGCGGTATTCAATCCATCAATTTCTGTGATTACCGACCAACAATCAATCAAAAAATCAATCAGTTAGTAGATATAAAAAAGATAATCCGTTAAAGGGAAGCAAAATAGTTGCTTTTCTTTTTATTTAGTCCACAAAAAAATAAGAGAAAAAGAAAACGAGATAACTGGAATTGTTGGAAATTACAATCTATCTCGTTTTCATCATTATTAAAAGCTTATTGTCTAAGATTAGGAATCATCTTATCATAGTTTTTTTCTTTACCTTCTAAACAGTTTGGAATCATTAGTTTATCATTAAGAGAACGTGGTTTGAAACAAACATAATCTACAAGAGGGAAATGAATCAAATTTAAAAAGGTCTTTGCGAATTGTTTAGGAGGAGTAGGTTCAGGTTGAGTAATCCAAATTTCAATAAAGATTAAAATGTTACTGACCAGAACTTGAATTGCTTTTTCTTTTGGAATATTTAATTTTTGATAGTCAATCGTAATATGTTGTTCAATCCATTGTCCATAGGTTTTTAGTAAAAAGTCTCTCCAATAAGGATCAGCTGCTGTCTTATAGAGACAACTAATCCGTTCTCGTCGAGTATACAAGATGGGAATAACTACCTCAGCAAAAAATATAAAAGGATTTGGATAGAGTTTTTTATTATATTGCTGAAAAAGCGTTTGAAATTCTGCATCAATCTCTTTATGGATATAATCAAGAATCTCATAAGTTCCATTGAAATGACGTTTGTAAATAGCTTGTCTTGAAATTCCCGCTTTTTTTTGCAATATCTGCTAATGAAAAATACAATTTATTGGGGTGTTCCATAGCAAGCTCAAAAAAAGCCTCTAAAATCTTTTTTCTTGTATCCAGTACCATCGTGATTCCTCCTTATAAATATTGTAATTAAAAAAGTATATGTAGTCTAGTAAAAAGGGGTCGAAAAGTTGACGGTTTGTAAACAAAAAGAGAAATGTTATATTGAAATTAATTGATTATATAGTTATAATATAAAATGAGTGCATTATGCATGCATAAGATTATTAAAGGAGGACGAACATGAAAGCGCGTCAAAAATTGATGAGCTTGCTTGGAGTAACATTGTTGCTCGCTTCAACAATTTTAACACCAATAAGTACAGTTGTTGCACAAACGCAAAACAGTACACAAACTAGTCAAACAACTAGTGGATCAAAAGAGGTGTCAAAGGAGCAAGCACAACAATCAAGCAGCACTACTAATACTGGGGATAAGTCGAAACAATCTCCAAAAGGTGCAGAATCATCAAAATCGAACAAAACAGAGGAAAAGAGTGAAACTCAACCAGGTGCTCCACCGAGAAGTAAAAGAACACGGAGATCCGCTTTTGCTGGTGCGTTGGATGTGAAGGAAGTAGAAGCGAATTTTACTAATTTTAATATTACGGATTCTTCAGGAAAACCTTTACAGAGAACGGTTGAACAATGGGAGAATTTCCGTATAACTGCGAATTTTTCTCTTCCTAGCACAGTTCGTGGTGGGGATAAAACAACCATTAAATTACCTGATAAATTGATGATGGGAGATGCATCGTTAACTTTTGATTTAAAAGATGCCAATAACCAAGTTGTTGCAAAGGCAGTTGCTGATCCGAAGACAAAGACAATTACTCTAACCTATACTGATTATGTGAATAATCATTCTGATATAAAAGGAAGCTTCTTCTTCTATGCACGTGTTGATGATAATAAAGTTCAACAAGCAGAAGATATAGACCTTACTTTAACAATCAACAATAAAGTTGTATTTACAAATAAAAAAGTTAAATATAGAGGTCCAAATCCACCGTATGAATCTATACTGGAAAAAAGTGGTTGGCGAGACTCTAATGACAAAACCTTATTCTATTATGGTATCCCTGTTAATCGTAGCCGCAAAAATCTTGGTAATGTGATCGTCAAAGATCGCCTTGCTAATAGTAAATTAAAAATAGTTAAGGGTTCTCTTAAAGTTTATGAAGTAACATGGTCTTTTAAAAATGGGAAATATGAGCATGCTGGTGATAGAGATGTAACAAGTTCTTCTGATGCTAAGCTTGATAATGACGAATCTGGTTTTTCTGTTAATCTTGGTAAGGTTGGTAACAAGGGATATTACATTAAATACCAAGTAAAGGTTTCCTATACTCCAGTAGATGGAGAAATTTTTAAGAATAACGCAACCTTACTAGAAAATGGTCAACTAAAATATGAGACCTCATTTTCGTTAAGATATCTTGCAGGTGGTGGTCAAGCTGAAGGTTACGTTTATAGTGTTAGGGTTCATAAAAAAGATGATAAAGGAAACAATTTACAGGGCGCAGAATTTGAATTGACACGTGATAGTACTGGTGAAGTAAAAAAAGTCACAACGGATGCGAATGGTAATGCGGAGATAAAAAATCTTTTAAAAGATAACTACACACTAAAAGAAGTAAAAGCTCCAGATGGTTATCAATTATCTGACAAAGAAATAAAAATAAGACCAACCGATTTTGGTGCTGATAAAATTTATAAGGCTGAAGTCATCAATAAGAAAAACGAAAAAGTTTCTGCTCAACTTCAGGTTAAGAAGGAATTGATCGGTCGCCAACTCAAAGATAAAGAATTTACATTTGAATTAAAAAGAAAATCGGATAAACATCTTGAAGAGACTGTGCAAAATGACGGTGCTGGTTTAGTCAAGTTTAAAGAGTTGACATTTACTGAAGTCGGAACTTACGAGTATATAATCTCTGAAAAGCGTGAAGACCATCCTGAAAAAGGAATCAATTACGATCCAAATGATATTTATGCGACAGTGACTGTTTCAAGAGATGCGTCTGGTAAATTAGTGTCTACTGTCAAATATGAAGGTCTTGCTGCTCAGGGTGGTAGAGAAGAAAAGAATAAATTCACAAACCATTATATTCCGGATAAGACAAGTACAAAACTTGCTGTAACTAAGAAGCTAATTGGTCGAGATCTTCAAAATGGTGAATTCGAATTTGAACTGAAAGATCTACAAAACAACAACAAAATTTTGGAAACTGTAAAAAATAAAGCAGATGGTAAGGTTGAATTCAAAGAGATTGAATATACTAAAGCCGGAACCTACAATTATACTATTACAGAAAAATCGGGTAATGTTGCTGGTGTAGAGTATGACCCTAATCTTATTTCAGTTACGGTAAAAGTTGAAGATCAGGGTGGTCAGCTGAAAGTCACCAAAGTGACGTATTCAGAAGCCAATAAAGAGATCGAAAATCCGACTTTTATCAATCGATATACTCCAGGAAAGACTTTTGCTCGATTAGAAGTGAATAAAATTCTGACAGGCCGTCAGCTACAAAAAGATGAATTTGAGTTTGAGTTGAAGAACGATGACACAGGAGTTGTTGAAGATACTGCGAAAAACAACACTGATGGTAAAGTGACCTTCAAAGAATTAGAGTATAAAGAAGCAGGTAACTACCACTATACCATTACAGAGAAAAAAGGTCAGTTAGGTGGCATTACTTATGATACGAAAGAAGTGAAAGCTACTGTCAAAATTACAGATGACGGAAAAGGCAAACTACATTCTGACATTATCTATGAAAAAAATGATACCACTTTCAACAACACCTATACACCTCAAGCTACTTCTGCAACCTTCGATGTGACCAAGGTGTTAACAGGTCGCAAACTGAAAGCGCAAGAATTTGAGTTTGAGTTGAAGGAAGATGGTAAGCCAAACGTTCTTCAAACAGCTAAAAATGATGCTCAAGGAAAAGTTCAGTTCCAAGCTATTACCTACGATAAAGCAGGTGACTACCACTACACCATTACAGAAAAAAATAATGGCCTGACAGGGGTTACTTATGACTCGAGCGAAGTCAAAGTCACAGTTAAAGTAACGGATGATGGTAAAGGGAAACTAAGTACTACCGTGACTTATGACGGTGGTAAAAAGACCTTTAAGAATACGTTCACACCAAAAGAAATCACAGTACCACTAAAAGTGACAAAAGCTTTAACTGGTCGCAATCTACAAGATGACGAGTTTGAGTTTGAGCTGTATGAAGGACAAAACAAGCTACTTCAAACAGTTAAAAATAAAGCAGATGGTACGATTCCTTTCACAGCTCTTAAGTTCACTAAAGCTGGTCTCTACAACTACCTCATCAAAGAGAAAGACGGCACTGTTCCGGGTGTTGACTACGATAAACAACCAATCAAGGTTACCATTCGTGTTCAACAAGAAGATGATGGGCAGTTGATTTACAATATCGTCTACCTCGGTCTTGACGAGAGCGGTAAGAATCCAATTTCTAAACAAGGCTTTACGAATAAATACACAGCCAAAGGTACCGATGCTACTTTCTCTGTTACGAAGAAATTAATAGGTCGTGCTTTGAAGGATGGCGAGTTTAGCTTTGAGTTAAAAAATACTGACACAAATGAATTAATTCAAACCAAGAAGAATGACAAAGATGGTAAGGTTCAGTTTGATGCAATCAAGTATTCAGCAGTAGGAACGCATCACTATACCATTACTGAGAAAAATACAGGATTGGGTGGTGTGACTTACGACACCAAGACCATCAAGGTAACAGTTGAAGTCACTGATGACGGTAAAGGTCAGCTTGTTTCAAAAGTAACCTATGAAAACAATGACCAAACCTTCAACAATACATACTCTAGTCAAAAGGTTAGTGCACAACTAAGCGTAACCAAAGAACTGACAGGTCGTGCATTAAACGATCAAGAGTTCGAATTTGAATTAGTCGGATCTGATGACAACGTTCGTCAGACGAAGAAAAATGCAGCAGACGGTCGTGTTACTTTTGATGCGATTGACTATGCACAAGTCGGAACTTATCATTACACCATCAAAGAGAAAGACAATGGCTTAGGTGGTGTGACCTATGATAAGAAAGAAATCAAAGCGACTGTCAAAGTTACTGATGATGGCAATGGTCAGTTAGTTGCCCAAGTATCTTATGATACAGCTAATCCAACCTTCCGCAATACTTACCTTGCTAAGGAAACAACTGCGACATTAGAAGCGAACAAAGTGCTAACTGGTCGCGAATTGAAAGCGAATGAATTTGCCTTTGACTTGATTGGTCCAGACGGTAAAGTGGTGGATACCGCTAAGAACGCTAAAGATGGTAAGATTTCATTCAAAGAGTTGACATTCAAGACAGCTGGAACTTATACTTATACCATTAAAGAACAAGCTGGTGCTTTAGGCGGTGTGAAATATGACACCAAAGTAATCAAAGCAACAGTCACTGTCACGGATGATGGTAAAGGTCAACTACATGCAACAGTTGCTTATGAAAACAACCAAAACACCTTCACGAATACTTACTCAGCAGATAAAGCCACTGCGACTCTTTCTGCTAAGAAGCTATTAGAAGGTCGCAACCTCAAAGAAGGGGAATTTGAATTTGAACTGACTGGTACAGATGATCAAGTTCGCCAAACGAAGACAAATGCACAAGATGGTAGCGTCACTTTCGATACCATTGAGTATACTAAGGTGGGTACTTATCATTACACCATCACCGAAAAAGATACGAAACTCGGTGGTGTGAAGTACGACACCAAAGTGATTAAAGCGACAGTCACTGTTACCGATGATGGTCAAGGCCACTTAGTAACAAAAGTTGCTTATGAAAAAGATGATCAGACCTTCAAGAACACTTATTCCGCTGCTAAAACAAACGCACAACTTTCTGTTAAGAAAGCCTTGACAGGTCGTGCTTTGAAAGATGGCGAGTTTGAGTTTGAATTGAAAGGCCAAGATGATAAAGTTACTCAAAGCAAGAAGAATGCTCAAGACGGTAGTGTCACTTTCGATACGATTGAGTATACGAAAGCCGGTACTTATCATTACACCATCACTGAAAAGAATACAAAACTAGGTGGTGTAACGTATGATAAGAAAGTGATTAAAGCAACCGTAACCGTAACAGATAATGGTCAAGGTCAATTGGTAGCACAAGTTGCCTATGAGCAGAACGACCAAACCTTTACGAACCAATACCAAGCTGCTCCAACGACTGCTCAGCTTTCAGCTAATAAACAATTAACTGGTCGTGACCTTAAAGCCGGTGAATTCAGTTTTGAACTGAAAAATGACAAGGACGAAGTGCTTGAAACGGTGACAAATGATAAGGACGGTAAGATTACCTTTAAGACGCTAACTTATACAGCAGTCGGTACTTATCAATACACGATTACCGAAAAAGATACGAAGCTTGGCGGTGTGAAATATGATACCAAAGTGATTAAAGCAACTGTTACTGTGACAGATAATGGCGCAGGAAAACTGGTAGCAACTGTATCTTATGATACAAAAGATCGTGTCTTCAACAATACTTATACACCAGATCCAGTCCCTGCTACTATTGGAGTAACCAAGAAATTGATTGGCCGTGCCTTGAAAGCAAATGAATTTGAATTTGTATTGAAGGATGAAAAAGGTCGAGTGCTTCAAACGAAGAAAAATGCAGCAGATGGATCCGTAAACTTTGATGCTCTTGAATATAACACAACCGGTACTTACCATTACACGATTGCCGAGAAGAATACAAAACTTCAAGGAATCACTTATGATAAGAAAGTGATTAAGGTGACAGTAACTGTCACAGATGATGCCAATGGTCATCTGGTTGCCAAAGTAAGTTACGACAAGAACATCAAGACATTTGAAAATCGCTATACTCCACCGAAGAAGGGCTTGCCTAAGACAGGTACTGTCATTCATACCTTAGCTATTTTCATTGGACTCATTGTTTTGGCTGGTGCAGTTTATCTGATGAAGAAGAAATCTTGATAAGATAAGAGTTTATCAGAAAAGAGTCGTTTAAATTAGGAATCTAGTGAGAATTTTCGTAGCAACGAAGGATCTCATTAGATTTCTTTTTTTATATGGCAATCTTTATCTGAGTCATGCAGTAGTTTCTTGATATGCTCTAGAAATTCCTCTTTAATGTTATTTTTTTTAAACCAGTCATAAACTGGTGTTTTATTGGCAGGTACTACTTGTAGCGGAACGAAAAACATAGTAAAATATTAGAAAAAAATTAGTCAAATATTATCTAAACGGACCCAAAAAAAAGTATAACTAGTATTACCTAAAAAAAGTAAAAAAATATATTCTAGGAGGGATTATATGGATAGAGAACATCTTTTATGGATTACAATCAGTTCCTATTATTATTTCTATCTTATTTATTGTTTAACAGTGGATAAACGCTTGCTTCGGACGCTTGAGCGTGAAGACTTTTATCCCGTTTATCAGCTGCTTCGTTCATACAAAGATAGGTGGTTTTACAAAGGAGTTTATAGAGGTTTGTTTTATTTCACCTTGCCTGTTTACCTTTTTCTAAATCGCTTGCGCTATTACAGGGCTAGAACGTCAGATGGGAAACGTCTGCACAAGCATGACTTTCTCTATCGCTATAGTGTTTACTTCACGTTTCCTTTATTAATGACGCGGATCTTAGTGTATCTTGCGCAGGACGACACCAATGAAGTGATTAATACAGTAGCCAATTTGTACTACACTCTTGTTTATCGGATTCCCTATGTGCAACTATTATTTTCTTTGCTGGTAATGTATTTCTATATTCTCATTGCCTATTATTGCGAAAAGAAAGTTTGTCGTTTTTATTTCCTGAGCCACTTGCTTACGATTGTATTGTCTTTAACCTTTATTATTCAAACGCTTGTTGGGTTTTATTTTTACTTTTTAGAGAGTGTTCCAGAAGGTTTGAAGATTTTCTCGTTTTATTATGGGACAGTCTTAGCAATAGAAAAGCTATTAGCTTGGGTGATTGTCAGCCTAGGAAACTAAACTCACCATGGTTCGCGTTTGATTCGGTATGGCTTTGTCGAACAGAAGAAGCTTCTGCCTTCTTGGCTGGTGCAGTTTTTCCGTCTCTTCGTGCAAAGATTGAGGAATATCTGTTCTGCTTTGAGATTTCGTTTTGGTTTACTTTTAGCGGTCGTGATGACGTCTATGAATATGCCTCGTTTTCTCCTTTTCCTCTTCAAGCGACCTTTCTTTTATGAGTTGCGACCTCTCTTTATGAATCTATTTCTGTATCCTGCCCTGTTCTTTGCATTGCCTTTGTTGTTTTTGTATATTTTCCCGACGGATTCTACTGATTCGCCGATAGGAAGTTATTTATTGACACGCACTACGAATCGTCATACCATCTATTATACGAACCCTTCCTTGAAGATTTATGCTTCTAGTAAGAAGATGCTGTATCGGAAAGAGTTGTTTCTATTGGAAAATCGTTGGGTAGATCAGCATGGTATTCATTATTTACAATATTGCTCAGTTGAAAATGGGAAGATCTATTATTTCACTTGGCAACCACATACGAATTTACTAGAGTTGAATGGGGAGAACCCACAGGTCTTTATACGAGATGGTACAAAGGATTATATTCGGAATCTGATGAAAAGTTCCATTACTAATTTGGAAGGAACAGGGTTTGAGAAGGAGAGCCAGATAATAAGAGAGGGCCCTCCTCCGTTAAGGAAACGCTATCGCAAGAAGCTCTATAAAGCTGTGCTTTAATGGGAAGTGTCAAACTGTATATCGCCTTAGAAGCGGGAAAAGATATTTAGTACACAAGAAAAGGAATCATCATTGTGATGATTCCTTTTTGAACGATAAGCCAGATGTATCCAATGAACCTCATATGCGAAGATTCAAGGCTTCTCTCGGGCTTTTAGAATGGAAGATAGTTCAATGAAACAAGCTTAATCAGTGTTATCTTTCACAACTTTATCTTCAAACTGTGGATGAAGGGTTGTTCCCCAAGTGCTAATGTTTCTTTGTGGAACCAAAGGAAGATCGTTCTTGCTATAGATTAGTCTCCAAGGCTCCCAAGCTAGTCCAGTGGCTCCTAGTACTTTTACGCGAATGTTTCTAACATTTCCCTTGAAACGGAGAGTTGTAGAATAGTGTGCACCGCGATTGTAGCCATTTCCACTCCAAGATCTTGAGCGAATAGTTTCGTAGCCATCAGCATCATGTCCGAGTTCTTCCCAATAAACATAGAAGCGTGCAACGAAAGCACCATCATGATTGAGGGTGAGAGCACCATCTTTATAGGATGTTACTTTTGTTTCGATGTAGTCTGTGTTGTTTTGGATAGTTGCAATAGAATTGTCTTTTACAAAAGAAGTAGTGTAAGAGATTGGTACAGCTGGACTTTGAGCACTGAAATTGCTACCTTTTTGGATCAAATCTTTCAAAGTATCAATATTACCTGTGATGACTTTAGAAGCTTCACCTGGGTTACCACCGAGAACAACAGCAGTGATTTTAGTATTTTTTAGAATGTTTTCATATTCTGTTCCAGCTTTAAGTTTTGCTCCTTTAACAACAGCATCAATAGCGGCTTGTACTTTTGTACTCTTGCTTGTAGTTTCAAATTTCACATACATTGCACGGCCATATGATACATTTGAAACATAAACTGGTGGGGTTTTAGAATTAACTCCACGATTGATTAAATCAGTTGGTGTTATACCAGAGCCAAAGAGTGCAGAAGGACTATTTGGAGAATCTACGCTAGCTGTGTAGTAAACTTGTCTAAAGTTCGCAATAAATACTTGTTTTTCACCTTTGTGAACAGATGAGAAGTCAACATTAAGTGGTGCACCGACTTTTGAGAAATCAGCACCAAATTTTGCTTGTAATTGGCTCATGCTTTGGGCACTAATAGATTCATATTGCATTCTAGCTGGTACAGCATGAGTTTTAGAGTATTTTTGAATCCATTTTTCAACTAAATTGTTAACAGCTGTTCGAACTGTACTGTTGGATGGATTTTCAACTGTAAGATTACTTTCGCCATTTTTCAATCCCGGTAAGTTTACACTAATAGTTGTTTTGCCGCGATTAACTGGGATTAGGGTTGGAAGATTTTCTAACAAACTTTGGTCCGCTTTTAGCAATGCACCTGGGAAGATGCGGTCATCATTTGCTGAACTTACAGATAACTTAGATGTTGCGTTTGAAATGCTTTGTTTTTTCTTTTCGATAACAACATACTCACCTGGGCGATGAAATGCCTCGCGGCTAGAGTGGTTTTTCAATTTTTCACCTTGGTGTGTTAAAATGTTTAGTTTATCATATTGCAATCCCCAAATATAATCATTCAGAGCTTTTTTTGCAGCTTCAGAGTTGCTGTTTTCCGGTTTCTTTTCGGGTTTTTTCTCTGTTTGAGCTGCTTTTGGTTTGGTAGGTGTTTCAGCGAATGCAGCTGAGATCGGTGCTGCCGAAGAGAGAACGAGAGTGCTTAATAAAACAACTCTTGACAATTTGCGAGCAATATTCTGCTTAGTTTTCATAAATTAGCCTCCTTTTGCTAAATTGCTAACGCTTTCATTTATATATTAACACTATGATGAGCAAACATCAACAAAAATTTATAAAAAACACACAAATAACAGACCGATCTGTGTCATTACATAAACATTTTTGTACATTTTCAAAGTTATATAATGTTTAAAAAATTTTAGATAAATATTTTGGGGATAAGAGTTAGATGGATAAAGCGGCTATATATAGGTATTTATGGAAAAATATAAATGTTTGGTAATTTATATATTTAAAAAGTGAAGGTTTATAAGAGTGAGTATATAAATTTCTATATTTGTTTATCTGTATCTATAAATATGCTTTATACATTAATAAAAAACCACATATTTGGTTGTAAATTTTTAATTATTGGGGAAGTGTATGGAGTTAGAAACAGCTTTACAAGTAGCAAGAAGCCCATTTTTCCATGAAATTACCAGAAAATAACAAAAGGACCTACATTTCTTGCTTGACTCTTATTTTCTTTGTGGTATACTTAACTAGTAAAGAATTAACCGGTTAATCAGAAAAGGAGAACAATGAGTCAGTTAGCACATGAAATTGATCGTTTTTTAAATGAAATTATTTTAAAATCTGAGAATCAACATGAGATTTTAATTGGGTCTTGCACGAGTGATGTGCCATTAACCAATACTCAAGAGCATATTTTGATGTTGTTATCTGAGGAATCTTTGACAAATTCAGAGTTAGCAAGGCGCTTAAAGGTTAGTCAGGCGGCGGTAACAAAGGCTATCAAGTCATTGATTAAGAAAGAAATGTTGGAACCATTTAAAGATGCGAAAGATGCACGCATCATTTTTTATCGTTTGACAGAGTTGGCGAAGCCAGTCGCGGCTGAACATCAGCACCACCATCATCATACGATAGAAATCTATGAAAAAATTGCTAATCGATATAGTTCTGATGAACAAGCGATTATTCAACAATTCTTAGAAACCTTAGTGGGAGAAATCGGAAGATGAGGTATATCACAGTTGAAGATTTGTCTTTTTATTATGACAAAGAGCCTGTGTTGGAGCATATCAACTACTTTTTAGATAGTGGCGAGTTTGTAACTTTGACGGGAGAAAATGGCGCTGCAAAGACGACCTTGATTAAAGCTAGTCTCGGAATTTTACAGCCTCGGTTTGGAAAGGTAACAATTTCTAAGACAAATACGGCTGGTAAAAAGTTGCGGATTGCTTATTTGCCGCAGCAAATTGCTAGCTTTAATGCGGGATTTCCAAGTACTGTCTACGAATTTGTCAAATCCGGTCGGTATCCGCGTAAGGGATGGTTCCGTCATTTAAATGCTCATGATGAGGAGCATATCAAAGTCAGTCTAGATGCCGTTGGTATGTGGGAACATCGAGATAAGCGGATAGGTTCACTGTCAGGGGGACAAAAGCAACGAGCGGTTATAGCGCGCATGTTTGCTTCAGATCCGGATATTTTTGTCTTGGATGAGCCAACAACAGGGATGGATGCTGGTAGTAAGGATGAATTTTATGATTTGATGCACCATAGTGCGCATCGGCATGGAAAAGCTGTTCTGATGATTACACATGATCCAGAGGAAGTCCGAAAATATGCAGACCGCAATATCCATTTAGTGCGAAATCAAGATTCGCCATGGCGCTGCTTCAATGTTCATGAGAGTGACAAGGAGGTGAGCCGTGTTTAATTTACTAACTTATGATTTTATGCAACGGGCTTTTCTGGCTGTGATTGCTATGAGTTTGTTCTCACCTATTTTAGGAACGTTTTTAATTCTACGTCGTCAAAGTTTGATGAGTGATACACTTAGTCATGTGTCGCTTTCAGGAGTTGCATTTGGCTTGGTATTGGGTATTTCACCTACAATTTCAACAGTCATTATTGTTATGGTTGCAGCTGTTTTCTTAGAATATCTGCGAACCATTTACAAAGATTTTATGGAAATCGGAACGGCTATTTTAATGTCAACAGGACTTGCTATTGCTTTGATTGTGATGAGCAGAGGTAAAAGTTCCAGTTCCATGAGCTTAGACCAATATTTATTTGGTTCTATTGTCACGATTAGTACGGAACAAGTGATCTCACTATTTATTATTGCGACGATCGTACTTATTTTGACTTTTCTCTTCATTCGTCCGATGTATATTTTGACCTTTGATGAGGATACAGCTTTTGTAGACGGTCTACCTGTGCGTACTATGTCTATTCTATTTAATATTGTGACAGGTGTTGCGATTGCTCTCATGATTCCAGCGGCAGGTGCGCTGTTGGTATCTACCATTATGGTGTTGCCGGCAAGTATTGCTTTGCGACTTGGGAAAAATTTCAAGTCGGTCATTTTATTAGCGAATTTTATCGGATTTGTAGGTATGATTGCTGGATTGTATATTTCTTACTATGCTGAAACGCCAGCCAGTGCAAGTATTACGATTATTTTTGTCGGCGTATTTTTACTAGTGAATCTATTAAAAAAATTTATCAAATAGGAGTGAAAAATGAAGAAAATTGGTCTATTAGTAGCAAGCTTGCTAAGTCTCTTTTTAGTGGCTTGTTCCAATCAAAAAAGCGCAAATGGGAAGCTAAATGTTGTGACAACATTTTATCCAGTTTATGAGTTTACTAAGCAAGTGACAGGTGATACTGCTAATGTTAAGTTGCTAATCGGTGCAGGGACAGAACCACATGAATATGAACCTTCTGCTAAGGCAGTTGCAACGATTCAAGATGCAGATACTTTCGTTTATGAAAATGAAAACATGGAAACTTGGGTGCCAAAATTGCTTAAAACTTTGAAAAAAGGTAAAGTGAATGTGGTGAAGGCGACTGGGAAGATGTTGCTACTGCCTGGTACAGAAGAGGAAGGAGATCATGATCATGGTAAAGAAGGACATCATCATGAATACGATCCCCATGTATGGTTATCACCAAAACGTGCTATTAAAATGGTGGAAAATATTCGTGACAGCTTAAGTAAACGCTATCCTGATAAGAAAGCGACTTTCCAAAAGAACGCAGCAGCTTACATTAAGAAATTAGAAAGTCTGGATAAAGAATATGCAACTGGTTTAGCAAATGCAAAACAAAAAAGTTTTGTAACGCAACATGCTGCTTTTCGATATCTTGCGTTGGATTATGGTTTGAAACAAGTTCCTATTTCAGGACTTTCACCAGATAGTGAGCCTTCAGCAGCGCGTTTGGCTGAGTTGACAAAATATATTAAGAAAAACAATATTAAGTATATCTATTTTGAAGAAAATGCTTCTCAAGCATTGGCTTCTACATTGGCAAAAGAAACAGGTGTGAAGTTAGATGTCCTTAATCCGCTTGAAAGTTTGACTGAAAAGCAAACAAAAGATGGAGCAGACTACATTTCCATCATGCAATCAAACTTGAAAGCTTTGAAAAAGACGACAGATCAAGCTGGTACTGAAATTTCTGCTGAAAAAGAAAAAAATACAAAGACTGTACAAAATGGCTACTTTGAAGATAGTGCTGTCAAAGACCGTACTTTGTCTGACTATGCAGGTCAATGGCAATCAGTTTATCCATACTTACAAGATGGCACTTTAGACCAAGTATTTGATTACAAGGCAAAATTAACTGGTAAGATGACAGCTGCTGAGTACAAAGCGTATTATGAAAAAGGCTATAAGACAGATGTGTCTCATATCAATATCACAGATAAGACTATGGAATTTGTAGTCAACGGACAAAAGAAGAAATATACTTATAAATATGTTGGCAAGCATACATTGACGTACTCTAAAGGAAACCGAGGCGTGCGTTTCATGTTTGAAGCGACAGACCCAGATGCAGGTAAGTATAAATACGTTCAATTTAGCGACCATAATATTGCACCAACAAAAGCAGCGCATTTCCATATCTTCTACGGCGGTGAAAGTCAAGAAGCACTTTTCAACGAATTAGAAAATTGGCCAACTTACTACCCAACTAAATTAAGTGGACAAGAAATTGCTCAAGAAATGCTGGCGCATTGATGCACGATGAAAAGTGTATGCAAGAAGTTTGAAAAATAGGAAATTCATTTTAAGGGAGTCGCCTTATAGTTTATTTTCCTATTTATTTAAGGCTTTAGTCCATGTCAGTTAAGAAGAAGCAAAGAAAAAATTACTGCTTTCTATACAAAATGAGAAAAATCGAGTTGAGAAATCTTCTCGATTTTTTGCTTGACAATTTCTGATTACAGATGTAAGCTATAAACAAATTGAAAATTACAAGTGTAATCAGAAAAGAGATAAGAAAGAATGGAACACCAAAATATTAGTCAGGCAGAGTGGCAAGTTATGCGCGTACTTTGGGCATATCCTCATATTAGAAGCACGGAAGTGATAGAGCGGCTAGAAACTGATTTTGCTTGGAAGCCCGCTACTGTCAAAACTTTACTGAATCGTTTGAAAACCAAAGAATTTATTTCAATGGAAAAAATTGAAGGAAAATTTTATTATGATGCTTTGGTTTTAGAAGATGAGCATTTGCAAAATAGCTGGCGCACCTTGCTTGATAATATGTGCAATACTAAACATGGTGATTTAGTGATTTCAATATTAGAAAGCAATCAATTCAGTCGGAAAGATTTGTCTCGTATCCTAGATGTTGTAAAAGAAAAGCAGGTACAAGCTCCTAAAAGGGTTCAATGCAATTGTCCACCAGGTCAATGTACGTGTGGTAGGGATTGTCAGGATGAAATGAATCGCCTCTAATCAAATAGCGGAGTAAAAAAATGGAAAATGATAAAAAAGAGTATAAATTATCTGGAATGACTTGTGCAGCTTGCGCGATGACCATTGAAATGGTAGTCAAAGAACTTCCAACAGTAAAAGAAGCTACTGTGAACTTGGCAACGGAAAAATTGACAGTTTTTCCAAAAGAAGGATTTACAAGCGAGCAAGTCTTAGAGGCTGTGAAAGAAGCTGGCTACCAAGCGGCAGAAAAAGGAGAACAAAAGCCGTCTGATTATGCAAAACAGGTCGCGGAAAAGAAAGAAAATGTACGTCATATGGCACGCCGGATTTGGTTTGCGGTAGGAGTTACCATCCCCCTGCTTTATATGTCAATGGGGAGCATGATTGGTTTACCTCTCCCGGCTTTCTTAGACTCCAGAGCTCATCCGATAACTTTTGTTTTGGTACAACTGCTCCTGACTTTACCAGCTATTGGGATAGGACGAGGCTTTTATACACGTGGTTTTCGGAACCTAGCAAAACGGCATCCCAATATGGATAGTTTAATTGCTGTGGGAACGAGTGCAGCTTTTCTTTATAGCTTATACTCGGTTGTTCAAGTTTTATCGGGGCATTATTCTTTTGTACACCAGTTGTATTTTGAATCAGTTGGTGTAATTATCACTCTTGTTTTACTGGGGAAATATTTAGAAGGCAATGCTAAGGGCCGAACCTCGCAAGCGATTCAAAGTTTGATGAGTCTGGTACCTAGCCAAGCGACTGTTGTTCGTTATGGGGAAGTTGTGACAATTGATACCGAAGACATCAAGCTTGGGGATATTGTACGGATTAAACCAGGAGAGAGGATGCCAGTTGATGGTATCGTTGTTTCTGGCCAGACTTATGTGGATGAGTCTATGATGACAGGGGAAAGTGTTCCTGTTGAAAAAAGTATTGGAGATCGAATCACGAGTGCTACGGTAAATCAAACGGGTTCTATTGACTATGAAGCAAGCAAAGTTGGATCAGACACGACCTTAGCCCAGATTGTCCATTTGGTGGAGGAAGCACAAGGGTCAAAAGCACCTATTGCGGCTATGGCAGATAAAATTTCGCGCTACTTTGTACCCATTGTCTTACTTTTAGCAATCTTGGCGGCTCTAGCGTGGTTCTTTGTAGCAGGCAAAAGTCTGCAATTCTCACTCTCTATTTTCATTGCTGTTCTAGTCATTGCCTGTCCTTGTGCACTGGGGTTAGCCACACCGACAGCTATTATGGTAGGCACAGGAAAAGGAGCTGAAAATGGTGTCCTTATCAAATCTGGACAAGTTCTTGAAGCAGCTCGTATGGTGAATACTGTTGTCCTAGATAAGACAGGAACAATTACGGAAGGAAAGCCCAGTTTGACTGATGTACTGACCTTCGGTACTATTTCACGAGGGGATTTATTAAGTTTGATTGCAAGTAGTGAACAACATTCAGAGCATCCACTAGCGACAGCCATTTTGCAAGCAGTTCAGGCAGAAGATGTATCTTTGACTCCAGTGACAGATTTCCAAGCAGTTTCAGGAAAAGGGATCGTGGCTCAAGTTAACGATCAAGAGATTTTGATTGGGAATGAAAGTTTGATGAAACAATACCAAGTTGAGTTGGGGGAGTATATTTCTGACTTGATTTCCTTGTCTCATCAAGGAAAGACAGCTATGCTTGTCGCTTTGGATAAACACTTAGTTGGGATAGTAGCAGTTGCTGATCAAATCAAAAAAAATAGCCGTGAAGCTATTTCTGAATTGCAAAAAATGGGTTTAGAAGTGATAATGTTGACAGGTGATCGTGAGGAGACAGCTCAAGCTGTTGCAAGAGAAGCTGGTGTTCATCAAGTGATTGCAGGAGTATTTCCGGACGGCAAAGCAGCTCTAGTCAAGGACTTGCAAGTAAAAGGGAAAAAGGTTGCTATGGTAGGTGATGGAATTAATGATGCACCTGCTCTGGTACAAGCTGAAGTTGGGGTTGCTATTGGCTCGGGAACAGATGTGGCCATCGACTCGGCTGATATTGTCTTAATGCATAGTGACCTGTTAGACGTGGTGACGGCCATCCGGCTCAGCCAAGCTACGATTAAAAATATCAAAGAAAATCTTTTCTGGGCTTTTGCCTACAATACCCTAGGGATACCAGTCGCAATGGGGTTCTTGTATATATTTGGGGGGCCGCTGCTCAATCCTATGTTAGCGGGTCTTGCTATGAGTTTTAGCTCAGTTTCTGTCGTGACCAATGCATTACGTTTGCGACGTTTTAAACTAAAATCATAAAAGGAGTTCATCATGAAACAAATCGTCACTTTAGAAAATATATCTTGCCAAAATTGCGTGAAGCACGTTACCAATCACTTCCAAACACTAAAAGGGGTATCGGACGTTCAAATTGATCTAGATACAAAGGTTGCTACTGTAACTACTGATCACACTTACAGCGCAGAAGACTACCAAGCAGCACTCGCTAAAACAATTTATAAAGTTGTCAATGTTGCGTAATTAAAAACGGACAGGCAAATATACTGACGCCTGTCCGTTTTTAGTTTTCTTCCTTTAATCCCTCTTCAAAACTTTCGGAAAATGCTTCAACACTAATTTTTTCAAGTGTGAAAGGGTGTGTGAAAGTTAAGCGATGAGCATGAAGCATAAGGCGTCTTGCACCCTGTGGATTGTATAATGGATCACCGATAATAGGGTATCCGTGATGCGTAAGATGTACCCGAATTTGATGAGTTCGTCCAGTTTTAAGTTGGCAGTTGACGAGTGTTTTGTTTCTAAATTCTTTTAATCTTGTGACATGGGTTTCAGCGTACCGACCGTTTTTATTATCTACCAGTCTCTTTCGTCGATCGTGGCGGTCGCGTCCGATTTTATCCGTATAGGTTTGGCTCTTTTGGAGAAATGTCCCTTGCACTAAAGCCCAATATTCACGTGAAATATTTTTGTCTTCCAGCAGTCGATTTAAGATAGGGAGGATAAATGGATTTTTAGCAAAAAGGACAGCCCCACTAGTTTCCTTGTCCAAGCGATGAACGACATAGCAGGTATTGCCAACATAAGCAGAAACATGATTTAAAAGTGCCAGCTCCGTCGGTTCATTAGCATGTGTTTTCATACCTTCAGGTTTGTTGACAATGATGATGTGTTCATCTTGATATAATTCTTCCACAAGATCAGCTTTACCCATTAAAATAGACTTTTCCGGATAATCTTCTTTATCGAACATTAACGTGATTTCGTCAGATGGATGAACAATACTCTGCCAATTGATTGACGCTTGATTGATTAAGACATGTCTTTTGATACGTAAAAAATGGCGAATTTTACGCGGGATTAAAAAGTGTTCTTCCAGCAATTCTTTGACTGTCATCTCTGGCAGATCTTGTGGAATCGTAATTGTAAAATGCATGATTTTATTGTAACAAAATAGTAGATGATTGCAAATAGTCAGCTAATTCTTGAACAATTTCTTAAAATTTTCTAAACTACAAGCCTAATGAGAGGTCCTTTCTTGTCTGGATATGGAGAAGGTGATAGAATAAGGATATGAAAAAATTGAGTGAATTATTTGAAATAGTAGTGAATCATTTTAAAAAAGATGGTCCTGAGCGCAACCACCAAGAGGTGACAGAGGCGGAAGAAAGCGAATCGCATTTGAGCCGTTCTGGAAAAAGTCGGAAAAAGCCAATTTCTCAACATCCATTTCGTCGATTTTGGCGTCGCTATCATCTAACGAAAATTGTTTTGATTCTGGGACTTGGTTTTGGTTTGGTGACAGGAGGCTATCTCTTTTATGTTGCCAAATCCACTAACGTCAATGACTTGCAGAATGCGTTGAAAGCAACAACTGCAATTTATGATAAGGATGGAAAAAAAGCTGGAAGTTTGTCGGGGCAAAAGGGTACTTACGTAGAATTGTCCAAAATTAGTCCGAACTTACAACATGCCGTCATTGCGACAGAAGACCGTTCCTTTTATAAAAATAGTGGCATTAACTATGGTCGTTTTATTCTAGCAGTCTTAACAGCTGGGCGTTCTGGTGGTGGTTCTACCATTACACAACAATTAGCTAAAAATGCTTACTTATCTCAGGATCAGACCATTGAACGGAAGGCAAAAGAGTTTTTCCTAGCTTTAGAATTAACTAAGAAATATAGTAAAAAGCAGATTCTCACTATGTACCTCAACAATTCTTACTTTGGGAATGGTGTATGGGGAGTAGAAGATGCTTCTAAGAAATATTTCGGAGTATCTGCTAGCCAACTGACACTAGATCAAGCAGCTACCTTAGCAGGAATGCTCAAAGGACCGGAACTATATAATCCGCTTGCTTCTATAAAAAACGCAACGAATCGACGCAATACCGTTTTACAAAATATGGTAGCTGCTGGTTATATTAATCAAGCAACTGCTAACCAGTCTACCGCTATTGGTCTGGGCAGCCAGTTGAGAGATGCTTATACTGGGAAATCGGCAGATTATCGTTATCCATCTTACTTTGATGCAGTTATCAATGAAGCAGTACGTGATTATGGATTGACAGAATCTGATATTGTCAATAATGGCTATCGTATTTACACAGAGCTAGATCAAAATTATCAAGCTAGCATGCAAGTCATTTATGACCGCAAAGATTTGTTCCCACAAGCAGCAGATGGTACGAGGGCCCAATCTGGCAGCGTAGCACTAGACCCTAAAACGGGAGGAGTTCGTGCGCTTGTCGGGCAAATCAATAGTACGAGTGCTAATTTCAGAAGTTTTAATTATGCTACACAATCCGCAAGAAGTCCTGGCTCCACTATTAAGCCATTAGCAGTTTACAGTCCCGCAGTTGCAGCAGGTTGGTCCATTAATAAAGAGTTGGACAATAGCACAACGACTTATGGGAATTACACTGTGAACAATTACGGTGGTATCAAGTCTAGTCCGACTGTACCAATGTACCAAGCTTTGGCTCAATCTCTAAATATTCCCGCAGTTGCAGCTGCCAATGAATTGGGGCTGAAAAAGGTTTTTGAATATGGTAAGAAATTTGGCCTGAATATGGATAAAGTAGAGCAGACCCTTGGGGTAGCTCTTGGTAGTGGCGTAACAACTAATCCGCTGCAAATGGCACAAGCCTATTCTACTTTTGCAAATAATGGGGTTATGAATGACGCCCATTTGATTACCAAAATTGAAAATGCTAGTGGACAAGTCGTTAAAACTCATAAATCCACCTCGACTCGAGTACTCAACCGCTCAACAACAGAAAAAATGACCAGTATGATGCTAGGAACATTTACCAATGGTACAGGTGTTTATGCTGCTCCTTATGGCTATACTATGGCTGGGAAGACAGGAACGACAGAAACTAACTTTAATCCAGATTTATCAGGAGACCAGTGGGTCATTGGCTACACGCCGGATGTAGTCATCAGCCAGTGGCTAGGTTTTCCAAAAACAGATGAAAATCATTATCTTACAGGGACCAGCGCTAATGAAGCCTCCGCTATTTTCCGAAGTCTGGCAAACAGTATTTTGCCGTACACAAATGGCACGAAGTTTGGTGACAAAAATGCTTATGCTAAAAATGGCATCGCACCGGTGGACACGGCTGGTACGAATAATACTAGAAACCAAGGTGGTAGTAATTCAGATATCTTGAAAGATGTGCAAGATAAAGCTAAGAATCTGGTCGACCAAGCCAAAAAGGCAATCGATGATGCCAAAATTTCTGAAAAAGCAGGGAATCTTTGGGATGCTGTTAAGAGTTGGTTCCGATAGACTTGTCAAAAATTAGCTTTCCTGATATAATAAAAAAGATGGAGGCGTTATGGCACTAAAAAAAGCAAGTCTGGCGTGCACGGTTTGTGGATCGAGAAACTATTCAATTAAGTTGAGTAGTACGCCAAAACCAAAACGTCTGGAAGTAAATAAATATTGTAAACATTGTAGTAAATATACGATTCATAAAGAAACTAGATAGGAGAAAGTTGTGAAATTCATCAGAGATACATTTCAAGTGTTAAAAGATACAACTTGGCCAACTAGAAAGCAAAGCTGGGTAGATTTTATCTCAGTTATGGAATATACCGCTTTCTTTGTTGTTATTATTTATCTTTTCGATCTCTTTGTCACAAGAGGTTTAGTACGATTGTTAAATATCTTTTAATTTTTAACCTGCTTGCTATTTGTCAAGTAGGTTTTTATTGTAAAAAAATAACGATAAAAAGGTTGTATTTGTTATTTTTATGGTATAATAGGGCTAGAAAGAAACCGAAGCCCACAGGCTTTTTTATTTAGGAAAGGAAGAACTCATGGACAGTTTTGATAAAGGCTGGTTTGTTCTGCAAACCTACTCGGGTTATGAAAATAAAGTAAAAGAAAATCTTTTGCAACGTGCGCAAACCTACAATATGTTGGAAAACATTTTGCGCGTGGAAATCCCAACACAAACGGTACAAGTAGAGAAAAATGGAAAAACGAAAGAAGTTGAAGAAAATCGTTTTCCAGGTTATGTCTTGGTAGAAATGGTGATGACAGATGAAGCGTGGTTTGTCGTGCGGAATACACCGAATGTAACAGGATTTGTTGGCTCACACGGGAACCGCTCTAAACCAACTCCGCTCTTGGAAGAAGAAATTCGCCAAATCTTGATTTCAATGGGCCAAACTGTTCAAGAATTCGATATTCATGTGAAAGTTGGCGATACTGTGCGTATCATTGATGGAGCTTTTGCAGATTATACAGGTAAAATCACCGAAATTGATAATAGCAAGGTAAAAATGATTATCTCTATGTTTGGCAATGACACGGTTGCAGAAGTTAATCTCAGCCAAATTGCAGAGCTATAATTCCTTGAAAAACATAAAAAGGGTTGGGAAAAATTTTCCACTCTTTTTATATGCTATTTTAGCTTACTTGCAAGTTTTAATATTCTCTCTAAGAGCTTATGCTCTTGATAATGATAGATTTCCAGTTATTGAAAACGAATACATAATTCTTTGAAAATGTTAGAATAAGGATTGATAGAACAAAAAATCATCTTTAAGGAGAAGTTGTGAAGACTATTTTTGAAAATCAAGAAGTCAAATTGAACCGTAAGAATGGAAGTACGGTCATTGTTAGAAATGATGGTTTTTCTTATCTAGATGCAAAAAGTGAAAAGAAAAATCTGAATATTTCATTTGACAAAGTTTCTACTATCTTGTCACTTCGTTATTGTAACTCTAATTCAAGTTATAATCTCATTTTTCGAGATAAAAATGGAAAGAATATGGCTGAATTTGATACAGATACCACCATTTACAATAATGGCCATAACATTTTGGAAACGAAAGCAATCCTACTGGCTTTTGCAGCAAGTAAACTTACAAAAGATTTCCCAAATAACCTAAGGGATCTTGATATAATACTGGCTTTTAGCATGAAAGAAAAAGAAATCCGTATTGCTAGTGGTATTATTTATGGCTCAAAGCATAAAATTAGTATTGAAGATATTCGTAGAGTACAATGTGTAACAAATGGTACGATTTCAAATCTTGCACTGTACAAAAGTGATAAAAAGTCATTTTGGGATATTCCTGATATGAAGGTTCCTTGTAATGAAATTACTTTACCTTTATTTGAAGCGATTGTTACTAAAAATATAGGGAAGGGAATAGATTTCAGTCGTGGAAACGGTTTTGATCAAAAGACTTCTGAATTTATGATTATTCGTTATATGGATGCTAACTTTTTTGTCAATAGTGATGGAACTCTTGATAAAGAATGGCAAAAACAAATCTATGATAGAATGAGTGCATACAAATATGACCTTGCAACTTTATTAGAAGGGGTACTGTAGATTGAGAGTATAATTTTTACATATAAGTTGCCTTGTAGAGATAGGAAAAGGAAATGAAATGAACTTTAGTCAGCTATTACAGTAAGTAATCCGTACAGAATTACGTGAATAATATAGAAGCGGTCAGTAATGTCCGCTTTTTATGTATAAACAAAATAAAGTGTTACCAAATAGATAGCCTCAAATTTATTCCCAGATTAGTTTCAAAGTAAAACAAAAAGCCTGATTTTACAGGCTTTTTGTTCGGTTGATTCCTGACAAGTCAGGTATTGAAAGGCGGTAGACGGATTTGAACCGACGATCAAGCTTTTGCAGAGCCGTGCCTTACCACTTGGCTATACCGCCACAACTTTTATTATTTTATCGTAAAAAATCGTTTTCGTCAAGAGTGTAGATTTGTTTCTCTCGGTAAAATTGTAGCGCTTCATCACCTAAGATTAAACTCTAGAATAAACGGATGGAGATTGAGAAGACTATAAAAAAGTAGAATACCTCTTGTAAAATAGAAGAACTTTTGATATGATAGTAGATGTCGTGTAATCGGCAAATACTCATTTCAGATGAATTGTGAAATTGTTGCCTACGGGTGATTTTGCAAGTTGAAATCTGAAAGAGGAAAAAAACAAAAAGGAGATCTTACTCATGGCAGTAATTTCAATGAAACAACTTCTTGAGGCTGGTGTTCACTTTGGTCACCAAACTCGTCGCTGGAACCCTAAGATGGCGAAATACATCTTCACAGAACGTAATGGTATCCACGTAATTGACCTTCAGCAAACTGTAAAATTTGCAGATCAAGCATATGATTTTATGCGTGATGCTGCTGCTAACGATGCGGTTATCTTGTTTGTTGGTACCAAAAAGCAAGCTGCTGATGCTGTAAAAGATGAAGCAGAACGTGCAGGTCAATACTACATCAATCACCGTTGGTTGGGCGGAACCCTTACCAACTGGGAAACGATCCAAAAACGTGTTGCTCGTTTGAAAGAAATCAAACGCATGGAAGAAGACGGAATTTTTGACGTGCTTCCTAAGAAAGAAGTCGCTCTTTTGAACAAACAACGCGCTCGTCTTGAAAAATTCTTGGGTGGTATTGAAGAAATGCCTCGCATCCCAGACGTAATGTACGTTGTTGATCCACATAAAGAACAAATCGCTGTAAAAGAAGCTAAGAAGCTTGGTATCCCAGTGGTTGCGATGGTCGACACAAATACAGATCCAGATGACATTGATGTGATTATTCCAGCAAATGATGATGCTATCCGCGCTGTTAAATTAATCACTGCGAAAATGGCTGATGCGATTATCGAAGGGCGCCAAGGTGAAGATAACGTTGAATCAGTAGAAGCAGAATTAGCTGCAACTGATACACAAGCTGATTCTATCGAAGAAATCGTTGAAGTTGTTGAAGGCACAAACGAATAATCAAGTAACGAACCTATGGGGCGGGGCCTAGCCCTCCCCTTTTTATTCAATCAAATCGTAATATCTTAATTGGAGGATCAAAATGGCAGAAATTACAGCTAAGCTTGTAAAAGAATTGCGTGAAAAATCTGGTGCTGGTGTCATGGATGCTAAAAAAGCACTTGTAGAAGTAGATGGCGATATCGAAAAAGCAATCGAATTGCTACGTGAAAAAGGTATGGCAAAAGCTGCTAAAAAAGCAGATCGTGTTGCTGCTGAAGGACTGACTGGTGTCTATGTGAGTTGCAATATCGCTGCTATCGTTGAAGTGAATTCAGAAACAGATTTTGTAGCAAAAAATGCTCAATTTGTTGAATTAGTAAACGAAACGGCTAAAGTGATTGCAGAAGGCAAACCAGCGAACAATGAAGAAGCACTTGCTTTGATAATGCCTTCAGGAGAAACGCTTGAAGCTGCTTATGTTAGTGCAACTGCTACAATTGGAGAAAAAATTTCATTCCGTCGTTTTGCAGTTGTTGAAAAAGCAGATGATCAAGTATTTGGCGCATACCAACACAATGGTGGACGTATCGGAGTTATTACTGTTCTTTCAGGTAGTGACGAAGATCTTGCAAAACATGTAGCAATGCACGTTGCCGCTATGAAACCTTCCGTTCTTTCATACAAAGAATTGAGCGAAGAATTTATCCATGATGAATTGGCGCAAATGAACCATAAAATTGACCAAGACAATGAAAGCCGTGCAATGGTTGGTAAACCAGCACTTCCACACTACAAATTTGGTTCTAAACTTCAATTGACAGATGAAGTGATTGCACAAGCTGAAGAAGATATTAAAGCAGGTCTTGCGGCTGAAGGTAAGCCAGAAAAAATCTGGGACAAAATCATCCCTGGTAAGATGGATCGCTTTATGTTAGATAACACAAAAGTCGACCAACAATATACACTTTTAGCTCAAGTTTATATTATGGATGACAGCAAAACTGTTGAAGCATTCCTTGAAAGTCAAGGTGTTACAATCGCTGGCTTCACACGTTTTGAAGTGGGTGATGGTATTGAAAAAGCTGCCAATGATTTTGAATCAGAAGTAGCTGCTACGATGGCTGCTGCACTTGGACAAAACTAAGTTAATCAATTATGTAATAACAAACAAAAGGTTAGAGAACAGATGAAGTTCTCTAACCTTTTTTAGCTGCGGTTACTATTTTACAATTCTTTTAGTGAATCCCTTGTGAGAAATAACTAAATCGATAAGGATTAAAATAATCAAGGAGATGAGTAGATAAGTAATTTCGGAGTAGGTAAAAGCGATTCGGTAAGTTTGTGTAAAAAGAACAGCAAAGACACTGATGACAATGATGGCTAAATCAATTATCCATTTTGTTTTTGGTTTTATTGAAGACGGTTCAAATAAAAACGGGGCAAACAAACAGGCGACTAATGTAGCGACTTGAACATCTACATAGTTAGCAGAAATAATTGTAAAAAAGAACAAAGTTGAAAACCACCAAACCAGTACATGACGTGTATATTTGAACCAATCCATTTTCATTCATTTGGCCTCCTTTATTGATATCGTCAAATTTTCATCTATATTATAACGCTTTAAAATTAAAAGGCAAGCGTTTACACTTAAATTGTTACTAGTAGATAAGCTTTTTCACTTGCTTGAATAATCAGACTTTTCAGTTTTTCATTTAGCGCTTTCTCTTTCAAAAATGGAAGAATTTCGGTATAATATTAGTCAAAGATAGTCAATGTCAGTTGCAGATATGATTTTTGGAATGAGGTCTAAAGGGAAGGAGTTGGCATGAGTAGTAAAAATACATCAGATAGTATTGAAGAATATATTAAAACTCTTTTGGCGCAGGCAGGAATTGCAGAGTTGAAGCGAAGTGAGATTGCAGATGTTTTTCAAGTTGTTCCTAGTCAGATAAACTATGTAATAAAGACACGATTTACAGAAAGTCGTGGCTATATTGTTGAAAGTAAGCGTGGTGGAGGTGGCTACATTCGGATTGGTCGAATTGAATTTTCCAATCACCATGAGTTGCTTTGTGATTTGTTGCATAGCGTTGGTGAGCAGATTAGCCATCAGGTCTTTACAGATATTATTCAGCTGTTATTTGATGAACAGATCATGACAGAACGAGAAGGGAACCTTCTTTTAGCAACGACAACAGACAGGGTATTGGGGACAAATGCTGCACAGATTCGTGCGCGGATGTTAAAGAAAATTTTACAGCAAGTTGATAGAAAAGGGAAAAACTAATATATGAAATATTCAAAAGCTTTGACAGAAAGTATTGAATCAGCACAGTTATTAGCAAGTCATTTTGAAACGGATTATTTAGAGTCTTGGCAGCTGTTGATTGCTATGGCAAATAATCCTTATAGTGTTGCTGGTTCAGTTTTAAATGATTACCCACTTGAAATTGATGATTTTGAAAAGGCAGCTTTTCATATCACGGGGAAAGTCTATCAACAAGAGGGAGACTTTACTATTTGGCCGTTTTCTTATCGCATGAAAGTGCTATTTTTGACTGCTGAACAAATTGCAGGGGCGGTTCATGCTAATAATCTTGGGACAGAGCATATATTGCTAGCTATGTTATTTGACCGAGGAAGCTTGGCAGCGCGTATTCTTGAATTTATTGGTTTTAGTTACGAAGATAAAGAAGGCGTTTTGCGCATGACAGATCTGCGGAAAAATTTAGAGCATAAGGCCAGCTGGAATAAAGAGGATTTAAAGGCTATTCGTCACCTAAATAAAAGTGCTGCAGCAACAAGACAAACGATGGCTAATATGATGGGAATGCCTCCTGCAACCAGTGGCGGACTAGAAGATTATACTCGTGATCTAACTGAAATGGCTCATATGGGCCTTTTAGAACCGGTCATTGGGCGGGATAAAGAGATTTCTCGCATACTTCAGATTTTAAGTCGTAAGACAAAAAACAATCCGGTTTTGGTAGGAGATGCAGGAGTTGGGAAGACAGCATTAGCTCTGGGTTTGGCGCAACGTGTGGCAGATGGTCAAGTTCCAAATGAGCTTGCAAAGATGAGAGTTTTAGAGCTAGATTTAATGAATGTGGTGGCTGGAACTCGTTTTCGTGGTGATTTTGAAGAACGGATGAACAATATTATCAATGATATTGAAGCAGATGGGCATGTTATTCTCTTCATTGATGAGCTTCATACCATTATGGGGTCTGGCAGCGGGATTGACTCGACATTAGATGCAGCAAATATTCTCAAGCCGGCTTTGGCTAAAGGAACGCTCAGAACGATCGGTGCAACAACACAAGAAGAGTACCAAAAATATATCGAAAAAGATGCAGCTCTTTCACGAAGATTTGCCAAGGTTACTATTGAAGAACCAACGGTAGCTGACAGCATTGCTATTTTACAGGGACTCAAGAAAAGTTATGAAGATCACCACAAGGTCGTGATTACGGATTCGGCAATTGAGACGGCTGTTAAGTATGCGCATCGTTACCTGACTAGTAAACATCTACCTGACTCAGCGATTGACTTGCTAGACGAAGCTGCTGCAAGGGTACAAAATAAAAGCCCGCAAAATCACGTAAAAGCAGAATTGAGTGCAGCAGATGAGGCTTTAATGGCAGGCGATTGGAACAAAGTTGATACGTTGTTGGAGAAAGAGAGTCAGCCAATTGTTTATAAATTAAGGGTGAAAGACGAGGATGTTTTAGCAACACTCAGCAGTTTATCAGGTATTCCTGTGCAAAAGTTGACACAAACAGATGCGAAGAAATACCTCAATTTAGAAAAGGAACTGCACAAGCGGGTCATTGGACAAAATGAAGCAATTTCTGCTATTAGTCGAGCGATTCGGCGCAATCAATCCGGTATCCGCACTAGCAAGCGTCCAATTGGCTCCTTTCTGTTCTTAGGGCCAACTGGGGTCGGAAAAACTGAGCTAGCTAAGGCTTTGGCAGAAGTTCTCTTTGATGACGAAACAGCGTTAATTCGTTTTGATATGTCCGAATACATGGAGAAATTTGCTGCTAGTCGTCTCAATGGAGCACCTCCAGGCTATGTTGGTTATGAAGAAGGGGGAGAATTAACTGAAAAGGTGCGTAATCGTCCTTACTCTGTGCTCCTCTTTGATGAAGTGGAAAAAGCTCATCCTGATATTTTCAATGTGCTGCTCCAAGTCCTAGATGACGGGGTTCTGACGGATAGCAAGGGCCGTAAGGTAGATTTTTCCAATACTATTATCATTATGACCAGCAATCTTGGTGCGACAAGTTTACGGGACGATAAGACGGTTGGGTTCGGAGCAAGAGATGTTCGCTTTGATCATGAAAATATGGAAAAACGAATGATGGAAGAGCTAAAGAAAGCTTATCGTCCAGAATTTATTAACCGAATTGATGAAAAGGTTGTTTTTCACAGTTTGACTAGCGAAGACATGCAGGAAGTGGTGAAAATTATGGTGCAACCGCTCATTTCTAGTCTTGCAGAAAAAGGAATTAAACTCAAATTCCAACCGAGTGCTTTGAAGCTTCTAGCTCAAGAGGGCTATGATCCTGAAATGGGAGCTCGTCCATTGCGTCGAATTCTACAAACTCGAGTGGAAGACCATTTATCAGAATTACTTTTATCAGGTGAGTTAAAAATGGGGCAAAGCTTGAAAGTCGGTGTCAAGGCTGGAAAATTGAAGTTTGAAGTGCTCTGAGTTTCTATTCGAAGCATTCATCAGGGAGTAGATAAGGTGTTTTAATATGAACATTCGTGAAATGATAGAAGAAGATTACGATCAAGTTTACCAATTATGGCTGTCATGTGCAGGTATGGGCTTAAATCATTTGGATGATTCTAAGGAGGGGATTGCACAGTTTCTAAAAAGGAACCCTCAAACTTGTCTGGTAGCAGTAGAAAATCAAATAATTATTGGAGCGATTTTAGTTGGTTTTGATGGTCGAAGGGCATATATCTATCATACAGCTGTTCACCCGAATTACCGTAGGAGAGGGATTGCTCGACAGTTGGTTGAAACAGTTTTAACTGTCTTAGATGAGTTGAAAATTCATAAGGTTGCCTTGGTTGTCTTTAAAAGGAATGAAGAAGGAAGCAAGTTTTGGGAGAAATTAGGATTCTCTGTTCGAGAAGATCTCATTTATCGCAATCAGGCAAGGATTGAAATGGTTCGGCTGGATACCTAGTAGAAATGACTAATAAAAAACATCAACCATTTAGGAATAATTTCCCAGATGATTGGTGTTTTTCTGATATTTAGACTTGGAGCAATGCTTCAATTTCTACGAGGCTATTAGCTTGTGCAATAGCGCCACGAAGCTTGGCAGCTCCTGCCGTTCCACGAAGGTAATGAGGTGCCAACCCCCGAAATTCTCGAACAGCGATATGCTCGCCCTTGAGGTCAATTAGACGTTTCAAATGATCGTAAGCGACTTGTATTTTATCCTCAAAGCTGAGATCAGGCAGGATTTCTCCTGTTTCAAAATAGTGGTTAATCTGATGAAAAAGATACGGATTGCCCATAGCAGCACGCCCGATCATGACTGCATCTGCCCCCACTTCTTCTATACGCTGTTGAGCATCTTGCACGGTACGAATGTCACCATTGGCAATAAAAGGGATCTTGGTTAAGGCTTGCGCAACATTGTGGAGGGCTTCAAGATCAGCATGCCCAGTATACATCTGCTCGCGTGTACGACCGTGCATAGCAAGAGCCGCCACACCAGCAGCTTCAGCTGCAAGAGCATTTTCCACAGCTAGTGAGGCATCTGCCCAACCAGTACGCATTTTCACGGTCAACGGAATATCTAGAACAGAACGAACTTTATTGATAATAGAATAGATTTTTTCTGGATCTTTGAGCCATTTTGCTCCAGCTTCGTTTTTGACAATTTTATTGACGGGGCAGCCCATATTAATATCCACAATATCTGTTTGAGTATTTTCTTGGATAAATTCGGCAGCGCGCGCCAAACTATCTTCGTCACTCCCAAACAACTGAATGGAAACGGGATGTTCTTCTTCGTCAATATGCAACATATGGAGTGTCTTTTTGTTATTGTATTGAATGCCTTTGTCTGAGACCATTTCCATGACGACAAGTCCTGCGCCAAGCTCTTTTGCAATTGTCCGAAAAGCTGAATTGGTGACGCCTGCCATGGGAGCAAGAACAGTCCGGTTGGGAATTTTTACATCACCAATCAAAAAAGGGGTATTAAGATTTGTCACGAATGAGTTCCTCCAAGTCTTTTTCGTCAAAATGATATGTGCTTTGGCAGAATTGGCAAGTGATTTCAGCGCCGTGGTCTTCATCTCGCATTTCTTCAAGATCTGACTTAGGTAGGCTTGAGAGGGCATTTAAAAACCGTTCTTTGCTGCAATCACATTGGAAGCGGAGCTCTTCTTCTGACAAGCGTTTGTAGGGTTCGTTGCCATAGATAGCTGAAAGCAAGGCTTCAATATGGTTTTCTGATTCCAAAAGTGTTGAAATAGCAGGCATTTCTTGGATTCGTTTTTCAAAGCGGGTGATTTCTTCTTCTTTGGCACCAGGGAGAACTTGCAAGAGAAATCCGCCAGCAACCTTGACCTTGTCGTTGGTATCTAGTAGTACATTCAAGCCAATGGCTGAAGGAGTCTGTTGACTTTCTGTTAGATAGAATGCAAGGTCTTCTCCAATCTCACCAGAAACGAGTGGAGTCATAGAATGATAGGGATTTCCAGTTCCATAATCCGTAATAACGAGAAATTCGCCATTTCCAACGAATGGTCCAACCAACACTTCACCTGTTGCAGTTTTTTTAATGTCCACACCGGAATTTTGCACATAGCCTTTGACAGTACCTTTTGTATCTGCGACGGTGATAATCGCACCAAGAGAGCTTGTCCCTAGTACTTTGACGGTGATTTTTGTATCTCCTTTTTCGTTTGCGGCAAGGATTTGACTGGCAATGAGTGTGCGACCTAACGCTACGGTTGAGCTAGCAAGGGTCTGGTGTTTTTCCTGAGCTGTTCGAACAGTTTCGGTACTATCTAGTACATAAGCTCGGAAAGCTCCGTTTTCTGAAATAGTTTTAATAATCTTATCCATACCTTTTATTGTAACATAAAAAAGAAAAGGGAGCGGGACAAAAATCAGTATTTCGTAAGAAAGTGATTTTGTTGTCCTGCCCCGCACCATTAACGAGGTTGGTCATTATTTACATGGCAAAGAGTTAGTGCTGTATACTGTTACTTTGTTTGGATGAAACAGCATACCACAAGAGTTTATTTTTGTCTTACGTTCATGTTTCAGCTCGTTATGTTTCACTTGTAGTCGGTTTATCCACTTCTTTTTGGCTCTCTTTTCCCTGATCTAGCAAAGCTTGGATAATTTTTTGGTCGCGTAATTTAACAGAGTCATTAATGGTTTCAGCGGATTTGATTACAGTTGCTTCAAGGAGAGCGCGTTTTTCCCGCCCTTTATCAATGGCAGAGATGATTCCTTGGTTTTGAGCGACTAAGCTTTCAGCTAATTTGGTGACGGATTCGACAGCGATTGTTGGATTTTGGGAAATCCTCTCCATTTGTGGAATGACTTCTTTGCTGGTTTCAGCTAGCATTTGCAGCGCTGCATTGTTGGCATTAGAAATAGCATCTGCTACTTGACCAGATTTCATTGATTGTTGCAGGATCCCTAGTTGAGCGATAGAGAGCTTCATAGTCGGAATGGTATTGCGACGGAGCATGCCAAGTTTTTGGCGCATATCAGAAGATACTTTTACAAGATTACGCATTTGCGGGGTAGTGGCCCAAGCGACATATAGACGGCTGATGTATTCTGTATGTTGTTGTTCCAATGTATTCACAACCTCAGTTAAGCGAGCCAATTCTTGTGATTTGGTTTGGTAATCGAGAGTGGCAGTATCTAATTGTGCCACCTCGTTTTGAAGAGTCGAGGCACGCGCACCAGCTTCTTTTTGAGTGGCTTCGATGAAGGAAATGACACCGACTAGATTTTCAATGGATTTGGTGTTGTCTTCAATTAACATTTCAGCAGAAACGATATTGCGTGCGAGCAGATCTTCTTGCTTGACGACAGTGGCAGCCATGCTATCCATTTTTTGCTCAATATTTTGTGAATCAAAATAGAACTCTTGTAAGGTGTTCTTACTTTGTTTAAAGAGTTTTTCTAAAAAATTTGGCTTTTTATCTAGTTCTGCAATTTGAGTATCCTTATATTTAGCAACAAAACCATTTAACTCTTTGTTGGTGTTTTTTAACAATTCATCTACTTGTGGGATTTGAAGTTTCTTTTGTTCGGCTAAAATGCGATTAACAGTATTATTAACTTCTTCGACTGCAGCCTGCCCAAAATCTAAAAGAGTATTTTGATCGGAAATAAAGTTATCTACCAGCTGAGGGGCTTTTGCTATGATCGCATCTTGTTGTTCAGGAGTTAATTTCTCCAAAAAGTTCATCTGTCCGTTTGCTTGTGTTTCGGTTGATTCGATGATTTCAGTAGTTCTGTCTGTTTTGGAAATGGCATTATTAGCGATTTTGTCGATGTCAAAGTTAAATTCTTGGCTCATAAGGTCTCCTTTTGATGGTTATAGTTCGGTATTGGGTTCTTTTTTACTTAAAATCCTCAAGCTGATATCAAAATCTCGTAGATCCGCTTCGTTGAGTTGACGGAGTGTTTCATCCAAGTCTAAATCAAACTGCTCAATAGCTGCTTTGGCGCTAGAAAGTCGTTCTTCTGCATTATAAAAATCTTTCGGTGAGGTCTTGATTTTTAGGTAGCCTTCCAAAATATCCTCATAATGCTCCATTTGAGACTGATGGATCGCAGTTAATTCTTCCTTGTTATTGCTTTCTGACTGAGAAATTTTCTTGAGAATCGCTTCGTGGTCGATTTGAATATTGTGAATAGTTTCAAGTAATTCAGGTGCTAATTCCTCCAAGTTTGGTTTTAAACTTTCGGAAGTTTGAGCGTGAAGATTGTGTAGTTGCTCATGGATATCTGTTGTTACATTTTGCACTTTCCGTTGAATTCGCTGGTAAATTTCAGGCGAGATATATTTTTTTAAGGTGTTGGCTCGGCCTTGAATATAACTCAATTGAGGCAAGAGCTGATCAGCTAATTGTTGGTAATTTGCATAAGATTTTTCTTTCAGATAATTGTCCAACTGTTTGATTCGACTATCTGCAGCCCTGATTTCCTTTTTCAAATCTTCAATTTGCTGACTGGCGCTTGGCTCTGTGATTTTTTTCGGTTTATGAGTTGCATAGTAGTAAATTCCGTAGCCTATGCCGATGGAAAGAAGGATTGGAATGAGGTACTGTATAATAATACCAACTGCGATAAGAATAAGCAGTATACCGATCCATCTTCTAGAACGTACATTGTTATAATTTCTTCTGGGCATAAAATATCTAATCCTGTTTCTTCTGAAATTTCTAAGTCTATTTTAGCATAAAAATGTATAAAAGACGGTACTGAACGATATGTTTGATAAAAAGTTTAGTTGAGTATAAGCAGAGGCTAGCAAGATTTTTCAAAAAATTCTTGACTTCGAGTTAACTCTAAGGTATATAATAAAATTGTAAATAGTTTATTTTTTGATGAATGTGGAGCATCATCTTTTTAATAGAGAAAGGAACAATAAGATGAAAGCAGCAGTTTTTGTAGAACCAGGAAAAATGGAGGTCAGAGAGGTTGCGCGTCCAGGTGCGGTTGTTGGTCGTGTCGGAGTGCCACATACAGGAGACATCAATATTGGTGACTATTGGATGGTCAACTTGGCAATGGCTGGTGGACCTGCTTCTTGTACAACTTATGATAAAGAAGTCTTGTTAAAAGCAGTTCTAGACGGCCAAATCAATCCTGGTAAAGTTTTCACTTAATCTTACAAATTGGAAAACATTGACCAAGCCTACAAAGATATGGCTGATAGAAAAACGATTAAAGCTATGATTGTGATGTAAAATAAAACGAACTACTGAATTTTTGGGGTAGTTCGTTTTATTTTATGTCTATAATTGATAGACTGAGACTATCGTCTTGCAGGATTATTTGAATTTTTAAAAAATTTGTCTCTTTTTTATCCTACAACAATTACGAGAATTCCCTCTAAAACAAGAAGCAAAAGAGAAGTCATCTTAAAAGATTTCATAAAGTTCACCTCCATTCATTTCTTTCTATGATATAATTTTGTTAAAGATACTATAAAAAATTCCCGTATATGAAGCTGGAGGTTTAAAATGACTCATTTTGGAAAAATTTTTAAAAAATTTCGTCAATCTAGAGGAATAAAGTTAAAAGACGTTGCGAAACATGGTCTATCAAAGTCTCAATTATCTAGATTTGAACGTGGAGAAACTGATTTAACAATTACAAAGTTTATGAGAGCATTGCAGGTAATAAATATGCCAATTGATGAATTTATGTATGCTGTACATGATTTTCGTAGAGATGAACTAAATGAATTGTTGGAAAGAATTAGAGTATATATTACAACAAGAGATATATTGAATTTGAAAAAGTTATTGATTGAACAACAAGAAAAGATTCCTGAACATCAAATATTTCATGAATTAAATATTATTTTAATTAAAATTAAACTTCAAGATATATCTGGAGAAGATAGTGTGTCAGAACAGGATATCAAACATCTAATAGATTATTTATTTAGTGTAGAATTTTGGGGAAACTATGAAATACTTCTTTTCGCAAATACTTTAGATGTTTTTAATCATGAAACTTTTATGGTATTATCCCGAGAAATGGTTAGACGTTCGGATTTTTATAAAGAAATTCCTAATAATCGTAGAATTATATCTACGTTGCTCTTAAACTCTTACATCACATGCATAGAACGATGCGAGTTAATGGATGCTGTTTATTTTGAAAAACAGTTAAAGGCTTGCTTCTTTATTGAGACAGAAATTTATGAAAGGTTAGTATTTCAATATGCAAAAGAATTGTACAAGTTGAAGAAAACAAATGATACACGTTCAATTATTGAAATGAAAAAGTATATTGCAGCTTTAAAATTAGCTGGGAGTAATGGATTAGCAGAGACTTTTGATATCCATTTGACGAAACTATTAAAATAGTCCTTTGTGAAGCATATGTGGGAATTTATTTTATTTAAAGTGGATAGAAGTATAATTGAATTATCAAATAAGGAGTATATTGTCATGAAACTTGATATGAAGCCAAATCAGAAGCTTGATTTATCAGTCAAGAAAGTTGATTTAAGTGTTGCTGTACTGACACGTGATAGTTCAAAAGCTCACGGACACTAGAAATAAGGGTAGGATCGTATTCTTCCTACCCTTTTAATTACACAATAGTAAAAGAAAAAGGAAATTAAACATGGATGAACGTTTATGGTTGACAAATTGGAATAGTCTTTATATTCAAAATGATATTTTCTTTACAGATGCTATAAAACCAGTATATGTTGGTTTTAAAATAACTGAAAATTGTAATCAAAGGTGTTCTCATTGTTGGGCTGGAAAAAATCTGACAATAAATCATTCATTTGATGAAATCATTGCGGCTTTAAATAAAATAAAAATTTTAAATCCACTTCATATAACCATTACAGGGGGAGAACCCTTAGTACATGAACATTGGTTGGATATTCTTGGCTATGCTAAGAAAAATTTCCCCATAGTTGAATTGTTTACGAATGCAGTTTTATTTTCTGAAAAATCAATAAAAAAATTATCCAGCTTGTTTGGGGATTTAGATTTTATTCAAGTCAGTTTGGACGGTCTTCGAACTACTTATAAAAAGCAACGTGGTTCTGATGATTTTCAAAAAGTGATTGATGTTTATGAGCTAGTCGATAGCATAGGTATAACTTCTTTTTCAATTTCTCCAGTTTATCCATTGAGAAGAGGAAAAAAGCTAGTTTCGTTAGTAGACTATACTCAATATTTACATAAAGGGAAATTAATTGAAAAAATGCATGCTAAACGTAAGAGCCAAATGAATTTAACGGTAATTTACCCTATGGAAGTCCTCTCAGAAAAGGCAACTTATACTCAAGAAAGCACCTATTTTCAACGTTTTAATACAGATTTATTGCATTGGACAATTGATGGTAGAGGAGACATATTTCATTTTATGGATCAATTTATCTATAAAGAACTGAAAGTAGGTAATATATATGAAAATACAATTGAAGAACTGGAAGCAAATGATTATACTATACAAAAAAATGTATTAGAACATTCAAACCAAGGTTTAAAATGTATGAACTGTAGTTTGGTAGAATCTTGTCCCGGATTTGCCTATGCTAAGTCATATCCTGAGATTGCATTTAGTTACAAAAGGTGTGTATTTAATGAAAAACAATAATTTATTGAAAATTTCTCAAGATTTAGGTAATGATTTTGATTTACCTTATTATATATATACTAAAGTAAAAACAGATACCAATGAAAAAGTTAGTGCACCACTTAAAATCGGACTTAAGCTAACAAATGCTTGCCATTTTCGATGCCCTTATTGTTTTGTCTATAAAGATAATGATTATGTTGATTTTGATAATTTAAAATTGATTTTCCAAAAGTTACCCCAACTGCCCTTTGAAGTATATTTAACTGGTGGCGAAGCAACTCTTCACCCACAATTTTCGGAAATTGTAGATTATCTTACTAATTTAGGAATATTAGTTAAACTACATACAACAGGGGTTATTAACATGCAAAGTAGAAATTATATTCTTAATAATTTAAGTAAGTTTTCATCAATTCAAATTAGCATTGATTCAATAAAAAATTTTGATAAGCTACGTCCTAATATAATCGATAAGGATCCACTAGAAAGAATTATCTCTTTTGTGAAACAATGTAAAGAGAAAAAATATAAAAATTTATTGGTCAATACTGTAATAAGTTCGTTAAATGTAAATGAGTTAGATGAAATTATGGAGTTTTGTTTATGTCATAATTTGTTCAAAGTGCAGCTGTCTACAATATTTACAACTAGCAAACGATTGTTGGTTTCAGATGAAATTTATGCTAAACATTATAACCAAATAATTACTAAGTATAGTAAGAAAGGACTTTGTTTTCAAAATTCTCCATTTTGCCATCCATGGTCATATGCTATCAAACATAACCTAAAATATGATTCTCCCATGTACTGCCCAGCACAGAAAACAGAGTTCGAAATTGATATGCAGGGGAATGTCTACCCATGTCCATTCTTGCATGATGAAACTCATAAAATGGGAAATTTGCTGTCTGATACCTTTGATGAAGTTTGGAATTCAGGGGTTAAAGAGTTAAATAAAGCATCATGGTCTGAAAATAAAAAATGTAAATCATGTGCATTATTTAAGGATTGTGGCGGAGGTTGTTATGCGTTAGCCTATGTATCCCAATTAAATTATGATAAGAGGTGTATTTTACATGAAAATTAGTAAAAATTGGTTTGTTAGATTTGAGCCAAATTTTCAAAGTTCTCAAAAGACTATATTATATAATAAACTAAATGGGGATTTGTATGAATTATCTGAGGTATATTTTGATTTTATTAATAATATAAATCAAAAAAAAGAGTTCTCTATTTTGATCATGAAAAAATATAATATTAATCAATCAGATGTTGAACAGATATCAAAAACTATATTAGAAAACTTAATATCATTAGGAGTTATACTAAATGACTGACATTAGCATAAGCAATCTAAAAAAGGTGTTTCATGGAAAAGTAGTATTGGATATTCCACAGTTCACAGCTTCTAAATCAGAAATTATTTCTGTCTTAGGTGTTAATGGAGCTGGGAAGTCTACCTTTATCAAGACTATTTCAGGTTTGTTGCTACAAGATGAAGGGCAGGTGAATATTTGCGGTTACTCCAATTTTTCTCCTAAAATTCACCAAGTCACTAAATTTGTCCTAGAAAGCGGTAAAGGATACTACGATTATCTTACAGCTAATCAAAATATTGACTATTTTCTCAAACTCAATAAAGCCTCCCGAAGTGATTTAGCTTTAAACATTGCGGTTTTGTTTCAGAAGTTGGATTTTCAACAACACGCTGATACACTTGTTTCAGAACTTTCTCAAGGAACTAGACAAAAGCTATCTTTAATTATTGCTCTGTTGTGTCGCCCAGAGGTTCTTTGTCTAGATGAACCGACAAATGGATTAGATGTGATTGCAAAAAAACAATTAGCTCAAATATTATTAGGATTGAGTAAGGGCAAGAATACGATTGTTCTACTAACTACACATGATATTTCGTTTGCGAGAGATATTTCTAGTAGAGTTTTGGTAATGGATAATGGTCGAATTAAGAAGGATGATAGTTTTGAGCATGTTTTCAGTCGCAAAAATACTTGGAAAAAATATGAAATTGTTTTACCTCTTTCTTTTCAGAATATAATTGAGCGATCATTTCAGAATTTACATTATGTTATACAAGATGAGGAAATGATTATACAAACTCAAGAGAAAGATGTAAAAGACCGCTTACTAAAAGAAACAGATATTGTCCGATTTGAGGAAATAGAACAGGATATTGAAGAAATTTTATACGAGGTTTTATCTAAATGATGAAAGATGTAAAGAGAGAATTTTTGAGACAGATACAAGAGACGATGCAATTTAAATTTAATCTTTTCTTTGCTAATTTTTCAATATTCATTATGGTTTCATCTTATCTGCATTATTTTGAAGAGTCTCAGAATAAATTTACTCTTTTTTGTCTTCTCTTTACTTGGTATTTTACTAGCCATAGTATTACACATCCAACATTTTTTATAGAAGATGATATTTATGATCGGACATTGATTAGTGTTATTCAAAGTAAAAAAAGTGTTGTGCATGTATTGCTTTTTAAAATACTTGTTCAAATACTTATAGATTTGATAAAGGCTATACCGATTTTTTTGATACTCTCATTTTTAAGTGATATAACATTTCCAGCCTCTATAGTAGAGATTTTTGTTATTGTATTAATTTGTCTGTTAGTTATTTTAATATTATACGGTTTAGGTTTCTGTCTTTCTAGTTTTTGCTTGACTTTGAATAGGACATCTAGTTTTACATCGTTGTTATCATATTTCATTCTCTTTTTTACAGGAATCTTAAAACCATTTGATGGCTTTTTGGGAATACTTGGACACATTTTTCCGTTCTATACATTAAGAGAATTCATTCACCGTCCATCAATTACTGAAGTGCTTATAATACTATGGTATGGTGTGGTTTATTGGAGTATTGGTTTTGTACTGTTTCACATATTTTTAAAAATGGCAAAAAAGAAGGGAAATATTTTTCATGTTTAACGAGTTAAAGAGATATTTTTATTATAGAAAACAATACAAATTTGATAGCCTTTGTGATGCTATTTATACATTGATATTTATTGTAGGGATCATCATGATTTTTTCGGGCCAAACATTATTAAATATTTTGTATTTTTATATCTACTTTCTAGTAACAAATATTACATTATTAGCAAATGAGGAGTTAGAATATGAGATTAGAACCAGTCAATACGACAATTTAATAACAAGTAAGTATAAAGTGAAGCGAATATATTTGAGACGTATTGTAGCTTATCTAGTTTGGTCCTCTATACTCTTTATTATTTCACTTTTTGTGTCAAACGTTTTTGGTAGTAGCACTCATTTTGTATTTCCTAAAATGAGTATATTTGGCGCTATTGTGTTTGTGTCAATTAATTTAGTGTTATTTTTAGTGTTTTATATGGGAGTGATAAAGTTAACAGAAAAATTTAAACGTGTATCCGTATTATTGAATTTTCTGAACACAATTTTTTTATTTTATTCAGGTTTGGTTTTTCCAACATCTTTTGAAACATTTGCAGATATGTTAAACAAAATTTTATCTTTGGGAAACAACTAGTTATCAAAAAGAATTTCAGTTTTAATTTAGTGTTGGACAATGATTCACAGGCATAACTGGAGTTAGGTAAGGTGAGTTAACAACGTACTAAAAATAAACTGAATGACTATATTATAAAAATGAGTAAATTTAAAGGGCGTTTTAGTCGCACTTTATATTTCTGTCCAATAGTTCTCAAATATCTTAATTTTTGGTAAAATAAAAGAAAAACGGCTTAGAAAGAGGAAAGCGATGTCCTTAACTAGTCAAATTATTACAGCCGAATTTCCGGATTTAGAAAAAGTAGAACAACTCAATACAGAAGCCTTTCCTGAGGAGGAGCGTGCACCGCTATCTGAGTTGCTACGCTATGGAGATGGGGAATATTCTCATTTCTTTGCCTTTTATGACGGTGATGAATTTGTCGGTTTTGCCTTTTCGGTTTACAATGAAAGAGCCTTTTATATCAGCTTTTTTGCGATTATGCCTCATTTGCGCAGTCACGGTTATGGTGGCAAAATTATTGATAAGTTGGTGGATTTTTATCAAAGAACCATGATTTTAGAAGTAGAACGGCTGGATGAGCCTTGTGATAATCTGGAACAGCGAAAAGCCCGTATGGATTTTTACAAGAGAAATGGTTTTCGCTCCTCACATGCCTACTTAGAATACGACGGTTTAAGTTTTGAAATCCTTTATAAAGGAGCGTTTTTTGATGAGGAAGCCTATCGGGACATTTTCAAAAAGATTCAAGAAGATGGCTATTTTGAATTTGAAATCAAACACGGTCATGGAAGAGACTGGGAGTAGCTGAGAAGCCCCGTCAAAATTTTTAAATTTTTCATTGCTATATATAAAAAACGAGCTATTTATGCTCGTTTTTTGTGGTATAAAGTTTAATAAATTTCTGGGAAAAGTTTCGCTAAAATGTTAGGCGTAATGCTTTGACCGGGTCCTTCTGCACAATAGGTGTGCATGTATATATATAGCTTGAAATTGAGTTCGATGCAGGTGCAGTTGGACTCTTTTTTGCTGGCTGGAAGCGTGCTATCCGAGATAATTAAATCCACGCCACAAACTCAAGCTCCCATAGCAGTTGCCATTTCTGCCGCTAATTCCTTGTAGGAAGTGTGCATGATTTCAGTCACATCTACTGAGTCTCCGCCAGTAGAAATATTAGAATTGCACCGGAGAAAGACTTGAACTCCTTTTGGTAAGATATCGTCTGCTTTATAACCTTGCTGTTCTAGCATGAATAGCTCGATCTCTCCTAGTTTGATTCTTTCCAAAGGAGAGCGGTGATCTCGACTGCGCAGGGGATTGGCGTTTTTCGTAGCGACCAATTCTCGAATAGTGTGTCGACCGTCTCCTCTAACGTTGGCTGGCAAACGTAGGAGTACCGCCTCACATTTGCCATCTAGGACGAAAAAGCAGTACTCGGTTTCTGCGATAAATTCCTCGCCAAGGACAGAGCTGTCTTCTAAAAAGGCAATTTCCAATGCTTTTTGGGAACTGTCTAGATTGGTAGGCTCTTGAAAAATAGAAATTCCTAAACCGAAGTTAGTGGATTTAGGCTTGATGACAATCGATTTGTCCTTTCCGAAAGTAGCTTGTAGAATAGGAGCATCTACTGCTATTTTTTCTAACAAATGATTGATGTTCATGGTAAATACCTGTTTGTTTTCTAATCTTTTTAGTCTATTATAAAAATGCTTAGAAGACAAATGTCTACTACGTTTTCCGAACTTTTTTAAAAGAAAATGCTCATAATTTTAGATAAGATACAGATTTTACAAAGGTGAGATGTTCAAACTTCGTCATTTGCAAATAACGATGGCGGTCTTATCTTGAAAAAAGAAGGAATTTTTCTTATAATAAAGTGTAAGATATAATTGCGGGTGAGACTCCTGCCATGTAGACAAGAAAGGACGAGCACTTAGCTCAGACAAGATTATGACATCAGTTGTTGTTGTAGGGACCCAGTGGGGAGATGAAGGAAAAGGAAAGATTACAGATTTCCTTTCAGCCAATGCCGAAGTCATTGCCCGTTATCAAGGCGGAGATAATGCGGGTCATACCATTGTAATTGGCGGTAAAAAGTATAAATTGCACTTGATTCCGTCAGGTATTTTCTTCCCAGATAAAATTTCTGTTATCGGGAATGGAATGGTGGTTAATCCAAAATCTTTGGTACGTGAATTGACTTATTTGCACGAAGAAGGTGTTACGACGGATAATCTTCGGATTTCAGATCGTGCTCATGTTATCCTACCTTATCATATTGAGTTAGACCGCTTACAAGAAGAAGCAAAAGGTGATAATAAAATCGGGACGACTATTAAGGGAATTGGACCAGCTTACATGGACAAAGCCGCTCGTGTCGGAATTCGGATTGCAGATTTGCTAGATAAGGATATTTTCAGAGAACGTTTAGAGCGTAATTTGGCTGAGAAGAATCGTCTGTTTGAAAAACTCTATGACAGCACAGCTATCAGATTTGACGATATGTTTGAGGAATACTATGCATATGGTCAGCAAATTAAACAATACGTGACAGATACTTCTGTTATCTTGAACGATGCTCTTGATCAAGGCAAGCGAGTGCTCTTTGAAGGGGCGCAGGGAGTGATGCTAGATATCGATCAAGGTACTTATCCATTTGTAACGTCATCTAATCCTGTTGCAGGTGGTGTGACGATTGGTTCGGGAGTAGGGCCAAGTAAAATCGACAAAGTTGTCGGGGTTTGCAAAGCTTATACCAGTCGTGTTGGTGATGGACCATTTCCAACAGAATTGTTTGATGAAGTAGGCAACCGCATTCGTGAAGTTGGCCATGAATATGGAACGACAACAGGACGTCCTCGCCGTGTTGGTTGGTTTGACTCAGTTGTGATGCGCCATAGCCGCCGTGTATCTGGAATTACCAATCTTTCTCTCAATTCAATTGATGTTTTGACGGGACTTGATACAGTTAAAATCTGTGTCGCTTATGATTTAGATGGTGAGCGCATTGATTATTACCCAGCTAGTTTGGAGCAGCTCAAACGGTGCAAGCCAATCTATGAAGAATTGCCGGGATGGTCAGAAGATATTACAGGTGTTCGCAGTTTAGAAGAGTTGCCAGAGAATGCTCGCAACTATGTCCGCCGTGTCAGTGAATTGGTTGGTGTTCGTATTTCTACTTTCTCTGTCGGTCCTGGTCGTGAACAGACAAACATCCTGGAAAGTGTTTGGTCAAGTTTGTAATAGAAGCAAACAAAGCGGGTTTCGGCTCGCTTTTTATTGACGCAATAAAAAAATTTAAAGAATGATTCTCTCTTAAGTTAATTTTAAGCTGGCTAGGTTATACTAAAATCATCAGATGAAGACCTCCTAACTTTATTTGATAGAAATCCTAAACTTTTTCATAATAATCTCCTGAAAGCCATCGAAAGGTGGCTTTTTTTATATTTTCGGGTTTATAACATGATATAATAAATGGAGAACAAAGGAGATAAATGATGAACTTTACAGATTTGTCTAATAAAGAACAGGAAAAAATAATGATAAGTAAAATTATCAGGAATTTAAAAAAGCTAGGTGGCTATGCAACCAAACGAGAGTTGCTAGATGCTATTAAAAAGGGAGAAAATACGATAGATGAGAATTTTTTTGAGGAAGAAAAAGTGTCTCAAAAAAGTGGAAAATTTATAAACCTAGTGATTACACTTTTGATTTTTCTGCCAAAAGTTTGCTTACCACGGGTTATCTTTCTAAACCAAAGCAATCGACTTTTGAATTGACAGAATTAGGTAGAAAAGTGAAACTGGATGAGCATTTTGCTAGCGATATTCAACAGAAGGCCATTCAATTTTGGAAAAATGAGAAGAAGTTAAAACAATTCTTTAAGTTATCCTTTGAAAAGGAATTAAAACATTCACTAGATGACTCAAAAGAAAATTGGAGAGTTGAGTTGACGAGAGCTTTAAAATCTATGTCACCACAAAAATTTGAAACTTTTGCTCGTGGTCTAGTCAAGGAGATGGGTGTCAAACTAGATGAAAAAATTGAGGTTAGTTATACTAATGATGGTGGTTTAGATGGTTTTATATTACTAGTACAGATGACTTCAGAACCAATCGTGTAGATATCCAAGCAAAGCGTTGGGAAAACAATGTTCCTTCTCTGGAGATTAATAAATTCCGCGGTGCAATGGATAAATACAATGCAGAATATGGTATTTTTATTACAACTTCTGATTTTTCAAGAAGTGCTATTGAAGCAGCTCGTCAAGGGACTAGAGTCATTACTTTAATCAATAGCGAGGATATTGCGGATCTAGTTGCCAAATATAAACTTCATGTCAAGGAAGTCACGACTTATGAATTAGGAGATTTTTATTATACAGAGGATTAGACGGTGAAAAGATGAACTATACAGTTGAAGAAAAAGAATTTTTTATGCGGGAGGCTTTGAAAGAAGCAGAGATTGCGCTTGCTAATGATGAAATTCCGATTGGTTGTGCTATTGTCAAGGACGGGAAGGTTATCGGCCGTGGACATAATGCACGTGAGGAATTGCAGCGAGCGGTCATGCATGCGGAAGTGATGGCAATTGAGAAAGCCAATCAGCATGAGCATAGCTGGCGTCTGCTGGATACGACCCTTTTTGTCACTATTGAACCTTGTGTCATGTGCAGTGGTGCTATTGGTCTGGCTCGCATTCCACAAGTTATCTATGGTGCAAAGAATCCAAAATTCGGCGCAGCAGGCAGTCTTTATGACATTCTAACGGATGAACGTCTTAATCACCGAGTTGAACTGGAAACTGGGATTTTGGAGGTAGAATGTGCTCAGATGATGCAAGATTTTTTTAGAAAGAGGAGACAGAGATGAAACGTTGGCTAAGTATTTTATTCTTTCTTTTGACATTGTTGTTTATTGGGTTGCTGATAGGGAATGTAGAATTTCAAGCTTGGGCTTTCACACGTCATCAAAATCAGTTATCTTGGTATATCCGTCCGATTCTCATTTTACCGATTATCTATTTTTCCTATCGAAAGAGCCTTCTTGGAATTTCTGCTAGCATCTTTGCTCTTTTTACCAGTATGATTTGGTTTTGGGAACCAAAGACGACTTCTCCTTTGGTAAAAGAGTTTCTAACTTATGAGCAAGATTTTTTACAGGCGGATTGGAATCTCAAAAAAATTTTATTTGTCTTTTTGGTGATTAGTTTCTTTCTGCTCCTGATTAGAGCAACTTGGCTCCATAGTTGGAAATTGTTGGCAATACTTTTGATTCTTACAGCTTTTTTGAAAATCCTTTGGTCTTATCTAGATAGTGGGAGAGCTGGTTTAACAATTGTGGTGCCAGCGATTCTAGGTTTATTTATCTGTTTATTTTCCCTTTCTTTTTGGATGAAGGGAAAATCTTAATTGGCATAAAAACAAATTTATGGTATAATACTTATCGGAGCAACAATTCTGCGTGAAGCGGGTCAGGGGAGGAATCCAGCAGCCCTAAGCGAGTGTGAATTGTGTGCTCTTTTTATTTTGAAGAATAGGAACAATTGTTAAAGCGCGTGTTGAAGAATTGAAAAACTTCTTCAAAAATAGTGTTTAGTTATAAATCAGTATCATTTCTGAGAAAGGAAAAGACAGATGTATTACATGGGAGAGATTTTTAGAGAACTACGAACAGGGAGGCACATTTCTCTTAAGGAAGCAACTGGAGAGGAGTTTTCATATTCCATGCTCAGTAAGTTTGAAAATGGAACGTCAGATATTTCGGCCTCAAAACTGTTAATTGGTTTAGAGAATATTAGAACAGAACTAGAAGAATTTGTTTATTTAGTACGTGGCTTTCAGCCTACTTCATACACTCTACTAAAAAATAAACTATGGGAGGCTCAAGAACAGAAGGATATAAAGACATTATGGGAAATGTACAACAATGAAATAGATCAATACCAATCTAAAAAAGAAGAGGAGCATATCCTAAATGCTATTGTTATCAAAGGTCACATGTTTTTCTTGGATGAAACCATTCAAGCAACAGAGGTCGAGCTGAATTTTTTATATGATTATTTCTTTTCTGTTGAAATCTGGGGAGAATATGAGTTGCGATTGTTTTCAGATATAGCAGCTTTATTTCCTATTGATCTCTATTTTCGGTACACTCGAGAAATGTTACAAAGAGTTGATTTTTTAGGGGATCTACAGAAAAATAAAAATTATATCTACACCATTCTCCTGAATGGACTGTTTAAAGCAATTGACAAAAAAAGTTTAAATAAAGCAGCTTATTTTGATAAAAAAATAAAAGAAAAGTTTTTTGATGAAAATGAAGCCTATTTGCGAATTGTCTATTTGTTCGCAGATGGACAGCATGATTATATTTTAGGACAGAGAAATGAGGGGCTTACAAGAATGAAAAATGCCATATCAACTCTTGAAATCATTGGCTGTGAGCATAGCGCAAATTATTACTCTAAAAATATGTCCGAATGGTTAAAAGAATTTGAATAAATGACAAATCAGAAGAATGTTAGAAAGCTAAAAGCAAGGAAATAGGTTTAGCTAATCATGGCTAAAGCATGCTCCTTGCTTTTTTTGTTACTGAAATGGATTTGAATATATGACAAATTTAGTTTGAATGTTACCTTTTAAGATATACTGAGTGCAATGAAAGTCTATTGCTAATCATACAAAGACTGGAAAGGAAACTTAATATGAAATTATTTTTTTCTAATGCACTATATAGAAGTATCACACTATCAAGAATGTTCAATTTAATGGGGTCTTACATATACAATATTGTATTTGTGATTTATGCTGCTAGTTTACCCTACGCAAATATAGCTGTATTTATTGCAAATATCATTACGATTATTCCAACGTTTTTTACATTTTGGATAGGAGTACAAGCCGATAGGACAGGTAAAAAAGGCGATCTCATGATTGTCATAGGCTTTGTTCAGGCGATTCTATTTACAGTAGTAGCTTTCTTGATTTCTAGTAAAACCTTCCTTGTTTTTGCAATTGTGTGTTTCTTAAATGTCGTGACAGATGTTTTAAGTGACTATGCTGGTGGCTTAAGAATGCCGATTTTACAAAAGAATTTAGAAAAAGATGAGTTATTTGAAGCTTACTCTTTTACTCAATTTATCACTTATTGCTGTAGCATTACTGGACAAACAGTAGGGGTTTGGTTGCTTGCAATTTCAGCCAATAATTTTGCATTAGTTGCTACGATCAATGCTCTATCATTTTTAATTTCTTCTATGGTGCTTCTACATAAACGCCGTCAGTTAATTCATGAAACTGTGACCTCAACTTTTGAGAAAAATTCTCTTTTTACACAATTTAAAATGCTTTATCAAAATATGGAGTTGATTTTTCAAGAATCTGAAAATGCTTCTTTCATTCACTTGCTGCTTGCGATTTTAACTTTGAATATGATGGGAGGAGCTATTAACAGTATTTACAATTTTTATTTTCTAAAACATACCATTTTTCATCTTACTTATGCGCAATCTCTTTTGATTGTAGAAGTTGTTCTATTGGTTGGCGCCATTCTAGGAAGTTTGACACCTCACGATTATTTTTCAAAAAAATCATTTTCATTTCTGCTTGTCATGAATAGTTCTTCATTTGGACTAGTTGGCATTAGTAATTTAGTAGGTCTGCCACCAATCATTGGGATTATTATCTTAGCTTTTTCAGCTTATATAATGGGAAAATCTACACCTAAACTGGATGCTATGTTAATGGCTAATTTACCATCTAATGTGTTGGCTCAAAGTAATAACTTTCTTGGATTGTTATTTACCTTTTCTTTACCATTGGGAACGGTCCTCTTTTCAGTTCTCTCTGCCTACAATATCTATTTGTGCTGGTTTATTTTTGCTGTCTGTTCACTATTGGCGCTTTTGCTGTCTTTGCAAAATAATCGACTCAAAAAAGGAGACATCAGTTAAACTCTAGAAACTAAGATTAAGCTGCTATTTATTTTCCTCTATTTTTTATTTTAGAAGTATTCTGTGGGTGATTATTTCTTGATTTACGCAAACGATTGCTTTCAAGATTGGTATGAGATTGCGATTTTTGAAAGTTAACTATAAAAAAACAATTTGGAAACGTTTTAGTCAAGAAAATTGCTTGATAAAAAAGTGGTAAAGCGGTATCATAGTAGGGAAGAAAAATTGGAGGACTATAATGACACATATTCAGTTTAATTACTCAAACGTTCTTGGAAAATTTGTTGCACCGCATGAAGTGGACTATATGCAAACACAAGTTTCTGCAGCAGATGAACTATTGCGCAAAGGAACTGGTGCAGGAAGTGACTTCCGTGGTTGGCTTGACCTTCCAGAAAACTATGATAAAGAAGAATTTGCTCGTATTTTGAAAGCAGCAGAACAAATCAAATCAGATAGCGATGTCTTGGTGGTGATTGGGATTGGTGGTTCATACCTTGGAGCAAAGGCCGCAATTGACTTCTTGAACAATCATTTTGCGAACTTGCAAACCAAAGAAGAACGCAAAGCTCCTCAAATTCTATATGCAGGAAACTCTATTTCATCTACTTATCTTGCAGACTTGGTGGAATACGTTTCGGATAAAGATTTCTCAGTCAATGTGATTTCTAAATCAGGGACAACGACAGAACCTGCCATCGCATTCCGTGTCTTCAAAGAACTCTTGATTAATAAATACGGTCAAGAAGAAGCTAACAAACGTATCTATGCGACAACTGACCGCCAAAAAGGTGCTGTTAAGGTTGAAGCAGATGCTAACGGTTGGGAAACATTTGTGGTTCCAGATGACATCGGTGGACGTTTCTCAGTATTGACAGCAGTTGGATTGCTTCCGATCGCTGCATCAGGCGCTGACATCAAAGCCCTTATGGAAGGTGCCAACGCAGCACGTAAAGACTACACTTCAGACAAGATTGCAGAAAACGAAGCTTATCAATACGCAGCTCTTCGTAATATCCTTTACCGCAAAGGTTATGCAACTGAAATTTTGGTTAACTACGAGCCATCACTTCAATACTTCTCAGAATGGTGGAAACAATTGGCTGGAGAGTCAGAAGGAAAAGACCAAAAAGGAATCTACCCAACTTCAGCTAACTTCTCGACAGATCTTCACTCTCTTGGACAATTTATCCAAGAAGGTGCGCGTATTATGTTTGAAACAGTTGTACGTGTGGATAAACCACGCAAGAACGTGACGATCCCTGAATTGGCAGAAGACCTAGATGGACTCGGCTACCTACAAGGCAAAGATGTTGACTTCGTTAATAAGAAAGCGACAGATGGTGTGCTTCTGGCTCATACAGATGGTGATGTGCCAAATATGTATGTAACACTTCCAGAGCAAGATGCCTTTACTCTTGGGTACACGATTTACTTCTTTGAACTTGCTATTGCGATTTCTGGTTATTTGAATGCTATTAATCCATTTGATCAACCGGGTGTTGAGGCTTACAAGAAAAATATGTTTGCCCTCCTTGGGAAACCAGGATTTGAAGACTTGAGCCAAGAATTGAACGCTCGTTTGTAATTTGTATTCAATGGAACGACTTCTGAAAGGGAGTCGTTTTTTATACGCCAAGCATATAATTGAGTGAAATTTTCACAAAAACAGAAGAAAAAGATAGAAAGAAAGCGCTTTATTGTGTATAATAAAAGCAGATTATACAACGGAGGCGCTTTATGTCACAAGAAACTTATATCATGGCGATTGACCAAGGGACAACTAGCTCGCGAGCGATTATTTTCAATAAAAAAGGTGAGAAGGTTGCCACAAGTCAAAAAGAATTTACTCAAATTTTCCCACAGGCAGGCTGGGTTGAGCACAATGCAAATGAGATTTGGAATTCTGTACAGTCGGTTATTGCAGGTGCTTTTATTGAAAGTGGCATTAAGCCAAATCAGATTGAAGCAATTGGTATTACTAATCAGCGAGAGACAACGGTTGTTTGGGATAAGAAAACGGGTTTGCCTATTTATAATGCTATTGTTTGGCAATCTCGACAAACAGCTCCTTTAGCAGAAAAACTCAAGCAAGATGGCTATGTAGAGTTCTTTCATCGAAAAACAGGTTTGATTATAGATGCTTATTTCTCTGCAACTAAGGTACGCTGGATTTTGGATCAAGTAGAGGGAGCTCAGGAACGAGCAGAACAAGGGGAATTGCTCTTTGGAACGATTGATACATGGTTGGTATGGAAATTAACGGATGGTGCAACTCATGTGACTGATTATTCCAATGCAGCGCGGACGATGTTGTATAATATCAAGGATTTGAAGTGTGATGATGAGATTTTATCTTTGCTCAATATCCCAAAAGTCATGTTACCAGAAGTTCGTTCAAACTCAGAAATTTATGGAAAAACAGTTCCCTACCATTTCTATGGAGGAGAAGTACCGATTTCAGGAATGGCAGGCGATCAGCAAGCTGCTCTCTTTGGTCAGTTGGCATTTGAGCCGGGAATGGTGAAGAATACTTATGGGACAGGCTCTTTCATTATTATGAATACTGGGCAGGAATGCAATTTATCAAAAAATAATCTTTTGACAACCATTGGTTATGGGATAAATGGCAAAGTGACTTATGCTTTGGAAGGGTCAATTTTCATTGCGGGTAGTGCTATTCAGTGGCTTCGTGACGGCCTGCGCATGATTTCTAATTCACCTGAATCTGAGAAATATGCAAAAAATTCCACCAATGAAAATGAAGTATATATCGTTCCAGCTTTTACAGGCCTTGGAGCACCTTATTGGAATCCAGAAGCAAGAGGTTCTGTTTTTGGTTTGACACGTGGAACGAGTAAAGAAGATTTTATCAAAGCCACTTTGCAATCCATTGCTTATCAGGTACGCGATATCATTGATACGATGCAAATGGATACTGATACAGCTATCCAAGTTCTAAAGGTAGATGGTGGCGCTGCAATGAATGATTTTCTTATGCAATTTCAAGCAGATATTCTTGGGATTGAGTTAGCACGTGCGACAAATTTGGAAACAACGGCTCTTGGGGCGGCTTTTCTAGCTGGACTTGCGGTTGGCTATTGGAAAGATGTGGAGGAGCTGAAAACATTAAATGCGGTTGGGGAAATATTCTATCCAACTATGCCAGAACTAGAGCGCCAAAAATTATATAAAGGCTGGAAAACAGCAGTTGCAGCGACACAATTTTTTGCAAAAGAAACTAGTAAATAGTTGAAAAAACAAGATTGTGAATGCAAGTAACATTTATTAGTCATTGTAAAAGAGCGATTAGGAGCAAATCTTGATTGTTCTTTTTGGATTAAGATCTTAAAAACAACGTGAACTTTAAATTCTTAGAAAAATAGCTTATAACCTTCATTTTGGTTTAAGTAGGGAGAGTAGGTTAAATGGCGAATATGCTTGCTCTTATTGGTTTTTTTGAAAATTATGGTATAATAGATATAATTTTGGTAGATGGAGTTGAGTTTTGAAGAAAAGCTATCGCGTCAAGAGCGAGAAAGATTTCAATGCAATTTTCAAAAAGGGGCAAAGTGTTGCCAACAGAAAATTCGTCATTTATAAATTAGAAAAGGAACAAAAACATTTTCGAGTAGGAATATCCGTCAGTAAAAAACTAGGAAATGCAGTCATGCGCAACAAGATTAAGCGACGTATTCGACACGTTTTGTTAACTCATCAAGTAGAGTTAGCAGCGCTTGATTTTGTTGTCATTTCACGGAAAGGTGTAGAAATTTTGACCTACCAAGAATTAGAACAAAACTTGCTTCATGTGTTAAAAATAGCAAAAATTTATCAGGATGGTTTAAGTAGTGAAAAAGAAAAGTAAATTGATGGGGCTCTTAGTTCTAGCCTCTTTCATTTTAACAGCGTGTGGAACAAGTGAAGTCACAGCGAGTTCGTCAGATTTATGGGAGAGATTTGTCTATCTCTTTGCTGTAACGATTCGGTTTCTTTCGTTTAATGGAAGTACAGGAATTGGGATTATCCTCTTCACTTTAATTATTCGGACGGTGCTTTTGCCGGTTTTCCAATTGCAGATTAACGCTTCACGCAAAATGCAGGAAGCACAGCCATTGGTGAAAGAATTGCAAGCGAAGTATCCAGGGCGTGATATGGAAAGCCGTAATCGTCTGGCTCAAGAAACGCAAAAACTATATAGAGAATTAGGAGTGAAACCTTCGGCATCATTTTGGCCCTTGCTCATTCAAATGCCTGTGCTGATTGCGTTATACCATGCTTTGATTCGTGTTGAGTTTCTTAAAGTTGGGCATTTTCTATGGATGAATCTTGGGGCGACAGACCCTTATTATATTTTGCCAGTTTTAGCAGCTGCATTCACCTTTTTAAGCACTTGGTTGAGCAATAAAGGAATGGCAGAACGTAATGGTTTGATGACGGGAATGATGTTTATCATGCCAGTCTTTGTCTTTTTCTTTGCGGTCAACGTAGCTAGTGGGGTTGCTTTATATTGGAGCACATCATATGCTTATCAGGTTTTCCAAACGCTTTTATTGAGCAATCCATATAAAATCATTGCAGAGAGAGAAGCAAAAGCGATGCTTGAGCGTGAACGGGAAGAAAAGAAAAAACGTGCCTATCGCAAAGCACAAAAAAAGAAAAAGTAAGGAGGCGCTTGTATGGTATTGTTTACAGGAACGAGTGTTGAAGAAGCTATTCAAAATGGCTTGCGCGAGTTAGATATTCCACGGATGAAGGCACATATCAAAGTGATTTCACGTGAGAAAAAAGGGTTTTTAGGATTATTTGGTAAGAAATTGGCTCAAGTTGATGTTGAGGCTATCAATGAAACAACAGTAGTAAAAGCTAATCAAAGAGCTGTCAAAGGTGTTCCGGATATTATTAATGCGCAAAATGAGCCCGTAAAAAGTGTGAGCGAAGCAACGGTTGATTTAGGACATGTTGTGGCAGCGATTAAGAAAATCGAAGAAGAAGGTAAAGAAATTTCAGATGATGTCAAAGCTGAAATTTTGAAACACGAAAAAGAAGCGAGTACGATTCTTGAAGAAACGGGAACGATTGACTTACTGAAAGATAGCGATATCGTAAATTTTCAAAAATCGGTCGGTCAAGAAGAAAAGCCAACTGACAAGATTATTTCTTTTGATCAAGCTGCAGAAAAGCACTCGAACACCCAACCAATCGATGAAGAGTCAGCTAATTTTGAAGATTTAGGCATTCAAGTTGAAGAAAATTATGATCTTGAAGAAGTGGTGGGGAGTGTGACAAGCTATGTGCAAAACATCGTGGATGAAATGGATGTAGAAGCTAGCCTTGCAAGTACTCATAATCGCCGTACAATCAATATGCAGATTGATACTAATGAGCCTGGCCGCATTATCGGATATCACGGAAAAGTACTGAAAGCTCTTCAGCTATTAGCACAGAATTATCTTTATAATCGTTACTCTAAGAGCTTTTACATTTCTATCAATGTCAATGATTATGTAGAACATCGAGCAGAAGTTCTACAAAGCTACGCTCAAAAGCTAGCTGACCGTGTATTAGAATATCAACATAGTCAAAAGACAGATCCTATGTCCAACAATGAGCGGAAAATTATTCATCGAATCGTTTCTAAAATGGATGGACTTACCAGCTATTCAGAGGGTGATGAACCAAACCGTTATGTTGTAGTGGATATTGATAGTGAATAAAGAGAAAGCCGGCAGAGATGCTGGCTTTTGTAGTAATAAACTAGGAGAATGATATATGAAGAAGAGAGTTTTTCTAATTATTTTAGGGTTAGTACTACTTGGCGCCTGTGGTCAAAAGAAAATAGAGAAGCAGGAGAATACTTCTGACTCAAGTAAGAGTACATTGGACAAAGAGCAAAAGAGTTCTTCGATTTCAGTAGCACAAGATGAAAAATTATATGCTTCGACTTTGGATAAATTAAAGAAAGATACTTCTGAAGGTCGTGCGAAGATATACACATTTTATGATATTGATAAAAATGGGACGGATGAATTAATCACAGGACATCATTCTAATGGGGTTTATTATTTAGCGGCTGTTTATTATTTGAATCAAGGGACATCAACTTATTTAGCTCAATCAAAAGTAGCTTCAGTAGGTGGAAGTCGAGAAAGCGCCACAATATATACAGATGGGACAGTCTCTTATGCTCAATGGCATTCTCTAAGTCCAGATGCTAAGGGTTATCTTTATCAACTGAAATCTGATAATAGTGGTATAGATGTGCTAAAAGAAGCAGATTTTCAAATAACTGGTGTAGATTCAAATTCTGAAAAAAGCGTAGGTTCAGTTTTTGGGTTAGCTTCTAAAAAAGAGCTTGACCTATCTTCGTTAAGGTGGAAAGATATAGAAAACTACCAAGCAACGACAAGTGTTGGAAATCAGAAAGAACAAAATAGTTCGTCCCAAATGGATTTGGGAGCCATCCAAAAAGGAGATTATTCTAGTGTTGAAGGTACATGGAGAAATGGGTGGGGGAATGAATTAGTATTTGATAAAAATGGCTTGGTTAATAATGACTTGAAATTAGGAAACAATTTTAAAATGATTAATTCTTATTTACAAGGTGGAGTATCCTTTGGAGGACCGGGTGCAGCCGTCTTATTTATTCCTGCTAGTATAGATATGTCTATGACTTTGGATAATCAAAAAATAATGGATGCTTCTAATCGTAAGAGGGACAGGATTCTTATTACGCAAAGCGTTAACGTGAATAACCCAGAAGCATTCTATTATAAAGAGTAAAAAGAAAGGAGTTCTCATGTCACTTTTTCCAGCTATTGAAAGCTTTCTACCCCATCAGGGAGTCAAGTACATTTCTCCAGATAAGGCAGGCCAGTTGCGCAAGTCCATGCTGGAGTTCAAGGCTAATGGACAGGCAGCGCGTAAGGAGTTTGCAGACTTGGTCAAGGATTTTCAGTGCCTTTATCCCAAGCTGACCTTGGAGCGAACTAGTCAGTGGATGAATCAGGCGCAGATGCTGCGGCCACATTTTTGGAATTATCTTAAAGGTTATGGGGAAATTACGGAGCCTATGTTTGCTCTGCGCTTGTATGGAACTGCAGAAGACTTTGGGGTGTCACTAGAGGTGAGTTTCATGGAGCGCAAGAAAGATGAAGATAGCCTTAGTAAGCAAAACCGAGTACTGAATCTGCCTATCCAGTCACCAGCTTACTATTTTGTTCAGATCAATGGCCTGAGTCAGCGCTTTGAAGGTACGGAGAAAAATCGTCAGTTTCTTATCCAGCAAGTGGCAGCCGGTCAGGCTCGCAAGGTTCTGGTCAAATACGATATTCCCCTCTATCAAGCCACTTCAAGGGATCAGGTGCTGTCCCAGTTGCAGGAGGCCATGACAAGCTTAATTCCCTTTTACGAAGCGACTCGAAGCCTATGATTACGTTTTTAAAGAGAAAGTTATTTCAGTAAGTATTGACAAAAGCCCCAGAATCATATAGAATAGTTAAGTATGTTTAGTAACTGATCACAATAGCCGGCTAAACGAATACAAGAATCTAAGAGGAGGTATTCAAAGTGAAACGTACTTATCAACCAAGTAAAATCCGTCGTGCGCGCAAACACGGTTTCCGTCATCGTATGGCAACTAAAAACGGTCGTCGTGTGCTTGCTAGCCGTCGTCGTAAAGGACGCAAAGTTTTGGCTGCATAATCCAAACGAATACAAGATGGAGAACCAACGGAAACTCGAGACCGCTGGTTTTTTTGTTGAATGGCAAAGAAGACAATCTGCATTTACTACAAGATTTTGATATAATAGAAGATGATATAAAGAGGAAATATAAGATGAACATTTTTGATACACATACCCACCTCAATGTGGAGAATTTTACAGGAAAAGAAGCTGAGGAGATTGCTTTCGCTCGTGAGTTCGGTGTTACCAAGATGAATATTGTAGGTTTTGATGCAAAAACTATTGAAAAGTCGTTAGTACTATCTCGGCAATATGAGGAACTGTACAGTACGATTGGTTGGCACCCGACTGAGGCAGGAACGTACACACAGGAAGTTGAAGAGATGATTATCAGTCATTCACACGATCCAAACGTTATTGCTCTAGGTGAGATTGGGCTAGATTATCATTGGATGACAGCACCAAAGGATGTACAAAAACGTGTTTTTCGCCGACAGATTCAGTTATCAAAAGAGTTGAACTTGCCTTTTGTAGTGCATACGCGTGATGCTTTAGACGATACATATGAGGTGATTAAAACTGAAAGTGTCGGTTCGCGTGGAGGCATTATGCATTCTTATTCAGGTTCTTTGGAAATGGCAGAGCGCTTTATCCAGCTGGGAATGATGATTTCATTTTCTGGTGTAGTTACTTTTAAAAAGGCACTGGATGTACAAGAGGCTGCGCAGAAGTTGCCTTTAGATAAGATTTTAGTTGAGACAGATGCGCCTTATCTAGCCCCTGTACCAAAACGCGGTCATGAAAATCGCACAGCTTATACTCGCTATGTTGTAGACAAGATTGCAGAGCTTCGTGGTTTGACAACAGAAGAAGTTGCACAAGTAACGTATGAAAATGCGCTGCGAATATTTAATTTGAAAGAAGATTGATGAAAGAAAAAATTTCTCAGGTTCTCGTTGTGGAAGGTCGGGACGATACGGCCAATCTCAAGCGGTATTTTGACGTAGAAACTTACGAAACGAGAGGGTCTGCAATTTGCCAAGAAGATATGAAGCGTATTAAACGTCTTCATGACCTGCATGGAGTGATCGTTTTTACTGACCCAGATGTCAATGGTGAGCGGATTCGTAGGATGATCATGATCGCTATTCCTAGTGTTCAACATGCTTTTTTAAGGCGTGATGAGGCCGCTCCTAAGTCTAAAAATAAAGGGAAGTCATTGGGGATCGAGCATGCTTCTTATGAAGATTTAAAAGCCGCTCTTTCTCAGGTAACTAAAAATTTTGAAAAAAAGACTGATTTTGATATCACACGTTCAGATTTGATTCGCTTAGGATTTCTGGCAGGCAATGACAGCCGCAAACGTCGTGAATTTTTAGGAGAAGAACTCCGCATTGGCTATTCAAATGGGAAACAGTTGCTTAAACGCTTAGAATTATTTGGAATCAGTTTAGCAAAAGTTGAGAAGGTGATGACGTATTATCAAGAAATCGAAAACTAATAGAGGAATAGTCTGAAAAAATGTATCAGAACAGGTGGAAATAGTGGGATAGGTTATCAAGCAGCTAAACAGCTAGATAGAGCAGATAAGGACCGTGACATCAATACTGAGATACAGGCCGTTTTTACGGAATACAAGGGCAATTATGTACTCTTGAATTGAAAAAATCGTGGTTTTGTGGTCAATCATAAAAAGTTCAGTTATGAATACTGTTGGTTATATAAAAAATACATTTCAAAATTACAGTTTATTTACAAAATTGTAGAAATTTCAAATTATACTTGACACCCTATATTAAAAGAGTATAATATTTTTATAAAATAATTTATTTAAGAATTATTTAAAATCTTTAATTTTAAAGGAGACCTATCATGGCAGAAATTTCATTATCACCAGAAGAACTTGTTTCACAAGCAGCAGTGTATTCAAATGCTCGCGACCAAATTGAAACAGCTATCCAAGCAGTTAGTACTGCTAATGGCGAAATGCAAGCTCATTGGAAAGGGAGTGCTTTTAATTCATATTTGCAACAATATGAACAATTACACGGCGATGTAGTAAAATTCCAAGAGTTGTTAACTTCTATTAACCAACAATTAACTAATTATGCAAATACTGTATCTGAACGGGATGCATCAGATGCACAGAGCTTTGGTTTATAATTATAATATAGTACTCTAAAAGTAGAGGGCTGGGATTATGTCCTAGGCCTCTTTATTTAATTGATAGAATGGAGGAGTATACGAATGTCAGAGACTTCGGCATCCTATTATCAAGATTTAGCGAATAAAGAATCTGCTAATTATAATAATGCTATATCACAAAAAGCTGCAATTGATGCTCAAATTTCTCGTTTAGAAACGGCTAAGACGAATTTATCTACTCAAATTAATAATTTTCAAACTGATATTGTTGATAAAATGTCAGACATAGAAGGAGAAGACTCTTCACAATTCAAAGGGGATCGTAAAACAAAGTACGCAGAACAGTATACTTCGACAAAGTCTGCTGCTACGACAAATAAGACTAGTCATGACACAAATTTGACAAGTATCACAAATAAAATTACAGAATTACAAACTCAATCTACTAGCTTGCAATCAGCAGCTGATACAGCATATAGTAATATGCTTTCTTATCAGGCATCTGCAAATGCGGCAAATACTGAATAGAATAGGGAGGGAAAATGACAAAGACAGGTACAGATTATTCAGCTTGGTCAGAACTAACAAGCTCAGTAAACACTAGTGTTTCTGGTATAGTTGATTTAGCCTCCTTGACATTTACAACAACCACAATGACTCCTTTTACTAGCTTTAATGAAGATATTTCAAGTTTTAATACAGCTGTTGCTAAATTACAAAGTTTTACTTCTACTGATGTCACTCATATGAATCAAGCGGCAGAAAATAAAGTAACAGATGATAGCAATCAAGCACAGGCTCAAGGATAAATTACAGGTGAGGGGAGATTAATCAACGAATGGGTGAAATGGATATACTTTACCAAATGTCGCTGAATCATTTGGCAGTCATAGAAGCTGACAAAGAAGTATTAAAACAAGTAGGGCTTTCTTTAGCAAAACAAGAAGAGGCTTTTCGTGAACTCCAATTAATATTATTTAATCATGAGCATTCATATTCACATCATGGTATTTTAGGTTCTTCTATTGAAATCTTATTACATTGGGAACAAAATAATGTGGAAGTCATGTACTTGGAAACAAAAGTGGCTTTGAGTATGATTGATTTTAGAAGATGGTTGGCTTATACTGATTTGTTATTATCTCCTATCTTACCTTTAGGTACAACTATAGAACTCAATAAAGACTTATTGCCTGCTGCATTGGTTACTTCAATGAATGAGATAGGTATGCCTTTTTTAGCCATAGTCTTAGGACGGAGGCTATTATTAGGACCAGAAGATCGTGAATATATTGATTATCTTGTCAGTATTTATCCATATGGTCTACGGGCTGATGTTAATCCAATATATATTTCTAATTTCTTTATTAAGAAAGTACTTCAAGAAGGATATAGTGACGCTATTGATGAGCAATACATAGAGAATCAATACCGCAAGGATTATTTCAGTCGCAATATTGTCTCAGAAATTTATAATGTAAAAGGAGAACAATCATGAAGATAGATATGACGGAGGTTAATAATCAAAAGACTGCTTTAGCAAATTCTATTTCAAATTTGAATGGTCAAATAGATACTGCAAAAAATTCATTAACAAATCTAACTAGTTCAAGTAGCTTGACCGGAGATGTTAAAACAGCTATTGATGCTAAGATTAATAATTATCAAGTTCCTTTATTGACTAACTTTACAAATGCTTTGACAACCTTATCGGCACAATATGATAAAACAATCGAACAGTTTCAAAGTACAGTATCTGAGAATGCTGCAGATGCGGTTATTGATACAGATTATTTACAAGGGCTTTTAGATAATTATTCAGGAATTGAAACAAGCATCTCTACTATTAATACGGAAACTTCTACAATCTATTCATCCATTTCGGATATTATCTCTTTGACAAATCCAGATAGTTCAACGATTACAACTCCTCTGGCAGCTGCCAAAACGATTCTAACTGATACAAAAACAAATATGGAAAGTTTTAACGGCTGGACAAGGGGAACTGAGCTTGCAGATTTACTGCTTTCTCAAACACAAACTATTGAAACTTTAATAGGTTATGCGTCCAGCGGTTATACTGCAGCAGACGCTAAAAGCTTTTACAATAATAACGAGTTTTTGCAAGGGGTTAACAAAATTGCTGAAGCTATCGCAAATTCGACTCCTGTAGAACTTTTAGCAAATATATCAAATACGCTAAATGGTTTTGTTCGTTCAAATATATCTTGGTGGAAAAAATTCATTACTGATTCAAAAGGAAAACGTGCAATGGCATCAGGGAAAATATGGGTTGATGACGAAGGACAACTTCATGCTGATGGTAGTGCAGAAGCGGCAGCATTTTTGGCTGATTTGGATACTAGTGGCGAATTTGAAATTGCAGGCGTTAAATTCAATGGTGAAGGCAAAGCTTTTGTGGGCGCTAAAGCAGCCGCCAATATAAAAGCCAATTTGACAAAAGATGGAATTGATGTAACAGCGCATGCTGAGGCTATGCTTGGTGTATCTGCATCTGCAAGTGGTGGTTTTACTGTAGGTTCAGGTATTTTAGCTGCTAAAGGTGATGCCAAAGTAGAAGCGATGGCTGGTGCTTGGGCGAATGCTGATGGTAGTGTAACTTTTGATAAAACAGGGTTAGAAGCTAAGGCTTCTGCTTCTGCAAAAGCTGGAGCAGAAGCAAGCGGAAGTGCAGATCTTACTCTAGGAGATACTAGTCATGGAATTACTCAGGCCCAGGTGGGGGTTTCTGGAGATGCTTTTGCTGGTGCTAAGGCCAGTGCTGATGCTTCTTTCGGAGTTAAAAATAATGGAGAGGTGGCAGCTTCAGCTAATGCCAGTGCTTTTGCTGGTGCACAAGCGAAAGGGGAGGCGCATGGCAAGGCGCTTTATACAACATTTAGTGTAGAAGGATCAGCTAAGGCTGGTATAGGTGGAGAAGTTGGTGCTAGCTTTAAAAAAGAAGGTGGTCATCTAGATATTGATTTAAATCTAGGAGCCTCTTTAGGTTTAGGCCTTGGAGGCCGTGTTAAGGCTGACTTTGATTATGGTTCAGCGCTTAAAGATATACAAGACTTCGGTAAGTGGCTTACTGGTTCTAAATAGGAGTGATTCATGACTTTGACAATTATATTTATAGTAGCAATGATATTAATTTTCTTATCTGTAGGTTTGATTGTCTATTTAGCTATACGTAACTCAGCTAAAAAGAACAAACAGTATGAAATCTTTGCCAAACAATATCATTATTACTTTGATAAAGCACAAGGGAATATTTATTATAGAGAATATTCAAAAGGCAAAACTGAAAGTACAACCAGTATTGAACTTGGAAAGAACCCATATGTTGGTAAATATGCAAATTTCACTAACTATCCTTTTGGTCGTGGCTCAGATATGAGAGTGTCCTTTGTAATTTCTGGAGCATACAATGATACAGAGTTTCGGGCATTCACCTATACATTTAAAGGTAATGAACTTAGAGCAACAGGACCAGGAGGTGTGTTCAGTATTGTTATGATTGGATGTTCAAACATCCCTATAGCAAAACTTCCTAGTAAGATATTTTACGAAAATGGGATGCTTTGTGAATACATAGAAGAAAATTTGAATGTCAATACCATTCATGATAGAATTAATAGACTAATATATATAAAAAATGGAGAACAACAGTATGATGATAAAAAAATTTCCAAGTGAAGCATTTCCTATGTTTCCAAGTGTAAAATTAGAGGCTGAAGAAGATTGGTTGGATTGGAATTTACCAGGCTCAATCCTTTCGTTAAAGAAACCTAAAGAAAATGCCTTCACCCCCAATTTTTTAATCAATATTCGAACTGTGGCACATAATTACGATTATGATGTTTATACTGCTGAACTTAAGGATTATACAGAAAAGCTTGAAGGAATTAAACATCTCACAAATGAATTGCAAGAGGTAAATGGTTATCAATGGAAAGTAGAAGAATATGCTTATATTGATGAACTTTCAGGTCCTCTCGCACAGTTTTTAGCTGCTACTTTTGTGGAGTCTGGAAACGTAAAATTTATGATTAATTTTACTGGCACAGTTAGTTTGAAAGAACAAGCTCAAAATAAAGATTATTTAGAAATTCAAAATATGTTTAGGAGTGTTAAAATAAATGCGTAAAACAAAATTTTATTTAGTGGTAGCAGGTCTGTTATCAGTTTTCCTTATGATTCTTTCAGCTTGTAGTAGTTCTACTGGCAATCATGCTAATACTAATTATCTTCAAGGAGAATGGAAGGTTCAGACTGCTAATGGTCAAAATTCAACTATTACATTTGATAAAGATAGTGTTACTGTAGGAGAGAAAAAATTTTCTTATAAACAAAAATCGGTAAAAACTAAAAAAGGTCTCACTTATTATAAAATAGAACAGAACGGTGAAGACTATTCTGTCATTTTTCCTGAAAAGGATAAAAATATTGCTATAATGATTCAGCCAACATCATCAAAAGATGATTTATATGGAACAATGCTTTATGCCATGAACAAAAAGAAACAACCGAACTATAAACAATATGCTCAAAAGTATATGAATACAAAGTAGTCTCCAAATGTTTAATCTCACAATGGTGTTTCTTGTGATAGGTGTAGTATAAAACAAGTTGGGGGATTTTTCCCTCAGCTTGTTTTGCGATAAAGAGTTAATAGCATATGAGTTACAAATTACAATTTTTACCATAATTAGATTTAACAAAATTGACTGATGTATTAGTAGACCAATGAAATAATTTGATAGTATTATTAGAATGGAGTTAATACAAACTTTGAAAAAATTATTTGGAATTTTACTATTGATGTTTTTGTTTTTAGAAAACATTGTTTATGCTCAAGATGGTGAATTGAACATGAAGACAGATTCCATCACTCAGAGAAAGCAACATTCTAGTGGAAATGAAATAGAGCATCAATATGCTCCGAATCTCTTTATAGATAGAACTGAACAGCAAGCAACAAAAGAAAAATTAGACGTAAAAAAGCTAGTTGCTTCAGCTAATATGATTAATTTTAATAAAAATGGTGTCCAAAATAGTAACAAAGATATTATGCAAGTTTATCAGCGGGTTCTTTTTCAAAACTACACTATATCTGACACTATAATAGTACACAAAGAAAAGTCCGAATCTATAAATATATGGGGAAGAGCCGGAGAAATATTGTTTATTGTAATGATGGCTGTGTTAGGTGTACACTTGGGAAGGAAATTTCATGGAATTAGGATATTTAAACGTGACTATTAGATATGAGGATAAAGAAATCGATTTGCGTTTTTCTAAATTTCTATCGTTACAAGAAGTAAAAGAGTTGATGTGTAAAAATGGTTTAGATAAAAAGCTAAATATTACTACAAGCTGGCATTTAGATATTTATTTTAAGCGTTTCCGAATTGAGCAGCATAGACCCTTGGTAGAATATCCATTAGGAAACGGTGATATACTGGAGGTAGTAATAAATGAGCGATAAAATCGAAATTAAATATAGTAAAGAAAAAGTAAAAATAACTCTACTTGCCAGTCATTTTGTCCGCGCCAAATTATCTACAATAGAAAACTATGTTGATGCTACTACGGCTTTAGAGGAAGAAGGAACACTGTCGTTAATTTATGACAAACCGAAATACTCTGATAGTCTCTCGGAGCTTGTCAAAGGTGAAATGACAGAAGCTGAACGTTTGGAATTAGCGCAGAAAATGGGGATACTTCAATGGAAAGAAAGTGATTTTAAAATTCCTTACATTCATCCTAAAAATATATTTGTTCAAGGAAACATAGTTAAAATACTTCATTATGGATTGATAGGAATTATGGAACCTATGGATTTAAATGAGCAAACCTTTTTAGCAACCTATAAAGCCTTGATTGTTTCTATTTTACGTCCAAAACTTGATTTTGATTTATTAATAGATGGAATATCATCAATTAGAGACCAATTAGTGCAAGATATTGATGCGTGCAAGACCTACGATGAAGTATTGCAATACATCAATAAAGCTTACACTAAGATTACTGATGAAATAAAAGCAAAAAAAGTAGTAGTGATGAAACGAAATTGGTACATATTTACTATCGGAACAGTTGTTTCAGGTATTACTACAATCATTTTAGGTATTTTGTCTGCTTACTTTTATTTTTGGGTCTCTCCTGTGCAGAAAGCAACGGTAGATGCTCAAGGGCATTTTATTGCTAGACGTTATGATGATGTAGCAGATGATTTGAGGAAATTCCAAATTATTCGTCTTAGTAAAGAAGCAAAATATGTTTTGGCCTCTTCTTATATCCACCTAGATAATTTATCCGACAAGCAAAAATTGAGTATCCTAAATACAATTACTCCATCAAGTTCAGAGAACCTTTTAGAATATTGGATTTATCTGGGACGAGGGAATTATAAAAAGGCTTTGAATCTAGCTCAGAATATTGGTGATAATCAGTTGATCTTACACTCTTATACGAACTTGTATGAACAGGTTCGTAATGATCCAAAGATGGATGGAGCCGAGAAACAGAAAAAACTGAGTGAATATCTCAAAGAGATTAAAGACTTATCTAACAAATTAGGTGTGAAAGTGAGTGAAGTGAAAAATGAATAAAGAAAATAATTACTTTTTTCACCATATGGGAGATAATCTAGTGACCGATGATTCCAATCAAGTCCAAATCATCTTATTTGGAGAGAAGCTTTCTATTCTTACTCTTAGTGAAGGTGAGATTGTTAGTGAGCAAGAATTTACATTTCAAATGATGAATAGTGAAGTCTACGTCAATGGGAAAGAATTAGCAAAAGGTACAAATACGGTTGATAATGAATTAATCTTTGTTCTTGAGACAAAGACTATATATGCGAAATATCTTTTTCCTCCAAGTAAAGATTTTATTATTTCAAATGGCAGAGAAGCTGACCTTTCTATTCAGGCTAATGCTTATGTTTTATTTGCAGAAAACAAGGTTTATCTATATCCAAATGGAAGTCTTTTATATATTAATAATCAATTGGTGAGCTCAGATGTGGTTCGTCCTTTCAACGTAGGGGATTGTATCTTTGTAGAAAATTATTTTATTGAGCGCCGAGAAAATCAGTGGCAGGTCTTTTCACTTTTTAAGGAGCCTATTTTCAATAAAAAAAGTGTTCTTATTGAGAACAAAAAAAATATTTATCAATCTGATTTTCCAAACTATCGTCGTAGTCCTCGTATCATTCCTATTATCTATAGTGAGAAACAAAAAATTGAGAAGCCACAAAATCCACCAACAAAACCGAAAAATGCTATTTGGCGAGCAATTATTCCACCGCTTGGCATGATTGCTCTTTCAGGTTTAGTAGCTATATTGGTGAGGCGCAATGCTATTATGATGTTAACAATGGGAGGGATGAGTGTTCTTACTGCTACCTTTTCAGTTACAGGCTATTTTTCTGACAAAAAAGAGTATAAGCAAAAAAAACTTATGCGGGTAGAAGATTATGAGGCATACTTACTGAAACAAGTATCAATTTTACATAAGCATTTTGAAGAAGAGAAAAATATATTGTTTTATCGACAGCCAAGTGTTCATGATCTTATGGAGATGATAGTACATTATGATGACCGGCTCTATGAGCGTCTCCCTTTTAATGAAGATTTTATGGTGGTTTCGCTTGGTTTAGGAGACATTGATAGCTGCCTTCAAATTGATTATCAAACAAATTATTTGACAAAAGACGATATCACAATTTTCTCACAAGATTTGCTAAAAAATTATAAAAAGCAAAAAGAAGTACCAGTTACAACAAATCTTGCAGGCAATGTTGTTGGGCTTGTGGTATCACACAATACGGGTCAATTGTTTATTCAGCAACTTCTGTTGCAAATTGCTGCCTTTCATTCTTATCATGATGTTATATTTGTTAACTTAATTTCTCAAGAAGATTATAATCAAATCTGGAAAAAGTGGCGTTTCTTACCACATTTCCAGTTACCATCCATCAATGTTCGAAGTTTTGTTTATGACGAGCGTAGTAAGGATGTTGTGTTGACAAGTCTTTATCAAGTACTACAATCTCGTTTTCAGGAAAAAAATGGTCGGGATAAAACCTATTTACCTCAAATTGTTATTATAATTTCAGATGATCATCTATTAAGTGGCCATGCTATAAATGAATTTCTTTCAAGACCCGATTTAGCGTCTATTGGGGTGACTGTTATTTGGTCAAAAGAAAGTAGGCGTCAGCTACCTGAAACGATTACAACCTTGATTAGTATAAAAAATAGTAATACAGCTACTCTAATTAATAATCAAGGCAAATACATAAATCAAACATTTAAACCTTACCCTGTGTTAGATGATTATGAGATGGTTGTACGTAGCCTGAGTAACCTGAACCATGAGGAAAGCCAGCAAAATTCCCTTCCAGATGCAATCACCTTTTTAGAAATGTATAATGTGGAACAAGTAGATGAGTTAAACATATCAAGTCGTTGGGCTTGTGGAGATGCTTCTAAAAGTTTAGCAGTCCCGCTTGGGGTTCGGGGAAAAGATGATATTGTTTATTTAAATTTACATGAACGTGCTCATGGTCCACATGGTTTAGTTGCAGGGACAACAGGTTCTGGTAAATCAGAGATTTTACAGTCTTATATTTTATCACTATCATTAAATTTTAGTCCTGAAGATATCGGTTTTCTACCAATTGACTTCAAGGGTGGTGGGATGGCAAATTTATTTAAATCTTTACCACATTTGATGGGAGTTATCACAAACTTAGACGGCGCTGGAACTCAACGTGCTCTTGCTTCCATTCGAGCAGAACTTCAAAAGCGTCAACGCTTATTTGGCCAATTTGGGGTTAACCATATTAATGGTTATACAAGGTTATATAAAAAAGGACGAGCTGGAGAAAAGGGACATTTCCCAACAGAACCCCTTCCTCATTTGTTCTTAATTTCAGATGAGTTTGCTGAATTAAAACAAAATGAGCCAGAATTTATGACAGAATTAGTATCAACAGCACGGATTGGGCGTTCTTTGGGAATTCACTTAATTCTTGCCACGCAAAAACCTTCGGGTGTTGTTAATGATCAAATTTGGTCTAATTCTCGGTTTAAGTTAGCTCTTAAGGTAGCAGAAGCGGCTGATTCGAATGAAATTATAAAAACACCTGATGCTGCAAGTATTACACAGCCAGGACGTGCTTACTTACAGGTCGGAAATAACGAAATCTATGAACTTTTTCAATCGGCGTGGAGTGGAGCAAATTATTCTTCTGTGTCAAAATTACACAGTGAAGAGATTGATAATCGCCTTTGGAAAATTAATGAACTAGGGCAGTATGAATTGATTACAGAAGATCTTTCTTATATGGATGAAGAGGATACCAGTAGTTCAGAAAAAACAGAATTAGAAGCTGTTGTAGAATATATTGCGCAATATGCAAAATCTATAGATCTTCGTATGCCAAAGAAACCATGGTTACTTCCTCTTAGAGAAAATATTATTTCACCGATTTTATCTACGAAGTGGACACAAGCAAAACAATATAAAGCACCATTTGCCCTTATGGATATTCCTTCGGAGCAATCTCAGCGTGTATTGGATTTTGACTTGGAGGAATTTGGTCACAGTTTAATATATGGCTCGCCTGGTTTTGGGAAATCTCAAGCCCTTCAAACATTGGTGATGAACTTTGCCCGCATTAACCGCCCAGATCAAATGCATTTTAATTTATTTGATTTTGGAACAAACGGTCTATTTCCTCTGAAAGATCTTCCGCATGTGGCAGATATTGCAACATTAGATGACTCAGATAAATTATTGAAGGTTCTCAAACATTTACGGAAAGAGTTGCAAAGGCGTCGTGAACTATTAGCTGAATATGGCGTTACATCTATAGAGCAATATGAACAAAAAACAGGCTCCTCTTTACCAATTATTGTTAATGTTATTGATTCGTATGATACTGTTCGAGAGCATCCGCTTGAAGGACAAATAGAGCCTACTTTTTATCAAATTTTACGTGAAGGCGATGGTTTAGGAATTTATTTAATAACAACTGTTCTTCGTAATACAACATTGAAACTAAATATGCGAAGTAACTTTGCAACACAGTTTGTTTTGTACTTGATAGATAAAGATTCCAAAAAAGAGATTATTGGATTTGATGCTTTAACAGATCAAGTAATCCCTGGGCGAGGGCAAATACGATTTGAAGAGCCAATCCGTTTCCAAGTTTATCTTGCGGCAGAGGGGGATTCTGACTTGGAGCGTCTTCAATACTTAGAGAACAATATTGCGTCAATGAATGAGTCATGGGATGGAGAGAGACCACAAGCTGTGCCTATGTTAGCAAATGAAATTACATTCGATGATTTTGAAAATGATGCTGCAGTACAGGAGGAACGAAAGAATTTCAAAATACCAATTGGTTATGATAAAGAAACGACTAAAGTTCGTTCTGTTGAGCCAATGGCATATGAATTTATCCTTCTCATGGGTGATACCCCATCACAAATCTATAGTATTGAACAGACATTATTGTCTGCCTTTAACGCTTTTGATGGTAAAATTGAACGTGTGGTAGTAGATATTGATGGTCGCTTTGCTGGTATGCAAGAATACTTTGATACTATCGTTGAGGAAATAAATGTACTACAATTCTTTAGAGAGCTACTTGGATTGATTCAATCTGCAAAACGCAGAAAGAAGCCAATGTTTGTTTATCTTCCTGATATAAACTTGACAGGTGATAAAATTGTATTGACGGATAAAGACTTGAATACTATATTTACCAAAGCTTCTTCAGTTAACATTCATTTGATTTTCCATGGATATCAAAATGGTATTGAGAGCAAGTTTACTCCATTCTTTAAACGTCTTCGCCAGAATGTACCAATGGGAACGTTTGGCACAATCTTTAACGATCAGAAGGTTGTACCAGGACGCAATCAGTTTAATGAACCTTTGGTGGGAATAAATGAAACGCAGTTTTTTGTTGGTCGAAATGTTTCTCGGTTAAAACTACCTCAAGATAAATAAGATTAAGGGAGAATTTGTAATGCCGTTAATAGAGATAAGATTATATAAAATTTAGCAGATCATTCCTAATAAACAGGACGCGTAATATTTACGTGCATTAGAGTAATGATGATAATAAAAGGAGATAATTATAATGGATAAGAAGAAAAAAAGGGTACAGATATTCCAGAGAATCATGATTGCATTGTGCCTGATAATTGCTGCAGGAATCCTTGTTTATATGGGACAATCAGATAGTTTTTCTTTTGCTCTTGGGACTAAAGAAAAATCTCATCTTCGAATCGGGGTTGTTAATCAAGATGATGGAGCTCAACTAAACGGTTCGCAATATAATTTTGGTGAGGAATTTACAAATTTATTAACTAGGAATGAAGGGAAAAAAGCATCTTGGAAAGTCATGTCTAGGAATCAGGCAGAAAGTCAATATAACGATAATTCTTTAGAAGCTATTATTTACGTTCCAAAAGACTTTTCACATAGTGTTTTACAATTTAAAAGTTTCAATCCTGAAAGGGCTAAAATTACATACAAAGTAAAAAATTCTGTTAGAAAAGAGCAAACTTTGGAAATGTCCCAACAAGTTGGAGAATACGTTAATGTCTTAAATAAAGAAATGATTCGTTTATATTTTACGAGTGTTATCAATAATCTTGATGATACCAAAAGACAGATGAATACTATTGTAGGAGATGAGACTGACACGTACAATGCATTGACAACATCAATCTACCAACCAGCAGAGCAGAGTATTCAATCGCTTGGTTCTATTACATCAATTGCTGAAGGTGTGCAATCTTCAAATCAGTCTTTTGAGCGTTCAACTGCAAGCTTCAAAGATTCTACCGCGAATCTATTGAAAAATAATGTTGACACTTTGTTTAAACAAGCAGATTCGATTTTACAGTATGAGAACATTCAATCACAAGTGGTAAATCATAATGTAAAAGTAGTTAATGGTGCATTGCAAAAGCAGTACGATGTGGATAAAAATTTTTATCTTAATCTTTATAATCATTCTGCAACTGCTTTGTATTTATTTGGTCATCAGTCACAAGACTCCCAAGATAATACTGAATCTTATCTTCGTTTATTGACTCTTCGTATAGCAGATTATAATAATAAAATTAATACTTATCAAGAACAGTTAAAACAATCCAAAAAGGCTATCGAGACTGTTAAAACTTCCCTTGAGAAAGCGCGTAGCCAAGTGTCACAAAATTATTTCAATGGGCAAGAAGTTGATACAACTTCCTTAGGAGAAGATGAAAAAGCAATTTTAAAAGCTATTAATGATGCTGTTGATCAAAAGAGTGTGAAGCAAGCTTTAGCAATGCAAGTCATGCATACATTCTCAAAGCGAGCAGAATTACCTCTTGATTATACTAATCAAGTTAATAGTACAATCGCTTCTATTAGTGTTAGAGCTGGAGACTATACAGCCTTGTTTAATAAATTGAAGGCTATGGGTGCTCTATCAGATGAACAGATTAACTCTTATAATGCTAAGCTGAATTTGTTAGAAAAATATGCTAGCGTTAAAGGAGCAACTACAGGGACAATACCAAGTTATTCCTTTATAAATGTGGAAAATGATAATTTACCATCTACAGTATCAAAAACGTTTGCGATGTATTCGGTTTATCCGGAGATGAAATCGGGTGATAATAAGGAAAATAAGTATGTTGCAACCTCAGTACGTGTAACGAATATCCGTAGTCAAGGTGCTCAAAATGTTGCGGTGACCCCAAGCGTCAATAGTATTTCAGAACCAACGTCCATTCAGTTTCAATTACAGTTTACCCCTAATTATGGAGTGAATACTGTAGAATTTGATGTTGAAATTGGTAATGAGAAAATACCAATGCAGTATACATTTTTCTATGATAATAATAAAGCAAATACTGCATTAGTAAAAGAAAATTTATCTTCTATTTTGGGGCACTTATCTCGCATTGATACTGCTGCCACTACAGTTAAAAACCTATATGGTAGTCCAAATTCATCTTATGATATTGATGTTGCAACCCCGGCTAATGATTCAGTTGCAAAAATGTACGGAAGGCTTTCACCTGCTTCAATAGTAGATCGTTTGGCTGAAGCTGATGTGAATAATTATCGGCAATCAGGAATTGCTTTATACGGAAAACTCAGTAAAGAAATCAATCAGCTTCAAAAGACTATTGATAATCTGCCGCATTTTAGTAAGGAAGACTTACCAACTAACTATTTTGAAAAAAATCTATCCGAGATTACTAATTGGTATCAAACGACATCTGATGAATTAAATGCTCAGTACGAAAAATGGAAGAAAAACGGTCCAGTGCTATTAGAGGCATCCTCAACAACGTCAGGGAATAATTTATCAGATAGTAGGGTATATACCACAGATGATACCAATAATCAACTCTATAAGACTGTTATGGGGCTTGCATCAAGTACACAAAAAGCATCTGATACAGTTACCACTACAGGAAATGCAATTGGTTCAATGGAAACTCAATTCAGTAGTTTGACAGAACAGGCTAAACGAGTGCAAGGAGATGTGAATAAAGTACATCGACAAACAGATTCGCTTGTTAAAGCTCAGGCAAAGAATATTGAAAATGCTAATGCATTTAATAAGAATTTCCAGGGAGTATTGTCTAATGCTCGATCAAATGGTACGGACAATCAAGCAGTTCTGAATTTCTTATCAAATCCGATTGCATCTGAAGAATTGAAACAATCTGGTATTCTGAAAAATACACCAATTTGGATTTATCTTGTTCTTATCTTAATCCTGACAAATATTGCGACAGCAATTACGATGAAGCAATATAGTCATAGAAAAGAAATGCTTCCTGTAGAGGATGAGGAGCATTTTGAATAATGCTCTAGTTAATAGATACTGTTGACAAATAAAAATAGTAGAATTATACTATTACTATGACTGTATGGTATATAAAGTTTTCAGTATCTATTAATCTGATATATATTGTTATAGAATAACAATAGCTCAGTCGTATATTACGGCTGAGCTATGTTAGTTATAGTTGAATTTATAAAAGCGAGGAGATATCATGGGAAAAGAACAGGAGAGAGAAGCCAATAAGCAAAAAGGGAATTGGTACCATGCTGAAGGAGAACGGTATAAACAAGAAGCGGATAACGTCGGCGAAAAGCTTAAACGTTTGAGGACAGCCAAGAAAGAGATTGAATTGCAAATCAATCAATTAAATCAACTCATTAATCAATTTGATAGTTTCTTTGATCAATTTGATACAGCTGCTGATGTTACAGCTGCAGGCTGGAAAGGTGAATTGCGGAAACGATGCGAGATTCATTCTGGTAAGGCTGTCACCAGTCTTAAAAGTATGGAAAATGATTATCAAACTACTTTAAAGAACATTAATGGTGAAATTGCTAAACAGGAAGCGTCACAGCTCAATCTACTAGAAGCTGCTCATAGTTGCTGGGATATGGCAGTCTCATGGTGGAATGCAATCGTATAATAAATATAAGGAGAATGTATGGCAAAAATAGGAGTATCCCCCGATGAATGGACAAGAGTTGTAACGGCTGCTAAGCAAAAAGTGACAAATCTTAGCGCTATTAAAAAAATAGGTGTAAAGAAAACGACTCTCAGTCGTTTCAAAAAGTTTAATGGTCTTGGAGAGGATTGGAATAAACTTCAATCTTCTTATGCGAGTTATGGGGCAAGCCGGACAGACCTGATGAACAAGATGGGCGAGAAAATTGTCTCAGATGATAAGCAGTATGCCACTCAATTTGATAAAAATAAGAATTATACGAGGTTTTCTAAATGACGGAATACAGACCAGTAGAAATTTTTCCAGAAGTTTTATCGGATTGGCCAACTGTCAATTTTGCTGTTACCGACGATGTGCTGGAACTGGGAATCTTTTTGGGAGAACGCCCGGAAGCATTGAAGGGAGTTTATAAACTAATAAAATTAAAGCAAAAAAACTATGAATATCAATCCTTCTTGGGGTTATCCATACTCTTTGAACGCTCTGATGATGGTCAAATTTTGTATACTTTTAAAGAGAAAGAAGTTATCTGGGAAGAGGAGGAGTTTCTGCTTTTTATAGGTGTTATTGATGCAGTATTTGGAGAACTTTATCCGATAGGTACAGTTGTTGAATTAGATTTAGAATTATTAGACGCTTCTCTTCAAACTATGCTAGGAGAAGCTCCAGGTGCTTTAGTGATGCTAGCGGGTCGCCGTCTTCCATTGGCAAAAGATTTTGAGGCCTATGAAATTGATTACTTTGGTCGGGTGTGGCCTTTTGGAGAAGTAGCGAATATTCCTCCTGTATTTGTAAGTAACATGTTGATAAAGAATGTTATCCATATGGGCTTAGAGAATGAATGGGAGGATCAAATGAAAGAAGTCCTTCGTGGCAGTCAGCTGGAACTTCATCAGCTATCAACCGCTTTTATGACCCAATCTGATCAAGTGGCCTATCTAACGTATCTCACCACACCGTCGTTAAGAAAGGAGGAGTTGAAAT
>NZ_JAQFJE010000007.1:0-121938 GCF_030439945.1 Streptococcus sp. SI1
AGAGGCTTTGACACGAGCAAAGCGGCAGTCCGAGATTGCTCAAAAGAAAGCAAAGGAAAAAGCAAAGAAGGAGCAGGCTGATTGGCGGAAACATCACCCGTTACAATCCTTCTTATCGGAAGTGAAAAAAGGGAGCTCTCGCTTTCTGGATGGCTCTACTAAAACTAGTGGGTCGTTGACAAACTGAAATGGTAGACTTATACTATTACTAGGCTTGCAATTATGGCACATACTGTTGTCAGCAGCTTAATTACTCTATGGCTGAGTTATATCAATTTTTAGTTATTAACTAAAGTATAAAAGATAAAGAGGAATCATATGGAAAAAGAACAAGATAAAAAAATAAATCAGGGGTCTATGAGGGGACAAAAACGCCGTATTCATTTGGCGTTTTGGATTTTGCTTGTACTAGGAATTATGCGGATTTTATATATTTTATTTAGCTAATAGATAGAAAAGAGAACTATGAGAATTGCAGATTATAGCGTGACACGGGCAGTACTTGAGCGTCATGGCTTTACTTTTAAAAAATCGTTTGGGCAGAACTTCCTGACGGATACCAATATTTTACAAAAAATTGTGGATACAGCTGAAATTGATGAGAATGTTAATGTTATCGAAATTGGACCGGGTATTGGGGCACTGACTGAGTTTTTAGCGGAGAATGCAGCAGAAGTCATGGCTTTTGAGATCGATGAGCGTCTAATTCCGATTTTAGCAGATACCCTGCGGGATTTTGAAAATGTTAAGATTATCAATGAAGATATTCTTAAGTCAGACTTACAAGCTCGGATCAAGGAATTTACTAATCCAGAACTGCCTATCAAAGTAGTAGCTAATCTTCCTTATTACATCACGACTCCTATTTTGATGCGTTTAATTGAAAGTGGCATTTCCTTTAGTGAGTTTGTTGTGATGATGCAGCGAGAAGTAGCTGATCGCATCTCGGCGCAGCCCAATAGTAAGTCTTATGGCAGTTTGTCAATAGCAGTGCAGTATTATATGACGGCTAAGGTTGCTTTTATCGTACCGCGGGCGGTCTTTGTCCCTGCACCAAATGTAGACTCGGCTATTCTAAAAATGACTCGCAGAGACAAGCCAGCAGTCGAGGTTGAAGATGAATCATTCTTCTTCAAGGTCTCAAAAGTAAGCTTTACCCACCGGCGGAAAACCCTTGGGAATAATTTGACTAGTTATTTTGGAAAAACTGATGAAGTCAAAACAAAGTTGGAAGCCGCTTTGAGTAATGCTGAATTATCTCCAAGTGTACGAGGAGAAGCGCTTGCTTTGCAAGAATTTGCACGTTTAGCAGACAGCTTATATGAAGAGGGATTCAGATAAACTGCATAATAAGTATCACATAACAAAGAACCTCGCTAAGTTCATCTTAGCGAGGTTCTTCATAAGGAAAGGACGGGATTTGAACCCGCGCATGAATAAAATCCATTTGCCGGATTTCGAGTCCGGTGCCGTACCAAGCTGGGCCACCTTTCCAACATTATAGAATAAACACTTTTTGAATGGGGTATATCCAACTATGTTATTTCGTTCCAAACGAGAAGACAAAACACATCCTAGTGTGAGTTAGAAGCGCTGCAATCAATGAAAGATCAAACGAAATAAAAATGCGGAAAAAGGGATTTGAACCCTCACGTCCGAATGGACACATGCGCCTGAAGCATGCGCGTCTGCCGTTCCGCCATTTCCGCTTGCTATCTATTATACCACATTCGAAACGTTTTTTAATCATTTTTTTGCACCAAAAAGCAAAATACTGCTTTTTTTGTTATAATGAACTTATTAAGCGTTAAAGGAGTCCATTTGAAAGGAATAATCGTGAAAGCCTTAGCAGGTTTCTATTATGTAGAGTCCGAAGGCAAGGTTTATCAGACCAGGGCTAGAGGAAATTTTCGTAAAAAGGGGCAGACACCCTATGTGGGGGATGAAGTTGAATTTTCTGCTGAGAAAGATTCTGAAGGGTACATTTTAAAAATAGCAGAGCGACAAAATAGTCTGGTGCGTCCACCTATTGTCAATATAGATCAAGCCGTCGTGATAATGAGCGCCAAAGAGCCAGATTTTAATCCTAATCTGTTGGATCGATTTTTAGTTCTCTTGGAACAAAAAGCTATCCGGCCGATTATCTATATCAGTAAATTAGATTTGTTAAGGGATGACGCGGAGCTAGATGTTTTCCTTAAAACTTATCAAGCTATTGGTTATGATATTGCCAAAACAGTAGAAGAACTACTGCAGTTTTTAATCAGAAAAAAGACGGTCTTTATGGGGCAGACAGGAGTTGGTAAGTCCACTTTGCTTAATAAAATTGCACCGGATCTGAAATTGGAAACAGGGGAGATTTCAGAAAGCCTTGGGCGTGGCCGTCATACCACACGAGCAGTTAGCTTTTATAATCTCAATGGAGGAAAGATTGCAGATACTCCGGGTTTCTCTTCCTTAGATTACGAAGTGGACAATGCAGAGGAATTAAATCGTGCTTTCCCGGAAATTGCTGCTGTCAGTCGGGACTGTAAATTTCGGTCGTGTACTCATACACATGAACCAAATTGTGCAGTAAAGCCTGCTGTTGTAAAGGGGCAAATTGCAAGCTTTCGTTTCGAGGATTACTTGCAATTTTTGAGTGAAATTGAACATCGTCGTGAAACGTATAAAAAAATAGCTAAGAAGCAACCTAAATGAGGAGGAATCTAAATGAATTCTTATAAAATTGCACCATCTATTCTGAGTGCAGATTATGCGAATTTTGAATTAGAATTGAAAAAATTAGAAGCAACAGGTGCTGAGTACGCCCATATTGATATTATGGATGGTCATTTTGTGCCCAATATCAGCTTTGGAGCTGGCGTTGTCGCTAGTATGCGCCCTCATAGCAAGCTAGTCTTTGATTGCCATCTGATGGTCTCCAATCCTGAGCATCATATTGAAGAATTTGCCCGTGCCGGTGCAGATATTATCAGCATCCATGCCGAAGCGACATCTCATATTCATGGGGCGTTGCAGAAGATTCGGGCAGCTGGTGTCAAGGCAAGTGTGGTTATCAATCCTGGAACACCAGTTGAAGCGGTGAAAAATGTTTTGAATTTGGTGGATCAAGTCTTGGTTATGACTGTCAATCCAGGCTTCGGCGGACAAGCCTTTCTGCCAGAAACGATGGATAAAGTACGTGAACTAGTCGTTTTGAGAGAAGTGAATCAATTAGGCTTTGATATTGAAGTAGATGGTGGTATTGATAATGAAACCATTCGAGTAGCTAAAGAAGCCGGTGCGAATGTATTTGTGGCAGGTAGTTACGTTTTCAAAGATGATGTGGCTCATCAGGTTCACACATTGAAAGAAGCATTGCATGATTAAGATTGCTATCTTTTCAGGCGGGATGATAGATAGTTTTCAAGTGGATTTTGATCTTTTTATCGGAGTCGATAGAGGGAGTCTTTTTCTCATTGAACAAGGTATTTATCCAGACTTAGCTATCGGTGACTTTGATTCTGTTTCAGAGGAAGAGCTGGCTTTGGTTTGTTCTCAATCTAAGGAGATACTTCAAGCACAACCTGAAAAAAATGATACAGATTTAGAACTAGCTGTCAAGACTGCTTTTGTACGTTATCCGCAGGCGCAAGTGACTATTTTTGGTGCTTTTGGAGGGCGCTTGGATCATACCTTGGCAAATGTTTTTTTGCCGAACGATCCAGAAATCATGCCTTATATGCAACAAATTCGGCTTTGTAGTGCGCAAAATGAGCTCAGCTATTGTCCTCAAGGACGTCATGAGATAAAGCCGGTAGTTGGTATGGATTATCTAGCCTTTATGTCTGTGAGCAATAGTCAGTTAACGATTGAAGGAGCCAAATATCCTTTAAACGAATCCAATTATTTTTTAAAAAAAGTGTATGCTTCTAACGAATTTATAGATGAGCCCGTTTTTTTAGAGTGTCAATCAGGTTATGCCATTGTCATTTATAGCAAAGACAGGAGTTAATATGGAGTTTGTAATCATTTTCTTATTGATAGGAAATTTTGTTGTAACTTTTCTTTTATGGCAAAAGAATCAGCAACAGGCAGATCAGGTACAGAAATTGCTGGAAGATCAAGCTGATCACTTATCTGATCAGTTGGATTACCGTTTTGAGCAAGAACGGCAACGAAGTCTTCTGACACAACAACAACTGGAATTGGCTCTGGGAGATCGTTTGGGTGAGGTGCGTACGGATTTACATCGGAATTTAACGGAAATGCGTTTAGAAATAAGTGAAAATCTAACCCAAAATCGTGATAAGACAGATGAACGAATGCGCCAAATTCAAGAGTCAAATGACCACCGTTTAGAACAAATGCGCCAAACGGTAGAAGAAAAATTAGAGAAGACCCTGCAAACAAGATTGCAAGCTTCCTTTGAAACGGTCTCAAAACAATTAGAGTCGGTCAATCGCGGTTTAGGAGAAATGCAAAATGTAGCGCGTGATGTTGGCACTCTAAATAAGGTGCTCTCCAATACTAAAACGCGTGGAATTTTAGGCGAATTGCAGCTTGGTCAAATCATTGAAGACATTTTGACACCGAGCCAGTATGAGCGTGAGTTTGCAACGGTTCCAGGCTCTAGTGAACGTGTAGAGTATGCAATTAAATTACCGGGACAAGTGGAAAAAGATTACATCTATTTACCAATTGATTCCAAGTTTCCTCTGGCAGACTATTATCGTTTGGAGGATGCTTATGAATCAGGAGATAAAGAAGAAATTGATTTTTGCCGTAAGTGTTTGTTAACTAGCGTCAAACGTTTTGCTAAAGACATTAAGAAAAAATATCTGGCACCTCCGGCAACCACGAATTTTGGAGTAATGTTTTTGCCAACAGAAGGACTTTATTCAGAGATTGTTCGCAATCCAGAATTCTTTGACAATTTGCGCCGGGATGAGCAGATTGTGGTGGCAGGGCCGTCTACACTATCTGCTTTGCTTAATTCGCTTTCGGTCGGTTTTAAAACGCTCAATATTCAAAGAAGTGCAGATGACATCAGCAAGATTCTGGGAAATGTCAAATCAGAGTTTAATAAATTTGGCGGTATTTTGCTCAAAGCACAAAAACATTTGCAACATGCATCTGGCAATATTGATGAATTGCTGACGCGAAGAACCAATGCTATTGAACGGACTTTGCGTCATGTTGAAATTTCGGATAAGTCGGCCTTAGATGGTCTATTAGATTTTCAAGATGAAGAGGAAGAATATGAAGATTAACCAAATGAAAAAAGATGAGCTATTTGAAGGGTTTTATCTCATCAAATCTGCTGAACTTCGTCAAACAAGGGCAGGGAAAAACTATTTGGCATTCACCTTTCAAGATGACACTGGAACGATTGAAGGGAAATTGTGGGATGCACAACCACACAATGTGGAAGAATTTACTGCTGGAAAAGTTGTTCATATGCAAGGGCGTAGGGAAGTATATAACAATACGCCTCAAGTAAATCAAATTACTTTACGGTTGCCTAAAGTTGACGAACCAAATAATCCAGCTGACTTCAAGGAAAAACCACCAGTTGATGTACAAGAACTACGTGAGTATCTTTCACAAATGATTTTCAAAATTGAAAATCCAGTTTGGCAGCGTGTGGTGCGAGCCTTGTATGCTAAATATGATAAAGAATTTTATTCGTATCCAGCAGCAAAAACGAATCACCACGCTTTTGAAGCAGGGCTGGCTTTTCATACAGCTACCATGGTACGGTTAGCAGATGCTATTGGTGAGATTTATCCTCAGTTAAATAAGAGCTTGTTGTATGCAGGAATTATGCTACATGATTTAGCAAAAGTATTAGAATTGACAGGCCCTGAACAGACAGAGTATACGATTCGAGGGAATCTCATCGGTCACATTGCCTTAATTGATGAAGAAATTACAAAAGTGTTGGCAGAATTAAAAATTGATGATACGAAAGAAGATGTCATTGTTCTCCGTCACGTTTTGCTCAGTCATCACGGTTTATTGGAATACGGTAGTCCGGTGCGTCCAAAAATCATGGAAGCTGAAATTATCCACATGATTGATAATTTTGATGCCGAAATGATGATGATGACCTCGGCTTTAGCCTTAGTTGGTGAAGGTGAAATGACCAATCGAATCTTTGCAATGGATAATCGTTCCTTCTATAAACCTAATTTTGATAAGTAAAAAACGAAAAACGAATGTTATTGCAAAAATAATGTTCGTTTTTTGAGCTTATTATGATATAATGAAGAAAATAAAATAAAATTGGTGAAAACATGAAATTAAGAAGAAGTGAACGTATGGTAGTCATTTCCAACTACCTAATCAATCATCCGTATGAGCTAACGAGTCTCAATACATTTGCCGAAAAGTATGAGTCCGCAAAATCATCTATTTCTGAAGATATTGTCATTATTAAACGTGCTTTTGAAGAAATGGAGATTGGGCATATTGAAACCATTACAGGAGCAGGGGGAGGTGTTATTTTTACACCTTCTATCTCAGATAAAGAAGCTAGAGCAATGGTGGAAGAACTTTGTACGAAATTATCCGAAAGCAATCGGATTCTACCTGGGGGCTACATTTATTTGTCAGATTTGTTGAGTACACCTTCTATTTTAAATAACATTGGACGCATTATCGCCAAAACATTTAGAAAACAAAAAATTGATGCTGTTATGACAGTTGCTACAAAGGGAGTGCCATTGGCGAATGCAGTGGCAAATGTGCTAAATGTTCCATTTGTGATTGTGCGGCGCGATTTGAAAATAACAGAGGGTTCAACGGTCAGTGTCAATTATGTGTCAGGCTCAAGTGGTGACCGTATTGAAAAGATGTTTTTGTCGAAGCGAAGCTTAAAAGCTGGCAGTCGTGTACTAATTGTAGATGATTTCTTGAAGGGCGGTGGGACAGTTAATGGGATGATTAGTCTTTTACGAGAGTTTGATTCGGAATTAGCTGGTGTAGCTGTTTTTGCCGAGAATGCACAGACAGAACGCGAACACCTAGAGTACAAATCATTATTGAAAGTGACAGATATCGATGTGAAGTCTAATAAAATCAGTGTAGAAGTGGGAAATATTTTTGACAAATAGATGAGGCGAGGATTTGAAAAAATGTTGGATTGGGATCAGAACTCCTTGAGGCCGATAATCTCATTGTTCTAGTTTTAGCATTCATTCTTGCTGTTGCATAAAAAAGATGGTGTGGCACGTACACCTGTTACAGGAAATCAAGATACTGTGACGTTTCAAACAAATGCAGGATATTCCTTCCCTTAAATATAATCAGCTATTATAGGACAAGTGAGAGCGACCTAGCTCAAGATCTAATGCCTTAAGAACAGATGTCCCGACTACAAAGACTACAGGGCAATAGTTGGGTTGCAGTTGAAAAAACATAAAAAATATATTGACAAATAAAGTTCCGTCGTGTTATACTAATAGACGGTACTTTTTACTTTTGGTCTCTCAAAAGTGTACAGAGACGTGCTGACAAATGTTGCAAAAGTGCACACAGATGATAGCTGTCACCAAGTGTATCATCACCAAAATTAAAAATACAGGAGAAAATGTAGATGCCTACAATTAATCAATTGGTTCGCAAACCGCGTAAATCAAAAGTAGAAAAATCGAAATCACCAGCTTTAAACGTTGGTTATAATAGTCTGAAGCGTGTACCTACTCGTGAAAACTCACCACAAAAACGTGGTGTAGCAACTCGTGTTGGTACTATGACACCTAAAAAACCGAATTCGGCTCTTCGCAAATTTGCTCGTGTACGTTTGAGCAATCTTATTGAAGTAACCGCTTATATCCCAGGTATCGGACATAACTTGCAAGAACACAGTGTTGTGCTTCTTCGTGGTGGACGTGTAAAAGACCTTCCAGGGGTACGTTATCACATTGTTCGTGGTGCACTTGATACAGCAGGTGTAACTGATCGTAAGCAAGGCCGTTCTAAATACGGTACCAAAAAACCAAAAGCATAAGGAAAGGGGATAAAGATAAATGAGTCGTAAAAACCGTGCGCCTAAGCGCGAAGTATTGCCAGATCCGCTCTACAATTCAAAATTAGTGACACGTCTTATCAACCGCGTTATGCTTGATGGGAAACGTGGTACAGCGGCTTCTATCGTTTACGGAGCCTTTGAGCAAATCAAAGAAGCTACTGGAAACGATGCACTTGAAGTATTTGAAACAGCTATGGAAAACATCATGCCTGTACTTGAAGTACGTGCTCGCCGTGTTGGTGGGTCTAACTATCAAGTCCCAGTTGAAGTTCGTCCAGAACGTCGTACAACCCTTGGTCTTCGTTGGTTGGTAACTATTTCACGTTCACGTGGAGAACACACTATGCAAGATCGTCTTGCGAAAGAAATTATGGATGCGGCAAACAATACTGGTGCAGCTGTTAAAAAACGTGAAGATACTCACCGTATGGCTGAAGCTAACCGTGCTTTTGCTCACTTCCGTTGGTAAGATTGCTACTCTTTTTAGAGACTTGCAAAAAGCTCAGTACTCTTACTAATTAGCATGAGTAATCAACAAGCGGGTAGGATTTGCCTACTCGCTTTTCTTAAAATATGTTATAATAAACTGTAAATAAAATAATAGGAGAAATAAGCAAATGGCTCGCGAATTTTCACTTGAAAAAACTCGTAACATCGGTATCATGGCTCACGTCGATGCTGGTAAAACAACAACGACTGAACGTATTCTTTACTATACCGGTAAAATCCATAAAATTGGTGAAACACACGAAGGTGCTTCACAAATGGACTGGATGGAACAAGAACAAGAACGTGGTATTACAATTACATCTGCTGCAACAACAGCACAATGGAAAGATTATCGTGTCAATATTATCGACACGCCAGGACACGTGGACTTCACTATTGAAGTACAACGTTCGCTTCGTGTATTGGACGGTGCTGTAACTGTTCTTGATTCACAATCAGGTGTTGAACCTCAAACGGAAACAGTTTGGCGTCAAGCAACTGAGTATGGTGTTCCACGTATCGTATTTGCTAACAAAATGGATAAAATTGGTGCAGACTTCCTTTACTCAGTAAGTACCCTTCATGATCGTCTTCAAGCAAATGCTCACCCAATTCAATTACCAATTGGTGCAGAGGACGACTTCCGTGGAATCATTGACTTGGTTCGTATGAAAGCTGAAATCTATACAAACGACCTTGGGACAGATATTCTTGAAGAAGAAATTCCTGCTGATTACCTTGAACAAGCTCAAGAATGGCGCGAAAAATTAGTCGAAGCAGTTGCTGAAACTGACGAAGACTTGATGATGAAATACCTTGAAGGTGAAGAAATTACTGAGGCAGAATTGAAAGCTGCAATCCGTAAGGCAACGATTAATGTTGAATTCTTCCCAGTTCTTGCTGGTTCTGCCTTCAAGAACAAGGGTGTTCAAATGATGCTTGATGCAGTTATTGACTACCTTCCAAGCCCACTTGATATTCCAGCTATTAAAGGTGTAAACCCAGATACAGACGAAGAAGAAACTCGTCCAGCTTCTGATGAAGAACCATTTGCAGCACTTGCTTTCAAGATTATGACGGATCCATTTGTAGGTCGTTTGACATTCTTCCGTGTTTACTCAGGTGTCTTGAACAGTGGTTCATACGTGTTGAATACTTCTAAAGGAAAACGTGAACGTATCGGACGTATCCTGCAAATGCACGCAAACCACCGTAACGAAATCGAAACTGTTTACGCAGGTGATATCGCTGCAGCTGTTGGTTTGAAAGATACCACGACTGGTGACTCATTGACGGATGAAAAAGCAAAAATTATCCTTGAATCGATCGAAGTCCCAGAGCCAGTTATCCAATTGATGGTGGAACCAAAATCTAAAGCTGACCAAGACAAGATGGGTATTGCTCTTCAAAAATTGGCTGAAGAAGATCCAACATTCCGCGTTGAAACAAACGTTGAAACTGGTGAAACAGTTATCTCTGGTATGGGTGAGCTTCACTTGGATGTCCTCGTAGACCGTATGCGTCGTGAATTCAAAGTGGAAGCAAATGTAGGTGCTCCTCAAGTATCTTACCGTGAAACCTTCCGTGCCCAAACATCAGCGCGTGGATTCTTCAAACGTCAATCTGGTGGTAAAGGTCAGTTCGGTGACGTTTGGATTGAATTTACTCCAAATGAAGAAGGAAAAGGCTTCGAATTTGAAAATGCTATTGTTGGTGGTGTCGTTCCACGTGAATTTATCCCAGCCGTAGAAAAAGGTTTGGTTGAGTCAATGGCTAACGGTGTCCTTGCAGGTTATCCAATCGTTGACGTGAAGGCGAAACTGTATGATGGTTCATACCATGATGTCGATTCATCAGAAACAGCCTTTAAAGTTGCTGCCTCTCTTGCTCTTAAAGAGGCTGCTAAGACTGCGCAACCAACTATTCTTGAACCAATGATGCTTGTTACCATTACTGTTCCAGAAGAAAACCTTGGTGATGTTATGGGACATGTAACAGCTCGTCGTGGACGTGTTGATGGTATGGAAGCTCATGGTAACAGCCAAATCGTGCGTGCTTATGTACCACTTGCTGAAATGTTCGGTTATGCAACAGTTCTTCGTTCAGCATCTCAAGGACGTGGTACTTTCATGATGGTCTTTGACCACTATGAAGATGTACCGAAGTCAGTACAAGAAGAAATCATTAAGAAAAATAAAGGTGAAGCTTAAGCTTTGAATTAAACCTAGGCACTCGCATTTGCGAGTGCTTTTTCTTTTTTTGGAAAATAATCTCTCTGTCAATCAAAAGAAAAAATAATTAATCTGATGAATCTGAATTTATAAATTTTTGTCTATTTTGTAAGTTGTGTTCCTCTGTTTTCAGAAGATATTACCTTGCTTTTTCAAATCACTGAAAGTCGAAATGAAAATTAGTGAAAGAATTCATAATACTTGTTAATAACAATGAAATCAGTTGCAATTTTAAGAGAGAAAGTATATAATAGATATGTTGAAAGGTGATTTGTAGCAACTCAAGTTACTCTTTTCACATAAAAATTTTTTTGATTTTCATAAGGAGGAAATCACGAATGGTAGTTAAAGTTGGTATTAACGGTTTCGGTCGTATTGGTCGTCTTGCATTCCGTCGTATCCAAAACGTAGAAGGTGTTGAAGTTACTCGTATCAACGACCTTACAGATCCAGTAATGCTTGCACACTTGTTGAAATATGACACAACTCAAGGTCGTTTCGACGGTACTGTGGAAGTTAAAGAAGGTGGATTCGAAGTTAACGGTAAATTCGTTAAGGTTTCTGCTGAACGTGACCCAGAACAAATCGATTGGGCTACTGATGGTGTAGAAATCGTTTTGGAAGCAACTGGTTTCTTTGCTAAGAAAGATGCAGCTGAAAAACACCTTAAAGGTGGAGCTAAGAAAGTTGTTATCACTGCCCCTGGTGGAAGCGATGTTAAAACAGTCGTATTTAACACTAACCACGATGTTCTTGATGGTACTGAAACAGTTATCTCTGGTGCTTCATGTACTACAAACTGTTTGGCTCCAATGGCTAAAGCACTTCAAGACAATTTCGGTGTCGTTGAAGGTTTGATGACTACTATCCACGCTTACACTGGTGACCAAATGATCCTTGACGGTCCACATCGTAAAGGTGATCTTCGCCGTGCTCGTGCTGGTGCTGCAAACATCGTTCCTAACTCAACTGGTGCTGCTAAAGCTATCGGTCTCGTTATTCCAGAATTGAACGGTAAACTTGATGGTTCAGCTCAACGTGTTCCAACTCCAACTGGATCAGTTACTGAATTGGTTGCTGTTCTTGAAAAGAATGTTACTGTTGATGAAGTAAATGCAGCTATGAAAGCAGCAGCTAACGAATCATACGGTTACACAGAAGATCCAATCGTATCTTCAGATATCGTAGGTATGGCTTACGGTTCATTGTTCGATGCAACTCAAACTAAAGTTCTTGACGTTGATGGAAAACAATTGGTGAAAGTTGTATCTTGGTATGATAACGAAATGTCATACACTGCACAACTTGTACGTACTCTTGAATACTTTGCAAAAATCGCTAAATAATTCATTAGTATAGAGAAGAGAGGCTTGCCTCTCTTTTTTGTTGTTATTTAAAAACCGTATATAATTATTCCGATTATGATTTGCTCCATGAAAAAAACAACTTGAAATTATTAGATCAAGTTGTTTTTTAGCTATTTATGCAAGATTATCTTGCTAGAGTTCTTCATCTGGTGTTAAAATCATTGGAATAATGATAGGCTCACGCTCTGTATTTTCATATAAAAACGGCCGAAGAGCATTTACAATAGCTCCATTGACAGACTGGATGCTGGCATCTTTATTTTTCAATGCAATACGTATCGCATTGAAAAGAATACGTTGGCTATGACGGATCAGTTCACCTGATTCCCGCATATAGATGAAACCACGGCTGAGAATATCAGGACCGGCTAAGATCATCTTGGATTTAAAGTCAACAGTGGCTACTGCAAGGACAACGCCATCTTCGGAAAGGTCACGTCTGTCACGAAGGACTGCAGCACCAATTTCTCCAATACGATTGCCATCGACATAAATATCTTGTGCATTGAAACTTCCAGCAATGCGAGCAGAATTAGCAGTTAACGCTAGAACATCTCCATTGCTCATGATAAAGATATTGTCTTTAGGCACTCCAGTATCCATTGCAAGTCCCGCATGCACTTTTTGCATACGGTATTCACCATGGACGGGCATGAAATACTTCGGTTTTATCAAACGAAGCATGAGTTTTTGCTCTTGTTGACCTCCGTGCCCAGATGTATGGATGTTATTGATTTTTCCATGGATAACATCAACGCCTGCTTCTGAAATGGTGTTGATAAGCTTATTGACACTAGTAGTATTTCCTGGGATAGGACTAGAAGAGAAAATCACTGTATCACCTGGTTGAAGCTGTACTTGACGATGTGTTCCGTTTGCAATGCGTGAAAGAGCCGCCATTGGCTCTCCCTGACTACCTGTACACATGATGAGAATCTCACCAGCAGGGTAATCTTTGATTTCGTTTGGTTCGATGAAGGTTCCTTTAGGTGTTTTGATGTAACCTAGCTCAATTCCATTGGTAATGGCTTTTTCCATTGAGCGTCCAAAAACGGCAATTTTTCGCCCAGTTTTAACAGCAGCCTCCGCAGCTTGTTGGAGGCGGAAGATATTTGAGGCAAAAGAGGCAAAGATAATCCGTCCATGAATGCCTTCGATGATCTTCATGATAGACTGTCCAACGACTTTTTCAGAGTTTGTGAAGGTCGGAATTTCCGCGTTGGTTGAGTCAGACAGCAATGCTAGAACACCATCTTCACCGAGAGCAGCCATTCGGTGCAAATCTGCGGGCTCTCCAACGGGGGTCAAGTCGAATTTAAAATCGCCTGTACATACTATTTTCCCTTGAGGTGTGTGAATGACAATTCCCAAAGGTTCTGGAATAGAGTGAGTGGTACGGAAGAAGGTTGCCTTTAAATTTTTAAATTGAAGCTCAGTATTTTGATTGATTTCGTAGAGCTTGGCATCGCGTAAGAGACCGTGTTCTTCTAATTTACCACGGATAAGTGCAAGTGCAAGCGGACCAGCATAAATAGGAACGTTTGCTTGTTTAAGAAGAAAGGGAATTCCACCAATATGGTCTTCGTGACCGTGAGTGATGAGCACTCCTTTGATACGGTCAATATTTTCTACGATATAGGAATAATCAGGAATGACGTAATCAATCCCTAAAAGGTCGTCTTCAGGAAATTTAATACCAGCATCGACAATGATAATCTCATCTTGGTATTCGATTCCGTAGGTATTCTTTCCGATTTCTCCTAGACCACCAATGGCAAATACACCGACTTCTTCGGATTTTAAGGTATAAGACATGGTTTAAAGCTCCGTAATTGTAAAGTTGCCTGATTCTTTTTCATATTCTAAATGTTTATCAGACAAGCATGTGATAAATTCAATATTGTAAGGTGTTTTTTCTTCAACAAGTTTCTGTGCTTTAATTCGTCCGTCTAATTCGTCTTTGGCATCAATATCCAAGTAAAGCGTATGTGTGTTTTCGCGTCGTGGATTGCGTTCTTTTGTTTCTTGATAAAAAATTTTGTAAATCATTTCAGTTCCTTTCTTATTCATACTCAATCTACCAGAAAACAGCCACCTTATTTTCAAGGGCGGTTTTCATCTATTTGGTTATCCGAGTAATAAATTGATTTTGATACGTTACAATTATAATTATTATATCATAAAAAGGTTATTTAGTAAAAGAAAGAAATAAGAAAATCTAGGAAAACGATTTTCACAAGGTTTTGTTTTTTGTAAATCATATTGAGGAAATCCGTATTTTTTGTAGTATAATAGAAAGTAGACTAGCACGAAGGAAATACAAAAATGAAAGTTTTAGCTTTTGATAGCTCTAGTAAGGCACTGGCAATTGCTATTTTAGAGGATGAACAGTTGCTTGCTGAGATGACAATCAATATTAAAAAAAATCATAGCATTACATTGATGCCAGCAATTGATTTTCTCATGGAAAGTTTGGATTTAAAACCAACTGACTTAGAACGCATTGTGGTTGCAGAAGGTCCGGGTAGTTATACAGGTTTGCGAATTGCTGTAGCAACAGCTAAAACTCTGGCTCATACCCTTAAGATTGGCTTAGTTGGAGTTTCTAGCTTACGGATTCTGGTACCAGAAAGTATTGATGGCTTGGTTATTCCGCTCATGGATGCTAGACGCAACAATGTTTATGCTGGTTTTTATAAAAATGGTAGGACCGTTCAGCCAGAAGCTCATTTATCTTTTGAAGAGGTATTGGAAAAAGCCAAGTCTGCTTCTCAAGTAACCTTTGTAGGAGAAGTTGAAAATTTCACAGAGCAGATTCAAGCCGTTCTGCCAAATGCTCTTATCAAAGGAACCCTGCCAGATACTATACTTCTTGCAAAAATCGGGTTGCACTTGCCAGTTTGCTCTATCCATGACTTCGTTCCTAAGTATCTCAAGAGAGTGGAAGCGGAGGAAAATTGGCTCAAAAATCATAAAGAAACGAACGAGTCTTACATCAAACGCTTATGATTGAGATTAAAAGAAATGAAAAAAAGCAGACTGTTGATTTGACAGAGCAGATTTATCAGGTATTGAAAGACGTGTATACAGTCAGTCCATGGAGTATGGAACAAATAGAGAAAGATTTACAACATCCTTTGTCGAGCTATATTTTAGCTCTAGAGGGTCAAAATTTAATTGGTTTCCTGGCTTTTCAGGAGTCAGATTTTGAAGCGGAAGTCTTGCAAATTGCGATTAAGAAGGCTTATCAAGGTAAGAAAATTGCGACTGCTTTGTTTGAACATCTGCCAATTAACAAAGAGATTTTCCTTGAAGTGAGGGAGTCCAACAAGCCAGCTCTGCTATTCTACAAAAAAGAAAGATTTGAAGAAATCACGCGGCGGAAGGCCTATTACCATGCGCCAGTGGAAGACGCGATCGTCATGAAAAGGGAGAACTATGGAAGATAGATATATTTTAGCTTTTGAAACGTCTTGTGATGAGACTAGCGTGGCGGTTCTGAAGAATGAGACTGAGCTTTTGAGCAATGTCATTGCCAGCCAGATTGAGAGCCACAAGCGTTTTGGCGGAGTAGTACCGGAAGTGGCCAGCCGTCACCATGTGGAGGTAATTACGGTTTGTATTGAGGAGGCCCTGGCAGAGGCAGGGATTAGCGAGGAGCACGTCACAGCAGTAGCGGTCACCTACGGACCTGGTTTGGTGGGGGCTCTTTTGGTTGGATTGGCGGCTGCCAAGTCCTTTGCTTGGGCTCATGGGATTCCGCTGATTCCAGTCAATCATATGGCGGGACATTTGATGGCAGCCCAACATGAGGAAACCTTAGAATATCCACTTTTAGCATTATTGGTTAGCGGTGGCCATACGGAGCTGGTCTACGTCAGTCAGGCTGGTGATTATAAGATTGTTGGGGAAACCCGCGATGATGCGGTCGGTGAAGCCTATGACAAGGTCGGTCGAGTCATGGGCTTGACCTATCCAGCAGGGCGTGAGATAGATGAATTGGCTCATAAAGGACAGGATATTTATGATTTTCCGCGGGCTATGATCAAGGAAGATAATCTGGAATTTTCCTTTTCCGGTCTCAAGTCTGCTTTTATCAACTTGCATCACAATGCCCAGCAAAAAGGAGAAGTATTATCTAAAGAAGATTTGGCAGCTAGTTTTCAAGCAGCGGTTCTGGATATTTTAATGGTAAAAACAAAAAATGCTTTGGAAAAATATCCGGTTAAGACTTTGGTAGTTGCGGGTGGTGTTGCAGCTAATCAAGGCTTAAGTGAACGTTTAGCAGCTGAAATAACAGACGTCAAGGTTATCATACCGCCTCTGCGTCTCTGCGGTGACAATGCAGGAATGATTGCTTATGCCAGTGTCAGCGAGTGGAACAACGCCAATCTTGCAACATTAAATCTGAATGCCAAGCCAAGTCTGGCATTTGAGACGATGGAGTAAAGGAGAACAATGCGCGGACAGACATTTAAACAGGGTGCACAAGCTGCAGCGCCAACGGCTATGGGGTATATTAGTATTGGCTTAGCCTGTGGCATTATTGGTGCTTCCTATGTCACTCCTCTTGAAATGGCACTAATGAGTATTCTTGTCTATGCAGGAAGCGCTCAGTTTGCTATACTAGCACTCCTTGCCATCCATGCACCAGTGACAGCTATTCTTCTGACAGTCTTTTTGATCAATTTGCGTCTATTTTTGCTGGGACTTCATACATCTACTTTTTTTCGACATGCAAGTCTATGGCAAAATATCGGTATCGGAATACTTTTAACAGATGAAACATACGGCGTTTTACTAAGTGGGCATGTTCATACAAAGGATGTTTCGCTTCAATGGATGTATGGAAATAATATAACAAGCTACCTTGCTTGGATGATAGGAACGGTGGTCGGAACGACATTAGGAAGTCTTTTGCCAAATCCAGAAGTGTTTGGATTAGACTTTGCCCTAGTTGCCATGTTTATTGGCATTTTTTCTTCCCAATTTTTAGTGATGTTACATAAAACAAAACTTCAAAAACTAATCGTAATTTTGGCTGTAGTAGCTTTATCATTTTATGCGTTAAGTATGCTTGTTTCTTCGTCTTTAGCTGTTCTAATGTCGACCTTATTAGGCTGTGCTGTGGGGGTAATGCTAGATGATAAATAATTATATTTTTGTCGCCATTCTTTTTTCAGCCTTGGTGACATGGTTATCACGGATTAGTCCATTTGTATTGGTGAAATATCGTGGCTTGCCTAAGATTGTAGAGCGGTTTTTACAGTATTTACCAGTCTCTATTATTTTTGCCTTGATTTTATCCAGCATTGTAAATGGGAAGATAGGGCAGCTGCCAACCTTCAAATGGCTAGATTTAATAGCTGTTTTTCCAACTAGCTATTTTGCCTTTAAGTATAAAAACTTGATTGCAACTGTTGTATTTGGCGTAGTCTTGATGGCCTTGCTGCGCTATCTGGCTGGATTTCTTGGCTTGTAAAGAAGAGACAAGACAGATTGAATCGATTGATTCGGTCTGTTTTTACTAAACTCTAAGAATTGTCTGAAAATATAATATTTTATGCTATAATGGAACCAATCAAAATCATAGAGGTTCGGAAATGGCAGAAGCAGGCCATAAATTTTTAGCAAAAATAGGAAAGAAACGCCTTCGCCCTAGTGGTAAGCTGGCAACAGACTGGCTGATTGAGCAGGGGCAGTTTTCCAGCGAAAAGAAGGTTCTAGAAGTTGCCTGCAATATGGGAACCACAACGATCGAACTAGCTAAAAAATATGGCTGCCAGATTACTGCAGTTGATTTGGATAAGATTTCGCTGAATCAAGCTCAGCTTAATGGAGACAAGGCTGGTGTTGGTGAGCTCGTCACATTTGAGCAGGCTAATGCCATGAAGCCGTCTTATGATGACAATTCTTTTGATATCGTTATTAATGAAGTCATGCTGACCATGCAGACAGAGAAGGGAAAGGCCAAATATATGGATGAGTACTACCGGATGCTGAAGCCAGGCGGAGTGCTTCTGACCCACGACGTCATGCTCAAGCAAAAAGATGAGAATGTCCGGGAAGATCTGTCACGTGCGATTAATGTTAATGTTGGTCCTCTGACAGAAGGGTCTTGGATTCAGCTCGCTCTCACTCGTTTGATTGTGTAGATACCTTTGTCGGCGAAATGACCTTGATGAGCCTTCGAGGGATGATATATGACGAAGGGCTGGGTGGCACTCTGAAAATCTGCTTCAATGCCCTTAAAAAAGAGAACTACAGTCAATTTATGAAGATGTTTAAGATGTTTCAAAAAAATCAGGAAAAACTGGGCTTTATTGCTATGGTTTCCTGGAAATAGAGAATTAACCTTCTGGACTTGAACTAGGAGGTTGTTTTTTGTTTGTTGGAGTACTTGACATCTTTTATGAAACTTGTTATACTTTTTTAAGAATATTCAATGTTGACTATAGGTGTGAGATGATGACAAAATTATTAGTATTAGCTATCTTGGATATGAAAGCAATGTCGGGTTACGATATTCAGCAAATGATGCAGACAACAGATGCTCAAAGATGGGGAGCTGTTCAAGTAGGCTCTATCTATCATGCTCTAAAGAATTTAGAGCATAAAGGATATATTACTATTTCTAGTGTTGAGCAGACAGGTCATCGCCAAAAAGTGGTTTATCAGATAACAGATCAGGGAAGAGTCTATTTAAAAGAACTTATTCGTGAAGCTTTGGAAAGTCCAGTCCTTACTTATCCTTCGGCTTTATATGCTGGTTTGTCTTTTTATGAGCAATTATCAGATGATGAGGTGGGCTTAGCCCTGCAGGAGCAGGAAAATAAGTTAGATCGGGAAGAAATGATTATTTTACAGGGTTGGGAACAAAAACGAGAAGCTTTGAACAATCAAATATCGCCTATGGTACAACTAATTTTTGATCATATGTTGGCGATGGTTCGTGCCCAACGAGATTTTATCAAGCAGGCTCAAGACTATTTGCAAACTGAAGAGAAGTAGAGGGTTAGAAAACATTCTAACTCTTAAAAACTACTCTTATACTCAATATAGAATATACAACAAGGAGTAAAAATGAATGATTATCAAAAAAGGATACTGTTGTTTCAGAGTTTTAGACAGTTAACTGAAATGATTGTTATCGGTGGTGGAGGAAGCTGGCAATGGTGGTTTGACAATGCAATCTAAAGATTTATATATTGAAAGGAATCACTATGAAAAAACAAGAAAATTTAAATACCAATCGAAAAAAAGCTTTATTTGTTGTCGCTTTAGCCGTTTTTACAGACATGTTCATTCATGGTATGATTGTGCCAATCCTACCAATTTACGCAGGTTCTTTAGGGATTTCCCAGACAGCTTTGGGTTTTTTATTTGGAAGCTATGCTTTAGCCCTATTAATCACAACTCCTATTTTTGGAATGATTTCTGACAAGCTTGGCCGTAGAGGGCCGATGCTTTGGGGAATTCTTGGTTTGGCAGCTGCAACTCTACTCTTTGCTTTTGCAAATACTTTTTGGTTTTTGCTTTTAGCTCGTATTTTACAAGGCTGTGCAGCTGCAATCACATGGACAGCTGGTTTGGCTCTCTTGGCAGATTTTTATCCATCTGAAGAGAGAGGGCAAGCTATGGGAATTGCCTTATCAGGCCAAGCTATAGGGATTCTTGTTGGCCCAAGTCTGGGCGGCTGGCTCTATCAAATCGGTGGTTATATGTTTCCATTTTTTGTAGCAGCAGGTATGGCTGTTTTAGATGGTTTGCTGCGTCTTCTTTTATTGAAAGAAGAGCCGCATAGAGAGAAACAAACAGAACAGCAGCCATTTGAACTGTTAAGAAATCAGCAGTTTCTATTGATAGTCGGTGCTGTCATGATTGGTGCTGCGGTTCCAAGTGCCCTGCAGCCGACTTTACCCGCTAGATTTGAAGCAGTATTTCATGCCACACCACTTGTTATAGGATTACTTTTTGCTGTGCCTACGATTGCTTATGCAGTCATTGCTCCTCTGATTGGGAGACTCTCTACAAAATTAGGTCATGCAAGGATGACTGTTCTAGGTTTCATTATCACTGCGCTAGCTATGGCATTTGTCACTCTTCCTAGCAATATCTATTTAGAAATAGCAGCTTTGAGTCTGATTGGCATCGGTATGGGAATGATTCTTGCACCTAGTCTGCCTCGTATGGCTGATTTAGCTCAGGAAAAAGAAAATGCTAGCTATGGTTTCACATTTGCGATTTATAATACAGCTTATTCTGTCGGTATGATGATGGGCCCTGTATTGAGTGGTCTTTTATCTGAAAACTTTGGTCTGCAATGGGCTTATGTTATTTTGGCAGGTGCCATCGTTCTTTATATGATGGTTTTTGTAAGTCGCTTAAATCATTAAAAAGGAGGTTTCGTTTTGAAAGAATATAAAAAACTTCAGCAGCTATTGCTGTCTATAGATGGGCAAAGCTACTCAGGCTATAAAAGAATAAAAGGTTTTTATCGGTTTCCTGATTATATTTTAGCGATTGATCATGTTCAGGTAGATCCCTACGCTCCACCATCAAAGATGAGAATTCTTATACAGCGTGAAACAGTGGACATTCCCAAAGAGTACATCAATCAAAAGAATAAGAGAATTGCTGTTTCGGATTTTTTAACACGAAACTTTTGTAAACAAAGTCAAAAATTTAATCATTCAGTAAAAGGGACAGGTACCAGCGGTCTCCTTATGATTGACCGCTGTGGCCAAGAAATGTTGGAGCGAACAGCTGTTTTAATAAAAGATAATCAGATTGAAGTTCGTTTTGAAGTTGGTCTACCAGCTGCTGGGAGACGCATTTTAGGAAAAGCGGCAAATCGAATTTTTCAAGATATTCTTCCAGAAATCATTAAGCAAGCTCTTTTCTATCGTCATCTAAATCAGACAGCTTTGCGAACTCAGATTGATCTTATTTTGGATCAAAAATATCTCAGAGAAGAATTACCTAAACAAAATTTAGTCGCGTTTATAGCAAATGGATCAATTTTACCAAGAGAAAGCGGAATTTCAGATAAGCCTTTGATAGGAGCCAAACCTTTTCAAAGTCCGGCTAATCTGGAAATAGAATTTCATTTACCAAGCGGAAAAACTGTGACTGGCATGGGCATAAAAAAAGGGATTACCTTGCTCGTGGGTGGCGGTTTTCACGGAAAGTCGACAGTTTTGCAGGCACTTGAACGTGGTGTTTATAACCATATTCCCAATGATGGTCGTGAATTTGTACTAACGGTTTCTGATGCAGTAAAAATTCGTGCGGAAGATGGCCGCTCTATTCAAAAGGTAGATATCAGTCCCTTTATTAATCATTTGCCTGGTAATAAAGTTACAAAACAATTTTCAACCATGAATGCCAGTGGCAGTACTTCGCAGGCTGCGAATGTTGTGGAAGCATTGGAAGCTAGGGCATCTTTGCTTCTCATTGATGAAGATACATCGGCTACGAATTTTATGATTCGTGATAGAAGGATGCAGCAGTTGATTGTCAAAGAAAAAGAACCAATCACACCTTTTGTTGATAGAGTACAATCCCTTTATAAAGAATTGGGGGTATCAACTATTTTAATTATTGGAGGCTCAGGCGATTATTTTGAGGTTGCTGACAGAGTTATCATGATGGATGAATACCTACCTAAAGATGTCACGGCTAAGGCAAAAAATATTGCAACAGCTGATTCTTACAATCGAGAAGATTCTGTGGAACCCTTTGAAATCCTTAGTAGGCGTGTTCCTCTTAGTTCTAGTTTCCCCTTATCTGGTAAGGAAGATCGTCTAAGAGCCAAGGGAAGATTGCATCTTCTTTATAGTTGGGAAACGATTGATTTATCTGGGTTAGAGCAGTTAGTCGATGACAGTCAAACTAATGCTCTTGCTGTTATGTTAGCCTATTTTAAAAATCATTTTTTAAATGACCATTCTTCTTTATCAGAAGCGGTTGAACAACTTTATCAACACATTGAAACTTTTGGATTAGATGCTGTCTCACCTTATACTGGACATCCCGGCAACTTAGCTTTACCAAGAAAACAGGAATTTTATGCCACGCTTAATCGTTATCGAGGTTTGAAAATAAAGTAACATTGTAGAAAATTTTTTTAAAAATTTGCCCTTCCCTAAGGTCATAGTATATACTAGTTAGGCGAGGAGGCAATTACATGTACCATATCAAAAAAGCTGCCCAGCTTTCAGGTGTTTCTGTCAAAACCCTACATCACTACGATAAAATTGGGCTTTTAGTGCCTGCTAAATCAGAAAATGGCTACCGAACCTACAGTCAAGCTGATTTAGAGCGCCTACAAGTCATCCTTTACTATAAGTACTTGGGCTTTTCCTTGGAGAAAATAGCAGAGCTGTTGAGTCAGGACGATCAGGCCTTATTGCCACATCTAGTACGACAGTTGGAGTATTTGGAACAGGAAAGAGATCACCTAGATACTTTAATCTCTACTTTGCAGAATACCATTCAAGCGCAAAAGGGAGAAAAGAAGATGACATTAGAAGAAAAATTTGTAGGTTTTACCTACGAAGATAATCATAAATACTACCAGGAAGCTGTAGAGGAATACGGTCAAGAAGTCATGTCGGAAGCATTGGTTCGTCAAAATGGACGGGAAGAAGAATCTGCCGCAGCCTTCAATCAAGTTTTTCAAAGTCTGGCAGAGAATATGCAACAAGGCTTGCCAGTTGAGGCAGCAGAAAATCAAGAGCAGGCAGAGCAGCTCTTGCAAGCCATTCGCACTTATGGCTTTGATTGCTCACTGCAAGTCTTTGCTCACATCGGTCAGGGCTATGTCCACAATCCAGAATTCAAGAAAAATATCGATAAATTTGGACCAGGCACTGCTCAGTATACAGCAGATGTGATTGCAGTTTACGTTCGAACCAATGCGAAATAAATAGGCTAGGAATTTCCTAGCCTATTTTGTTCTACTTTAAGTCATAAATCCAGTCGTCGCCGTCTTTATAGTAAAAGAATTCACTTAAATCGTCTTCTAAAAAAACACGCAGCATATCTGACATATCCTCAGTTGCAAGTTTCAGATGAGAGAGATTTTCCAAATCTCCCCACCAGACCTTTCCTTCATCTGAGGATTGCAGCACGCCGGAATAGTGCTTCGTCTTGTAGAGCAGTACGCCATAACGAAAATCCTTGTCATCATACCAATCCTTTATACCGCAAAGTTGAGGCTTGGAGATGGTTAGTCCAGTTTCTTCCTTGACTTCTCTGATAACTGCATCGGTAAAAGATTCTCTGCGCTCTACATGCCCGCCAGGAAAAGTAATGCCGGGCCAGTCAGACTTCACTCGTTCTTGGACGAGAACTTTTTCTCCGTCATAAATCATGCACATGTTGACGAATTCTACATTTTCTAGTCGATTCATTTGCTTATTCCTTTTGTTTGACCTGAATGGTGAAATCTATACAATCACTCATAATGCAAGCCCCCTGCAACCCAGCCGGTGCAAAGGGCAGATGTGATGTTGAAGCCGCCCGTGTGGGCATTGATGTCTAGGACCTCTCCAGCAAAGTGGAGGCCGGGAACGAGTTTGCTTTCCAGAGTTTTAGGATTGATTTCTTTGAGGCTGACGCCGCCTTTTGTGACAAAGGACTTAGCAAGGGACATTTTACCAGTCACGGGGATTTTGAGATCCTTGATGGACCGGACGAGTTGATTACGTTCTTTATCCGTTAGCTGTTTGACTTTTTCGGGAAAGCCTTGAACAAAAAATTCAGCTAAGCGTTCAGGAAGTAAGGTTTTCAAGGCATTCTTCAAGGATTTTTCCCGATTCTCTTCTAGAAATTCTGTCAATTCGCTTTCAGAAAGCTGAGGCAAGGCATCCAGTGAGAGAACCTCTCCTCCCTTGACAAAGCTAGACATACGTAGGGCAGCAGGACCGGATAGCCCGAAGTGGGTAAAGAGCAGGTCGTGGATGACGACATGCTTGCCATAGCTCAGAGTCACATCGTTCAGCGAAATCCCTTGAAGTGCTTTGTGAGGAAAGTCGGTCAGAAGAGGACTTTCGGCAGCTTCCAAGTTGGTCACAGTGTGCTTAAAGTGCCGAGCAATTTCGTAGCCAAAACCTGTCGAGCCAGTGGAAGGGTAAGACTTACCGCCTGTTGTCACAATCAATTTCTGACAGGTCCAAGCATGCTCGCCGGATTTGACAGTGAAACACTCATCGGACTTTTTGACAGAGACAATTTCGGTATTGGTGATGACAGAGCCACCTAGCTCTGCAATCTTCTTTTCCAATACGTCGATAATGGTGCGAGACTTATCTGTAGCTGGAAAAACACGACCATGATCTTCGACCTTGAGTTTGACACCATTCTCTGTAAAAAAGTTGATGATATCATGATTGTCAAACTGAGAAAAGACGCTGTACAGGAAGCGACCATTGCCAGGAATGCCAGTCATGAGGTCATCCAAGTTTCCGTTATTAGTCACATTGCAGCGACCGCCACCTGTTCCTGCTAGTTTCTTACCCAGACGTTTATTTTTCTCGAGAAGCAGGGTTTTCTGTCCGTAAAAAGAACTGGAAATGGCAGCCATCATGCCGGCCGGACCTCCGCCTATAACGATTGTATCAAAATGTTTCATTGTACCTCTTTCTTGGAATGAGTATATAAGGGATTTCTTAAATGTTATTGTATCATAAATGTGGTAAAATTCCTTGAAATCCAGAGCAAATTTGACAGTTAAGCCTTGATATGATAAGATTTAGGTATCTATATCTAGAAATGTTTCAGAGGAAATTATGGCAATTGAAAAAACAGTCAGCGAGTTAGCCGAAATTTTAGGAATTAGCCGTCAGGCAATGAATAATCGAGTTAAAACTCTTGCACCCGAAGATACTGACAAAAATGAAAAAGGGGTCACTGTTGTGACGCGTAGCGGTTTGATAAAACTGGAGGAAATCTACAAAAAGACGATTTTTGAAGATGAACCAGTCAGCGAGGACGTGAAACAGCGTGAACTCATGGAAATTTTAGTAGATGAGAAAAATGCTGAAATCGTGCGCTTGTATGATCAGCTAAAAGCAAAAGATGTTCAATTGGCTAAAAAAGATGAGCAGTTGCGTGTGAAAGATGTTCAAATCGCTGAAAAAGATAAGCAATTAGATCAACAGCAACAACTGACTGCAAAGGCCATGAATGAACGTGAAACGTTGCTATTAGAATTAGACGAAGCTAAGGAAAAAGTACAAGCACAAGAACAAAAGGGCTTCTTTGCAAGATTATTTGGAAGATAATGAGAATCTCGGTTGAAGAAACTGGGATTTTTTTATAGAATGAAAAGTATGGTAAAGGAAGAACTAGCAAACACTATCAATATCCTTGGCTCTTTTTGTGGAAAACGCGATTTGCCAGAATTAACACAGTTAGCGTTAAAAAAGAAATATCACTTGAAACAAGTTGATGTCATGGTTCTGTTTGGCGGAAGTATTTTGGCTGGTGGAGACGTTTTAGCGCAGGCTATGTTAGAGGGGATAGCAAAGACTTATGTTATTGTCGGTGGGGCAGGACATACGACGGAGACTCTTCGGCAAGTGGTCGCAAAGGAATATCCGAAAATAGAAACACAAACTTTTTCGGAGGCAGAAATTTTTAATGCTTATTTGAAAGAAAGGTATAATTTAACGGCTGATTACTTGGAATCTCACTCGACTAATTGTGGGAACAACATCACTTATTTGTTGGATTTGCTGAAAAGAGAAAAGATTGATTTTCATTCTATCATTCTTAGTCAAGATGCGACAATGCAGGCGCGTATGGAAGCAGGAATCAGGAACTATCTTTCTCCAGATACATGTATCATCAATTTTGCTACTTATCAGGCTGATGTAACCGTAAAGAATCAGAAGCTTGAATTTAAACAGTCGATTTACGGTATGTGGGAAATAGAGCATTATATCAGTCTGTTGATGGGAGAAATTCATCGTTTGTCAGATGATGAATCGGGCTATGGACCAAGGGGAAGAGGCTATATTTCGCATGTAGAAATTCCTATAGAGGTTAGGACTGCTTTTGAAACATTAAAGAAAAGTTATGGAGATTTGATTCGCATAGCAAATCCTCTCTATGCTTCTACTGATGAGATAGTTAAAGGAGAACGATGAAACAACGTTTAGACTTTCATAAGCTGTATTACAACCTTGATAAAATTTTATTTTTATTTTTTATCATTTTTATGGTAATGGAGTATCTCTGGTTACCTTTTAATTCCTGGGCTGCAGATTCTTTGCTAAGGCTGACAGGTTATCAATTTTTATCGTACAATAATGTCTTAGCGGTACTATCCAGCAATCTGCTGCTAACTCTAGCATTTATTGTATTATTTCTAGTGAATCTGCTAGTCGCTTATTTTCAGGTTGGTTTGCTCTTTTTAGGTGCTCATAATTTGCTGACTCAGCAGGGAAATACACTTTTTGCATTCACTAAAAAAACAGTCTCTGATGGTTTTTCACTTTTAAAACAAGTTCGTCCCAGCAAAGTTGCATTTGTTTTATTGTACATTGCTTTGCTTTTTCCGTTCATTCGGAAAATCTTGAAAATTTATTATTTAAATAAAATTTTAATTCCGAATTTTATCGTGTCTTATTTGCGAGATACTTACTTTTTAGCTGGAATGGGACTTGCTTTACTAGTATTGCTGATGCTGTTGATTGCTGTCCGTTTGATGTTTGCGTTGCCAAAGATTCTGATTGAGAATGTCTCCGTCGGAGAAGCGGTTCGATTTAGTTTGGAAAAAACACATAAGCGTTTGCTGTTCTATTCTTGGCACTTGTTTTGGATTGTTACCAAGAGTTTTCTACTCTTTTTCGCTATAACGATTCCATTATTGTGCCTTCAGACTTATACGGATGGTCAGTCCAATCAAACTGCGCTTATAGCTGGAATTGTCAATTATGTGCTGATGAAAACGACTCACTATTTGATGTTGACCTATTTTTTAGTTAAATTTGTAGCTTTTTTGACAGAGAAAAGACTTTGTCACAGTGCACGCAGGAAGTTAGATCGACTCTATCGTTGGGTTGTTATGTCGATTGCTTTTTTAGCATTTGCAGCTGAGGGTTATAGCTATCTTCAGATTCCGTTGAGCAACAATCCTGCTGTGATTTCGCATCGTGGTGTTTCACAGGCAAACGGTGTCCAAAATACGATTCAATCGTTAGAGAAGACAGCCTTATTAAAGCCAGACTATATTGAAATGGACGTTCAAGAAACAAAGGATGGACAATTTGTCATGATGCATGATGCGAATTTATCTGCCTTGACTGGAGTCAACGCGAAGCCACAAGATTTGACGTTGACAGAATTAACAGCTTTGGATGTTACTGAAAATGGCTATCGTACAAAGATTTCGAGTTTTGATGCTTATTTAAAACGTGCTAATGAATTGGGTCAACGCTTGCTGATTGAAATAAAAACCAGTAAGAAAGATTCGCCTGATATGATGGATCGCTTTCTGAATAAATATGGGAACACCATTAAACAATATGGCCACCAAATGCATTCACTGGATTATAAAGTCATCAATAAAGTAGTTAAATATGATGCCAGCATTCCAACTTTTTTCATTCTCCCTTACAATACCATTTTCCCACGCACTAAGGCAAGTGGCTATACAATGGAGTACTCCACACTTGATGATAATTTTATTTTCAAGCTGTGGCAAACGGATAAGAAACTGTATGATTGGACGGTCAATGATGAAAATGCTATTTCAAAATCGTTGCGTTTAGGTGTAGATGGCATTATCACTGATGATGTGCAGTTAGTACAAACAGCTATTAAAGAATTGCAAAATAATCCTAAATACGCCGACTTGCTAATCAATCAAGCTTTTGACTTTTTTAATTTTACATAAGGTAAGCCCCTCTTAGTAATGAACTAGGAGGGGTGTTTTAACAAAAATCTTTTTGTGATAAAAATATCTAAAAAAGATTGACGGCGTTTTCTCTATGTGCTATATTATTTTGTAGAGAGGAAGCAACTATTTTTTAGAAATGAGGTATAATATGACAAAAAGTAAATTAGGATTTATAGCTGTACTAGCTACTCTTCTTTTGACAGCAGGTTTGGTTGGTGCAAGAGGCAGACAAATAGGTCAACTTTCCCGCTTTCGGATTACTCCTGCCTTTGCAGGAACCTCTTACTTGCAGAAGATGAATAGTAGTTACTATGTTGTGAATTTAGATTCAAAAAGTCCACAAATTCGTGTAAAACACTATTTGGCAAATTCAAACGGAGCACGTCGGAGTGATGTTGACCTTACTTGGACAGGGCAACGTGGAGTTTATACAAATAATGCGCAAGCTGGTTATATTTACAACTTGAATTTAGCTCGTGAAAATTTTTGGGATGGCTCTTTCTTTATTGATGGAAGCTGGTCTCCAGACTCACACTAATCGGATAGTATAGTATTTTTACGAAATAGTTTCTTCCTCGTTTTTTAAAAGGAGACTAAAATGGTCAAATATAAGTTATTCCCTTTTCGACGCTCAATGTTCCTGATTCCCATTTTATTTTTAGGGATGATTTATCATGCTGCCATCGAACATATTTTGTTTTTTGATCCCAAAGCTCCAGACTTGGCTAAACTAGATGGAGCGGCTATCAAGCAACAATATTTACGAACAATGTTATCTATCCAGGGTAGTTTATTTGAGTATAATTTTTTCCAATCTTTCATATTTCCTATTCTTATCGTCTTTGCTGTTTTTATTTATCATTTTGTTAAAACCCGTCATCTGAAGTATGTAATTGGGAAGCAGAGGGATTATGATCGTAGGCTTTTTTCTTTAAAATGTCAAATGGGAGGATTGATTGTTGGGTTATTTACCATACTATTGCTAGTAATCATTGGTATTGCTCTAGTGATAAACAGGATGGAATATCCTCAATTAGAAATGTATTTTAATCCTCATTCTATATTAAGGATTTTTGCGCGCGGTACATGGGCTTATTTGCTTTATTATTTTTTGATAAAAGCAAGCGCTCTCTTTGTTCAAACACTCTTTGCCTGCTATCTTGTTGATTATTATGTTAGTTTCCCAAAAGCAGCCCTTTTATATTTATTCCTATTGTGGGGCTTAGCACCAATTTTATACAGCTTTTTACCAGTTTATCTGGTACCAATGTCGAATCTTATGATTACGGCTTACGGAGGTGTTTTACTGTGGCAAGTAGCGCTGACCTACCTTCCGTTTTTGCTTATGTATGGAGTCTTAAAAGTGAGAAAATCTTATGAGGTGGATTAAAAGATTTGTTTTCATTAGTAAAAGTGTTCTTACTTGTGTCATGATTTATCTGTTAATGACCAAGTTTAATGATCGCCATCTAACAGATTTGAAGCAGCTACTCACTTACCAAATCCTATATCCTTTTCCTGTCTTCCCACAAGAAAATTTCAATTTTTTAAGAGTAATTATGATTTTAGGCTTATCTTTTACTAGCTTTTTCATGACCTTTCTTTTACTGTCAGATTTATCAAATGGAGGTAGGGAATTAGTTCGTTTTCATTCAAAAAATAGCATGGACTATAAATATAAAATAGGAAAAGTCGTTTTACCGCACTATCTAGTAGAGTTTATCGTACAAGCTGTGTGCATTGTAGGAGTAGCATTAACCTTACCAAGTCTTTCTTGGAATCTAGCAGAAGTTTTGTATCTCTTAGTGTCTTGGTTTGTGGTTGATTGGCTATGTTTTTCAATGATTGAACTCTATAGCTCCTCATCTGTTATTGTCATTATGGCTCTTGCAGGGGAAATTTTAGTGCGATATCTATTGATGACCTATATAGGGTGGTTTGTGTTTATCATAGTAGCTTTATTTTTATTAGAATCGTATTGGAGGGAGAGACAGCATGTTAAAAATTGAACATGGTTTTAAAACCTATAAAGGAAATGTTGTTCTAAATGATATTCATTTGACATTTGAAAATCATCATATTTATGGCTTAGTGGGAATCAATGGTTCAGGTAAAACCTTGATTTTAAAAGCTTTAGCTGGTTATATAAAATTGGATAAAGGTACTGTTTATCAGGATAATATCCAAATTCGTAAGCGAAAAAATTATATTGAAAGAGCTGGGGTTTTGATCGAAAATCCAGAGTTTATTTCCCATTTATCATTGTTGGAAAACTTAGAATTAGTTAAACAATTATGCCGCCATAAGAAAGAAATTGATTTATCTTATTGGATTTCTTTGTATGGTTTAGAAAAATTCACACATACTGCTTATAAAAATTTATCACTTGGTACTAAGAAAAAAATGGCGTTAATACAAGCATTTATAGATTCTCCTGAAATCTTAATTTTAGATGAGCCAATGAATGCTCTTGATGAAAAAAGTGTAGCTGTCACACAAGACTTGATTTTGAAGCAAAAACAGAAAGGGTTGGTCGTATTATCTTCCCATTTAGCTTCTGATATTGATAATCTTTGTGATGTAGTTTATCGCATTCAAGAGGGGAAGGTGGTATAATATAGAGAGCAGAATAAAAGGATTGGTAGAATGAAAAAGGAAATCGCAGATTTAATCAAACGTTATCGGAAGAGACGCGGAATGTCTCAAAAAGAGCTGGCACAAGGGATTTGTGCACAGGGAATTATCAGTCGTATTGAAAGAGGTGAAATGGTTCCCTCTACCGATATTTTCTTTGGTTTAATCAAAAAATTAGAAATTGATATGAAACAAGTGGAAGAAATTTTTGCGATTCATTCAACTAATCATGATGTTTATTCAAAAGAAATTCAAGAGTTATTTTATAAGCGAGATCATCAGACACTGCTTTATATTGTTTCAAACTTTCCAGTTGAAAACTTCACCCCAAAAGAACTACTATATGTGGATTGGTATAAAGCTATTTTAGACTATCATCATTTTTCAAATTTTGAAAAATCTAAAAAGGAATTAGAAGTTTTAGCAGAATCTTCTAAGGAATATCCTGAATTGCACTTAAGAGTGTTAAATAGTTTGGGCAATATCTATATGGGAGAAGAAGACTATGAACAGTCCATGTCTTACTTTTTAGAAATTCTCCCAAATTATAAATTGTTGAATCAATTAGAATATGAATGGAGCTTTCTGATTAGCATATCTAGGTGCTATTTTTGCTTGAACGATATCGAAAAGGCGCTTTATTATAATACAATTGCTATCGAAAGTGTCCTAGAGCATAAATCGCTTTATCTCTTGGGGGAATTATTATTGATGCAAGCCAATATTTTTAAAGCTCAGGGCTTAATGGAAGAAGCGTTGACAACTTGCAAAAGATCAATTGTTCTATTTGAGTTGGAAAATAATAGGCAGTTGAAAAATATTGCTCTATCATTGCAGTCTAAACTACAGAAAGAGGTCAAAAATGAAGACTGAATGGAAAAAATTGTTTTTAGGAATTATTGTAGGAGTTATTCTATTTACGCTGATAGGAGATTTACCACCAATAAAATGGTAAGATATTAAGAAAAAGAACAGCCATTAAGTGAGTATTTAGCGGCTGTTCTTTTATAGTTTGATAAAATTAGTTTTGAATAGATTATTCTAATGCCTAAAACGGCATTTTCCCTGCGAATGCACCTAATTTTTTCTTGGTTGCATCATCAATCTCAGCAAGGGCAGCATTGATTGCTTGGGTTGTCATGTCAGATAAAGTTTCTAAGTCTTCTGGGTCGACAACAGCTTCTTGGAAGTCGATTTTGACGACTTTTTTGTCACCTGTAAGAGTTGCGACTACGAGACCTTGGGCGGATTTGCCAATAAATTCTGTCGCAGCCAGCTCAGCTTGCCCTTTTTCCATTTGTTTTTGTAGCTTTTGTGCTTGTTTCATCATTGATTGCATGTTCATCATTATTTGGATTCTCCTTAATATTCAATAGTTATGATTTTATTTTAACACATCTGGTATATCTAGGCTAGATTTTTCTAAATCAATTGTTAAGTGATAGTCGGTATTATCACGAACAGTGTGTTCAAAGTCAGTAGTATAAAGGACAAGACGGAGTGTATCACCTGCTGCCATTTTGTAGATAGTGGGTTGAAGTTCAAAAGAAATTTCCATCCATTGATCTGGTGTGACTTCTTCGACTGTTAGCAAATTAGTGCGATTTTGAAGATTTAGGAAACCTTTAGTGATGACGCGATGTGGTGTTTCTTTGAAGGGCAATTCCATCAAATGTTCCAACATATAAAAGCGACCGTTATCCATAGCTTTTGGTGCGAGTACACTAGGTAGTGGAAGGAGCCGTTTGGTTTGACCAACATCCAGTAATTGTGCAGAAATCAAGCCTTTATCAGTACTGGATTTAAGGCGAAGGTTAAGTTTAATAGGACCATTTAAGAATAAATCTTTTTCCAGTGTCACATTCACTGTCACTTGATTGAGTTTTCCGTCAAAAAGTTCATTTTTGAAAGTCTGATAAGTTTTGCTAAAACGGTCGTAGTCTTCTTGAGCATATTGGTTTGGGATAATTTGTGTGCCTTTACCTAAGTTGAAATGAGTGCCGTACTTCTGATCGCCAAATGTTTCTAAAGACAGCCAACTTTGAGCCTGACGATTGTCTTGCCAAATCACAGTTGGTAATTCAAAGCGTGAATCGTAACTCAGTAGTTTCTTGCTAAGAAGTGCATTCATAGCTTCACGAAAGTCAATGGATTGCCAATTGTTCATGTAAACGTGAGCGCCATTATGGAAAAATAGATGTTTTTTGAGATGTTTTGGTAGTGCGTGGAACATATTGTAAACATGCAGCGGTTTGACATTCCAGTCTTGCGATCCGTGCGTAAAGACAACCTCAGCTTTGACTTTGTGGGCATGGATAAGGTAATTGCGATCATGCCAAAATTGATTATAGTCGCCCGTTTTACGATCTAGATTTTCTTTTAATTCCGCCAGATGAGCTTGATATGCAGTATTGTGACGAAGATTTTCACCAGCTAAGAGATTGCGTGAGTAAGTTAATTCTGTCAAAGAGTCAAAATCTTCACCAGGATAGCCCCCAGGACTTGTCACCAAACCATTTTCACGATAATAATTGTACCAAGAAGAAATGCCAGCTTCAGCAATAATGACTTCAAGACCATCTACGCCAGTTGTAGCTAGCCCATTTGACAGAGTTCCGAGGTAAGAGATTCCTGTTGTAGCAACCTTCCCATTGGACCAAGTGGCTTTGATTTCTCGTTGTCTGGTATGGTCAGTAAAAGCACGACAGCGACCATTTAACCAATCAATAACATTTTTATAAGCCTCAATTTGATAATAATCTCCGCTCGTCATAAGACCGTCAGAGTCCTTTGTTCCCACGCCTGATACATATAAATTAGCAAAACCACGAGGAAGAAGGTAGTCATTGAGTGTATAAGTTCCGATATGACCGAGTGTTTCTTCTGCTTGCTCAACTAATGTAGCTTGTCCTTGAGGTTCAACCAAGTGCAGTTCTGGGTCATGAACAGTAATTTTTCCAGTCTCTTTTTTAATCAAGTCCACATTCATGTTATACAGAGCTTTATCGCTAGCCTTATCATTCGTTCCTTGATGATAGGGACTAGCAGTCATAACCGCAGGAATTTTTCCGTCAAATTGAGGACGAATAATACTGACTTTAATCAAATCAGGTAGACTATCATTATCAGTATCCACGCGTGATTCTACATAGACAACTTCGCGGATAGCATTGTGGCTGGTAAAGGTCGCTAAACTTTTACCATTGAAATAATGATAAGTATTATCTTCTGGAATCAAACCATTACTGATGAGTTTATCAATCAAGAGATTACCGTTTTTGGTGCGCGTATTGAGTAACTGATACAGATTTTCAAGTAGGTTTCCATAGATAATGGGGAAATTTACGTCCTTTCGGAATTTTTCTACATCGTCAAAGTCCACAAAAGGCACAAATTCTAGTAATTGAAAAGCAATAATATAAAAGGTCTCTGCTGTCAATTCTTGATTGGATGTAAAAAAGCTAAGTAAGTCTGTTTTTGAATCGGCAACCAATGATTTTAAGGCGTAGTCTGTATTTTTATAATTAAAAAAAGTTCTCCGTACAAAAGTCTCCAAATGTTGTTTATCAGAATGATTTGAGGGAAAAGAAAAGCCCATACTTTCCATTTCAGCAAGTATTATTTCGTTTGTTTCTGGTGTATAACTATACTGATTATAGCGCATATTTTTACTCCTTTTTTACATTTTATCAAAAAATAACCTTTACATTATCCATTGTAACTGATAAAATAGGATTTGTCTAAAATTTTTTAATGAAAGAGGAGAACAAAATGGACGTCACATGGATTGTGAAATATATTACAGAGTTCCTTGGAACGGCAATTCTCATTATCTTGGGGAACGGAGCGGTTGCCAATGTGGAATTAAAGGGAACGAAAGGTCATCAAAGTGGCTGGTTAGTCATCGCAGTTGGTTACGGTATGGGAGTTATGATTCCTGCACTTATGTTTGGAAATGTATCAGGAAACCACATCAATCCTGCTTTTACACTGGGACTTGCGATTAGTGGCTATTTCCCTTGGGTGCAAGTCGTACCTTACATTATTGCACAGTTATTAGGAGCAATGTTCGGTCAAGCGCTAGTAGTAGCAAGTCACCGCCCTTATTACTTACAAACAACCAATCCAAATGCTATTTTGGGTTCGTTCTCAACCATTGTGAATACAGATGATGGAAGCAAGCAATCACATGCTGCTTCTATGATAAACGGTTTTATCAATGAATTTATTGGTTCATTTGTTTTGTTCTTTGCAGCGATGGCAATGACTAAGAATTATTTTGGCGCAGAAGTTATCAAATACGCTGCAACTCGAGGAGTTGATGCAACACAACTTCAAGGAAAAGTTGCCATTGGATCCCACATCAATGCTGGCCTTGCTGTGGCTCATTTAGCGCTTGGTTTCCTCGTAATGGCATTAGTAACATCACTCGGTGGTCCTACAGGTCCAGGTCTGAACCCTGCACGTGACTTAGGTCCACGTATTCTTCACTTCCTTCTTCCGAAATCAGTTCTTGGTGAACATAAAGGAGATTCAAAATGGTGGTATGCTTGGGTACCAGTCGTGTCTCCGATTCTTGCCGGTATTGTTGCTGTGGCACTTTACAAGTTGATTTATGGATAATCTGTAAAAATGAAGAACGGTTCTTGCGAGCCGTTTTTTGATGTTTAAGCGCCAGTCTGGTTAAAAATAGGCAAGCGATTAGACGCTTGCTGAGATAAAATGTTATACTAGCAGAGTAGGCATAACAACAATGAGTTTGAGATGAAATCCCTATCTTTTTATCTTATGTTATTTACGCTGAAATATAGTGGTTGATAGGTAGTGCTAATGATGGTGAGATAGTTTCGGGAACTGTTGAGGTAGTGAATGTAGTGTCATAACTACTCTTCTGAGTTGGGCAAGCAAGTGGTATTGAGTATCTACTGCTTATGGGAGTTCTTCGACTAATCGGGTACTACATTTTGGTTTATTGCATCGTTCGATCTAAAGCTAGAAACTTTCGTCTAACCTTTTAGCGACAACCAAGTTAACATTCGAGGGTGGACAGAAAAATCGATTTTTTACAAAATACTGGTTTTGATCTGACTCTATCTTTTCTTTGGGAGAGATGAAATGGAATTTGACAGATTAAGTGGCAGACGAACACTCCTATTTGGTATTTTGGCAATTGTTTTTGGAGCCATCATTATTGCAAATGGTGTTGATTTTACAAAATTTGCCCTAGATTTATTGGCTATTTACTTTTTATTTGTAGGAACCATTAATCTTTTCTTTCGCTTTTTAGTGAGGAATCGTATTAGCCTTATTTCTGCTCTTTTGCATATTCTTGTAGGATCGGTTGTTGGCTTTCTTAACCGTGCCAGTAATATACCGGTCAATATTGTCATTATCATATTAGGATGCTATCAACTGTGTACGGCAGCAGTCTATGGTATTACTTATTTTCTTTATCGTCAGAATAAGCTCAAGGGTAGCTTTCGTTATCTTTTTGATACTTTGGTTTATGGTGGAATTGGGCTAACCACTGTATTTTCTCCCGGCAAGGACGGTAGAATGCAATTTTTAATTGTTGGTATTTATTTAATATTATTAGGTTTTTCCAATGTTCGCGATGGTGCTTTTTTCAATACAGATTTGGAGAAAAAGCAGCTTCGACGTCATATCCGAATCAATCTTCCTGTCATTATTGCTGCCTTTTTCCCAGCAGAGCAATTGAATCGTTTCAATCATTTGTTGCAGGGTGAAAAACGAGGCCACCAAAAAGTTTACAGCCGTATTCAAAATGATCAAAAGTCGGTTGACTTAGAAGTGTTGATTCATACATCCGATCAAAATCTTTTTGGGATGATTGGGCACGTTGATATTTGCTATCAAGGAAAAGTTATTTCTTATGGTAGTTATGATACCTTTTCTGAGCGTTTATTTGGTACGATTGGAGATGGTGTTTTGTTTAAAGTGGATAAAGATGCTTATATTGACTTGTGCAAAGAAGAAAGTAAAAAAACCTTGTTTGGTTATGGTTTGTCTTTAACAGATGCACAAAAACGTGCTGTGGAGAAACGCTTGGCTGAAATTGATGAACTACTGGCAGTGTGGAATCCATCGGCTGAGTTAAAAAATAATGACCATACATATGCTTATAAGTTGCGGGATGAATTGGGAGCTGATTTAAATAAGTTTAAAACGAGTCGTTTTAAAACCTATTTTGTTTTGTCGACCAATTGTTGCTTGCTTGCAGATAGTATCATTGGACAAGCTGGAACAGCCATTTTAGATATGCGTGGGATTATTGCGCCAGGAACTTATCAATCTTACCTTCAATATGAATTTGAGTCAGCGAATGATTTAGTAGTGGCACGAAGTATTTATCAGTAATATTGCAATTTTTTCTATTTGAACATAAATATTTGTAAAATATACAAAAATTATTTAAAATAGAAAGGCTTGGAGGAATTTATGAGTTCAACAAATAAAATTGTAAATACGATACCAGTATTAAAAATCAATAATCGGAAAAACAATCTTGCCTTTTATTGTCAAACTTTAGGGATGAAAGATCTGTTAGAAGAAGGAGCTTTTGTCAGTCTTGGAGATCAAACAAAAGTTGAAAAATTACAGCTAGAAGAGTCACCCAGTATGCGGACTCGCAAAGTTGTAGGAACAAAGAAATTAGCTAAAATTATTATCAAAGTAGCCAATCCACGAGAAATTGAAGCGCTTTTAGCGCGTGGCAACAAGATTGATACGCTGTATCAAGGGAAAAATGGTTATGCCTTTGAAGCAAGCTCTCCAGAAGGAGATAAGTTTTTATTGCATAGTGAGGAAGACTGGACGACTTTGGATAGAATGCTGATAGCCCCAGCATTTGAACCATTAGAGGATTTTATTGGACTTAGTCAATTTATCATAGAGAAAATTCAGATTAACGTTTTAGATGAGGAAAAGGCAGTCACTTTTTATCGGGAATGGCTAGAAAATCAGTCTATTCTAGCATTCTCACAAGCAGATGGGTCAGATTTGGTGACAGAGAGCAGTCAAACTTGGGATTTAGCAACAATCAAATTTACCGTTGAACAGTTCGACGTAGCAGCTTTGCAAACCTTATTTCAAGGAAAAGAAAATTTTATACCTAAGTCAGGTAAATTTTTCTTAACAAAAGATGACAGCCAGATTGAAATCTGGATTGAAGCGGTATGAGTTTGAATAAGATTCTCTCAAAAGTTGAACAGCAGATTATACAATGTATTTATCCCGGAGCTAGCTTAGCTTTGTATGCTCATGGAAAGTGGCAGGAAGCCTATCTCGGTGAGAGTAGTCCTGAGCGAGGCGAGAAAAGTCGGGCGGGGTTATTGTATGACTTGGCAAGCGTCAGCAAGGTTGTGGGTGTCGGAACGATACTTGCTTTCTTGGTGGATCAGCAAGCTGTTGATCTTAATCAGCCTTTGACGAATTACTACCCGGCTTTTCAGGATGATTCTGTCACGGTGAGGCAGCTAGCGACTCACACATCAGGGTTAGATCCTTTTATTCCAAATCGTAATAAACTCAATGCCACAGAATTAACGGATGCCTTGAATCATTTAACGGTATTAGATAACAGGAGTTTTCGTTATACAGATGTGAACTTTTTATTGCTAGGTTTTATGTTGGAAGAAATTTTTCATTCCTCCTTGGATAAAATAGTTGCACAAGAGATTTGTCAGCCTTGGCATATGAAAAAAACAGTCTTTGGGCCTATTGAGCAGGCAGTTCCGACTGTTCGTGGTGTGAAATCAGGCATTGTACATGATCCAAAAGCGCGTGTATTAGGCAGACATGCAGGGAGTGCGGGTCTGTTTTCTACTGTTCAAGATTTAGAAATATTTTTGGAACATTATTTGCAGGATGATTTCGCAGCAATCTTGACACAAAATTTTTCAAGAGAAGTTGGGAAAAAGCGCAGTCTTGCTTGGGATTTAGATGGAGAATGGTTGCAACACACAGGTTATACAGGAACGTTTATTATGTTTAATCGTGCGCAGCAGAAAGCAGTTATTTTTCTTTCCAATCGGACGTATGAGAAGGATGAACGTGAGCAGTGGATTTTAGAACGAAATAAGCTCATGGATGTTATAAAACAAGAACTGTAAAAATGAAGACAGTAGGAGTAAGAGCTGGGTTTCCTGCTCTTTTTCGCTGTTTTAAGAGTTGAAATAAATTAGTTTGGAATATAAAAGGAATTGAAAAATAACGATCGCTTTTTTCTCTGAATTATATTAAAATAATAGATGAAGTATGTGATATAGAGAGAGACTATGACGAAAAAAGTAGGTGTCGGTCGGGCACATAGTAAAATTATTTTGATAGGGGAACATGCTGTTGTATATGGTTACCCTGCGTTAGCCTTGCCTTTAAATAATATCGAAGTGACTTGTCGTATTCTACCATCAAATCATACATGGGTTTTATACGAGGAAGATACCCTCTCTATGGCGGTTTTTGCTTCTTTAGAATTTTTAGGGATACAAGAGGCTGATATTCGTTGCGAGATTGAATCAATGGTACCTGAAAAGCGGGGCATGGGTTCTTCTGCAGCAGTGAGCATTGCTGCGATTCGAGCTGTCTTTGACTATTATGAGCAAGATTTAGATAAAGAAACTCTTGAGATTTTAGCGAATCGAGCGGAGATGATTGCCCACATGAATCCGAGTGGATTGGATGCGAAGACTTGCTTGAGCGATCGTGCTATTAAATTTATCAAAAATGTTGGTTTTTCAGAGTTTGAGACGAATCTTGGAGCTTATCTTGTGATAGCAGACACAGGGATTTATGGGCATACACGCGAAGCGATTCAAAAGGTGGAGAGTATTGGAAGAAGGGCTTTGCCACATTTGCATCAGCTTGGTAAATTGACGAATGAAGTTGAAGCAGCGTTGAAAATTAAAGATTTAGAAGCAATTGGTATGGCTATGTCAGAAGCTCATCTCAGCCTAAAAAGTTTAGGTGTTAGTTGCCCAGAAGCAGATAAACTGGTTTCTATGGCGCAAGCAAATGGAGCACTTGGTGCGAAAATGAGCGGTGGTGGTCTTGGCGGTTGCATCATTGCTCTAGTGGCTAACAAAGAAAAAGCTAGTTGGCTATCCCAGTTATTGAGAGAGAAAGGAGCTGTGCATACATGGATCGAAAGTCTGTAAACGTGCGGTCTTATGCTAATATTGCCATTATCAAATATTGGGGTAAGAAAGATACTGTTGAGATGATTCCTGCAACGAGCAGCATTTCTTTGACCTTGGAAAATATGTACACAGAAACGAGCTTATCAAGTTTGCCAGCCAGTGCCCAGTCAGATGAATTTTACATCAATGGTATTTTGCAAGATCAAACTGAACACAAAAAAATGGGTGAAATCATAGATCGTTTCCGTCCTGCAGGCTATGGGTTTGTGCGAATTGATACAAAAAATAATATGCCGACAGCAGCAGGCTTATCTTCTAGTTCAAGCGGTTTATCTGCCCTCGTTAAGGCATGCAATGAATTTTTTGGACTACATTTGTCCACAAAACAACTGGCACAAAAAGCAAAATTAGCTTCTGGCTCGTCTTCGCGGAGCTTTTATGGTCCAATTTCGGCTTGGGACAAAGATAGCGGTGAAATTTATCCAGTAAAGACAGATTTGAAATTAGCCATGATTATGTTGGTCTTATATGATCAGAAAAAGCCTATTTCGAGTCGTGAAGGTATGAAACGGTGTGCAGAAACTTCAACAATATTTGATGATTGGGTGAGACAGTCAGAAGAAGATTACAAAGCTATGCTGATTTATCTTTCTAACAATCATTTTTCTAAAATTGGAGAACTAACAGAAAAAAATGCACTTGCCATGCATGCTACCACTCAGACTGCAAGCCCCCCTTTTTCTTATTTGACCGAGAAAAGTTATGAAGCGATGGACTTTGTTAAGCAATTACGAAGTGAGGGAGAGCGCTGCTATTTCACCATGGATGCAGGGCCAAATGTAAAAGTTTTGTGCTTAGAAGAAGATTTGGAACATTTAGTACCAATATTTGCTGAAAAATATCATCTCATTGTTTCTAAAACGAAGGAATTACCAGATGACTAAGACAGTAAGAACATGTGGGAAATTATATTTAGCAGGAGAATATTCTGTCTTGACGGCGGGGCAAGGAGCGATTTTGAAACATATTCCTATCTACATGACTGGGAAAATTCATTTTGCCGAACAGTATCGCCTATTTTCAGATATGTTTGACCATGCTGTGGATCTGACACCTGATGATGATTACAGTCTCATTCAAGAGACGGTTGCTGTCATGGATGAGTTTTTACAAAGTCAATCTATTTCATTAAGTCCTTTTTCTTTAACCATTACTGGAAAAATGGAACGAGATGGGAAAAAGCTCGGTTTAGGATCTAGTGGTAGCGTAGTGGTTGTGACGATAAGGGCGATAGCATCTTTGTTTGATGTGACATTATCTGCGGATGAAACCTTTAAGTTGGCAGCCTATGTCCTCCTTAAACGGGGAGATAATGGTTCAATGGGAGATGTAGCTTGTATCGCCTATGAAGACTTGATTTATTATCAATCTTTTAATCGAAAAAAAATAGCAGAGCAGATCAATGAGCTTCCTTTAGAAAAGATAGTGGCCCAAGATTGGGGATACATTATCCGGACAATCCATCCACAGCTTCCATGTGATTTCCTTGTGGGCTGGACGAGAGAACCAGCTATTTCTAGCGTTCTCATCAATCAAGTCAAAGCAAAAATCTCATCAATTTTTTTAACACAAACGCAAGAAGAAGTCCTTCGACTGGAGAAAGCGTTGCTTGTTGGTGAGAAAGAAATTGTGAAGCAAAGTCTAGAAAAAGTTAGTTGCCTCCTGCTGCAACTGAGCCCTGCTATTTATAATGAAAAATTGAGAGCTTTAAAAGGGTCTAGTCGAGGACTGGACTGTATGGCAAAGAGCAGCGGCGCTGGCGGTGGTGACTGTGGCATAGCCTTGTCTTTTGATTCCGAAGCCAGTCAAATCTTAGTGGAGCGGTGGCAAGCGGCAGGAATCGAGGTTTTATATAAGGAGAGGTGGGATAGATGAGCCAAAATCGTAAAGATGAACACATAAAGTACGCACTTAAGTACGAGTCGCCTTATAATAGTTTTGATGACATGGAGCTCATTCATTGCTCGCTTCCTAAGTATGATTTGGATGAAATTGATGTAGCAACGCATTTTGCAGGTAGAGACTGGGAGTTTCCGTTTTACATTAATGCTATGACAGGTGGAAGCGAGAAGGGGAAAGCCATCAATCAACGCTTGGCTCAAGTAGCGGAAGCGTGCGGTATTCTGTTTGTCACAGGATCTTACAGTGCTGCTTTGAATAATCCAGCGGACGATTCTTATGCCGTTAAAAAAGATAAGCCAGATCTACTTCTTGCCACCAATATTGGACTGGATAAGCCCTATTCACTGGGACAGCAAGCTATCACAAATCTTCACCCTCTATTTTTACAAGTGCATGTGAACCTCATGCAAGAATTGCTCATGCCTGAAGGAGAACGTTCCTTTAAAACTTGGCGAACACATTTAAAAGATTACGCTGAGAAGAGTACAGTTCCAGTGGTGTTGAAAGAGGTTGGTTTTGGTATGGACTTAGCGACGATTCAAACGGCTTATGACTTGGGTATCCGAACAGTAGACCTTTCTGGACGTGGCGGAACGAGCTTCGCCTATATTGAAAACAGGCGTGGTGGCAATCGTGATTATCTCAATAATTGGGGGCAGTCTACTCTCCAGGCATTATTGAATGCTCAGCCGATGATGGATAAAATGGACCTTCTTGTTAGCGGCGGAGTACGTCAGCCGCTTGATATGGTTAAGGCATTTGTTTTAGGTGCCAAAGCTGTTGGACTTTCGCGCACGATGTTAGAATTAATTGAGAGGTATTCAGTAACCGAAGTCATTTCTATTATCAATAGTTGGAAGGAAGATATAAGTTTGATTATGTGTGCACTTGCTTGTCAAAATTTGATGGAGTTAAGGCAAGTACCTTATCTTTTGTATGGACGTTTGCAAGAAGCACAAAATCAAATAAAAAAAGAAACCCGATGAGTTGTTCACTTATCGGATTCTTTTTTGCTTATGATTTTTGACGAAAGGCTTCTAAAATTTCTTGCGCTCTTTTGAGACTAAAATTTTTCTCGGAAATAAGTTGAGAGACCAGAGGAGCAACCTCTGTATTCTGTGCTCCTGCTAAAAGAGCGAGAGACTTGGCTTGTAGTTTCATGTGTCCGTGTTGAATACCGGTGCTAACCAACGCTTTCAAAGCTGCAAAATTTTGTGCTAAACCGATAGACGCAATGATACTAGCTAACTCTTTGGCGGTTGGATGTTTTAGCAAATCAAAGCTAACTTGCACCGTAGGATTGAGTCCGATGGAACCGCCTTTTGTAGCGATGGGAAGTGGAAGAGTAATCTCTCCGTAGAGTGTTTGAGTAGCTTCCTTGATGGACCAAGTCGTCAATCCTTGATAAGTTCCATTTCTGCTAGCATAGGCATGTGCTCCCGTTTCAATTGCCCGCCAGTCATTTCCTGTCGCTAATACAACAGCATCAACGCCATTGAAAATGCCTTTGTTGTGGGTGCTGGCGCGATAAGGATCTTGCTTGGCAAATTGGCTTGCTAACACTATTTTCTTAGCAATATCAAGGGCTTCTGACTTATTTCGGTCAAGAAAACGGATATCAATTTCACAGGTGGCAGTTACTAAGGCTTCCGTCGCATAATTTGATAAAATTGCCATCAAGCTTTTACCACCAGATAAGTCTTCTAATGGTGTTTTTAATGCTTCTAGCATGGTATTGAGGATATTGGCTCCCATAGCTTCTTGGGTGTCAACTGTTAGGTAGACGATTAGAAATTCAGCTTCATCATTTAGGTATTCCATATGCAAATGGCGTGCTCCACCTCCACGTTTGACAATTGAAGGATGAGCTTGATTTGCTAATTTTAGTAATTTTTGGTACTTTTCTTGAATGTTTTTTATGGCGTTTTTGATATCTGGCACATGATAAAGAGCAACTTGTCCAACCATTTGACGATTATGAACAGTTGTTTTGAAGCCACCAGAACGCTTAATGATTTTTGCTGCAAAGGTGGCAGCTGCAACAACAGAGGGCTCTTCTGTTACGAAAGGAACCTGATAAATTTGCTCATCTACCATGACATCAGGAACAAGAGCGTAGGGAAGAGCAAGTGTTCCAATTACATTTTCGCTCATTTGGTCGGCTGTCGAAAGAGGAAGTGTGTAATTGTGTTCAAGGCCTATTTGGTTGTCTTTGTTTAGCAAGTGATAATCTTGCAAGAACTTTAATCGTTCTTGTAGCGATTTTTTAGAAAAACCTGTCCAACTTAACTTCATGTTATTTTTCCACCTTGATGTATCTACGTTGGTGCTCAACAATTTCTGCTAAAGCAAAGTTCTGATTTTCATAGTTCATAAAGCTAGCAGAACCATTTTGATCTAGTTGAGCTTCTTCAAAAAATATTTTCTCATAATCTGGTATGCTTAGTGGCGTGCGATTGTTGAGCATTTCTATACGATTGGTTTGAAGGCGTTGCTTAAAGCCTGCTACAAGCTGACCGCTAAAGATTTCTGATACAGCTCCGCTACCATAACTAAAGAGCGCAATCCGGTCACCTGTTTTAAGTGTTGAGCTATTTTCAAGTAGAGAAAGGAGACCTAAAAAGAGAGAGCCTGTGTAGATGTTGCCTACTTTTTGACTGTAAAGAATAGATTGATGGAAATTTGCTTGTAGTTGCTCTTGTTGTTCAAGGGACAAGCTTTTATCCATAATTTTTTTCAAGCCTTTTAAAGCTAGCTTAGGATAAGGCAAGTGGAAACAAATAGCTGCGAAATCTTTTAAAGATACTTGATTGCGTTTTTGATATTCCACCCAAGTTGTTTTTAGGCTATCTAAATACTGTTGTGTGGAATACATGCCATTGACAAACGGCGTTGTAGAATAATTTGGCCGCCAAAAGTCCATAATATCTCGTGTTTGAGCAACATTATCTTCATTAAAAATGAGGATTCGTGGATTATTCGTGATGAGCATAGCGACTGCTCCAGCCCCTTGGGTCGGTTCCCCAGGGGTATCGACACCGTATTTAGCAATATCGCTTGCAATGACCAACACCTTTGAGTTGGGATGTTTTTCGACATGTAACCTCGCATAATCTAGTGCAGCAGTAGCGCTGTAGCACGCTTCTTTCATTTCTAAACTACGTGCAAAGGGCTGAACTCCCAGCAGACCATGAACAAAAACAGCAGAAGCCTTACTTTGGTCAATTCCAGATTCGCTGGCTACGATAACCATGTCAATCTCATTTTTATCTTTTGCTGTTAAAATAGACTCTGCAGCACTCGCGCCCATAGTTACGATATCTTCAGTAATAGGAGCGATACTGAGTTCTTTTAATAGGAGCCCTTTACTTAGTTTATCTGGGACAATGCCGCGTGCTTCTGCTAAATCTGCTAATTTTAATACGTAATTGGCTGTCGCAAAGCCAATTTTATCAATTCCAATATTCATCAGTACCTCTGTATATTTTTCGGTTTTATATCAAACTTATTCTATTCCATTTTATCATAATTAAAGTGGAAACTGAGAAAAAAGCCTTCTTGTAAAAAGAAGGACTTTGGACATTTTAAATTTTATGTTGAATTAGGAAGAACGATGTTGTTGAAGATAATGATATAATTTAAGCACGACTGTACCGCTAGCCATTCCAATCGAAATAACCAAGGCTAAAATCACTACTAGTGTCGTGTTTACCATAGCGTGGCTATAGTTTCCAGTAACAAAAAAGGCAGTTGTGCGATAGGAAAGGTAGCCTGGAACCAAAGGAGCCAGAATGGCTAAGATAAAGACGACAGCTGGTGTTTTATAGAGAATACTCAATATTTGACTAATGCAAGACCCGATAATGGCTGCAATAAATGTAGCAATGATAACATTTGTCGGCTCTTTTAACATATAATACAATAGCCATGTAAACATTCCAAGAACTCCTCCTGGAATTAACATGCTTTTTTGAACATTTAAAACGATTAAGAACGTTACAATCGCAAGAAAACTTGCAGCAGCTTGTAATAAGACAGTCAATGGAATCACCTTTTATTTCATTAGGACGAGAGCTACGGAAGTGCCAGCTCCTAGAGCTAGGGTAATTAGCAATGTTTCAAAAATTTTGCTCATTCCAGAATTGAGATGGTTAGTCATTAAATCACGGACAGCATTGGTTAGAGCAATGCCAGGGACAAAAGGCATGACAGCGCCAGCGATGATTAAGTCCGCACTTGAAGGAAAGCCAGAATAACGTGCCCAGATTTGTGCCAGCAGTCCAAAAACAAAAGCACCGGCAAAAGCTGTGACAAAAGGAATACGTACGAATTTGTTGACTGAAAGAGAAAAAGAAAAGCCAAAGAAGGTCGCAAGAGCAGCTCCGAGTGCATCATAGAGATTGCCCCCAAACATGATAGAGAAAAAAGGAGCGCTAATGGTCGCAGCAAGTGTTAGTTGCCTGTTTGTATATGGAGGTTTTTTCTTTTTTAGCTGAATCAGTTTCTTAAAAGCTTCTTCAAGACTGATCTTCCCACCAACTAGCTCACGTGATACTTGATTGACATCACATACTTTTTCAATATTATAGTTTGAATGAGTAATGCGTTTCATACGCGAAATATTGGTGTTTTCAATTGAAAAGAAAATGGCAACTGGCATTGCGAGTGCATTACAATCCATAATTCCTTGAGAATGGGCAATCCGAATCATGGTATCTTCAACCCGATAAATTTCAGAACCACTTTGAAGCAAAAGCGTACCTGCTAACATCAAGACATCAACAGTTAGATTAAATTTATCTTCCCTTTCTACATCTCTTTTCTCCACTATCTGTACACCCTTTTCTTTTAACTAACAATACCTCTATTATAGCATAAAAAAGAAGAAAACCAGCTGGAATTTCCAACTGGTTTTTGAGAATAGAATTGAATTAGCTAAGGGCATCATCCATTGAAAGCACTTCGTGGAAGACACGTTGAGTCAATTCAGTTTTTTGTTCTTTAGTAAGGTATTTGGTATTGACACAGTAACCTGAGATACGAACGATAACGTCTTCACCATTCATAATCTTATCATAGACATCTTTCAAGTCCATAACGTTCAAGTTGACGTGTTGTCCTCCATTTTCAAAGTAACCATCAAGAATCGTCACCAAGTTATCTACCTGTTCTTCACGAGTTTTACCAAGAGCACGAGGTGAAACTTGTGTAGTGAGAGAGATACCATCTGCTGCATAGCCAAAGTCAAGGCTGGCTAGTGAGTTGAGGTTTTGCAACCAACCACCACGAGCTTTGTTAGATGGGTTCGCACCTGGTGAGAAGAATTCTAATTTAGATAAGTTTACTGAACCATCTTCGTTGAGGTATACCCCTTTGTGGACTGGTGAGTTACCAGTTTGTTTAGAGTAGGCAACGTTCGAAGTGATAGTGAGAAGTGATACAGTCGCTTCTGCATTCTTGTAAAGTCGATGGCTGCGAAGACGAGTAGTGTAAGCTTCAATCAACCATTCTGCCAATTCATTTGAACGAGGATCATCTTCACCCCAACGTGGGTATTCGCCAGTAGTTTCGTAGTCGTAGATATAACCATTTTCGTCACGGATTGGTTTGACTGTCGCATACTTAATAGCTGATAATGTATCAACTGTATTGGCAAATCCACAGATACCAAATCCCATATTAGCACGTTGATGGGTTGGCAAGAAGGCCATTTGAACAGCTTCGTAGTTGTACTTATCTGTCATGTAGTGAATGATATTCAATGCATCTACGTAAGTATCTGTCAACCAATCGAGCGATTTTTCAAAGTTTGCCTTAACAGTATCAAAGTCAAGGACTTCATCACGAATAGGTTCGATGTCAAATACTTTGTAATCTTTGTGAACATCATCGTAACCACCGTTAAGACCTGTAAGAAGAGCTTTTAATACGTTTACACGAGCACCAAAGTATTGGATGTTATGGCGTTGTTCTTCATTTTCTGGATCGAGTGGAGACACACAGCATGAAATACAACTCATTTCACCATAGCCATCTTTCGCCATTGTTGTTACACCTTCGTATTGAATAGAAGAGTGCTTGTGGCTCATGTGCATGCAGTAATGACGGAATGCATATGGTAATTTATCTGTCCAAAGAACTGTTAAGTTTGGCTCTGGTGAGTTACCAATATTGTCAAGTGTATTCAAGAAACGGTAGTCCATTTTTGTCACACGGTGACGACCATCATTTCCCATACCCGCCATAGACGTTGTGATGAAGGTTGGGTCACCTGAGTAGAGTTGATCGTATGCTTTTGTACGAGCAAATTTTACAGTACGAAGTTTCAAGACGAAATCATCAACAAATTCTTGGATTTCTGATTCAGTGTAAGTACCACGAGCCAAGTCACGTTCAGCATAGATGTCAAGAACGATAGGCACACGTCCAAGAGAAGTAGCAGCACCATTGATGACACGGCAGACAGCCATGAAGGCGATGTTAGTCCATTGGATAGCTTCTTTAACGTCAAAGGCAGGACGGCGAACATCTACTCCGTAAAGGTCACCCAGGCGAACAACTTCTTTCAATGATTGGTATTGAAGGTTGACTTCTTCACGAAGACGAATTGTTTCTTCATCAATATCTGTCAAAGCATTCCAGTCTTCAACCTTTTCTGCCATCAAGTAATCTGCTCCGTAAAGTGCAAGACGAGCATAAACACCGATGATACGTCCGCGTGAGTAAGCATCTGGCAGACCTGTAACGGTATGCGCATGACGTGCACGACGAATATTGGTTGTATAAGCACGGAAAATACCATCATTTACAGTTGTCACGTATTTTGTGAAAATTTCATGCATTTTAGGATCAGGTTCATATCCATGTTCCTTCAAGGCAGTTTCTGCCATACGGATACCACCTTTTGGCATGAAATTCAACTTAAACAATTCATCATTTTGGATACCATAAATCAATTCATTGTCTTTATCAATGTATCCTGCTGGAATATCAGCGATTGAAGTAGCACGTGTATCCATTGGGAAACGTGTTTCTTCATAATGTGCTTTTGTATCTTCGATAATTTTTTTAATGTGAAGAGAGCGTTCAGTTGGTCCAGCTAAGAAACTTTCATCTCCATCATAAGGAGTGTAGTTTGCTTGTACAAAACGAGATACACTGGCTTTTTCTCGCCAATCATCGCCTTTGAAGCCTTCCCAAGCTTTATCAAAAATATCCTGTGCTTCGACAACAGTTTTAACAACCATGTTTTTTCCTCTTGAATCTTTCTAGTAACACAAAACTGTTACATTTATAAAATCAGTATAGCATATAGTAATCGTTTACACAAACGAAATATAATAATAAAAGCACTTTCTTTTATAATACAGATTGACAAAAGTTGTATAACTGTGTTATAATTTTGAAAGATTAGATGAAAATAGGAAAAGAGTTTAATAAACTTAGATAGTTTACAAAGTCAAGGGAGAGGTTGATCATGAGGAAAGTAAAACTATTACAGGTTTTGATTTTCTGTAGTTTACCTTGTATGTAATAGCTGCTTTTTTATTTATACTTTAATCCTTTGTAGGAGAATAAATGTTAATTTTTCCGCTCAACAATGATACGTCTCGGAAAATTATTCACATTGATATGGATGCTTTTTTTGCCTCCGTAGAAGAAAGAAACAACCCAGACCTAAAAGGAAAACCTGTCATTATAGGGAGAGACCCTCGTTTGACTGGTGGACGGGGTGTTGTCTCTACCTGCAATTATGAAGCGCGAAAGTTCGGTGTACATTCAGCAATGAGTTCTAAAGAAGCATACGAACGCTGTCCGCAGGCGATTTTCATTTCGGGAAATTATGAAAAATATCAAGCTGTCAGTCAAGAAATTCGAGACATTTTTAAACGGTATACAGATGTGATTGAGCCCATCAGTATTGATGAAGCTTATCTAGACGTGACAAAAAATAAATTGGGTATAAAATCTGCTGTCAAGATAGCCAAGCTAATCCAGCACGAGATATGGACAGAACTTCATTTAACAAGTTCTGCGGGTGTTTCCTATAACAAATTTTTAGCAAAAATGGCTAGTGATTATAAAAAACCTCATGGTTTGACAGTTGTTTTGCCCGAAGAAGCAGAATCCTTCCTTTCTCCAATGGATGTAAGTGAATTTTATGGTGTTGGGAAGAAGACAGTGGCGAAGCTGCATGATATGGGTGTTTATACGGGAGAAGATTTGTTGAAAGTTTCTGAGATGACCTTGATTGATTTGTTTGGGCGGTTTGGTTTTGACCTTTACCGCAAGGCAAGAGGCATCAGCAATTCACCAGTGAAAGTCAATCGTATTCGTAAGTCTATTGGTAAGGAAAGGACTTACGGAAAATTACTATATGACGAAGACGACATAAAAAAGGAATTGACACTTTTATCGCAAAAGGTTGCTCATAGTTTAAAAAAACATGAAAAGTCTGGGAAGACGATTGTCCTGAAGATTCGTTATGCGGATTTCTCGACGTTGACAAAGAGGCAAAGTTTAATGACTAGGACGCAAGATGCAGAGCAGATTGAGCGCATTGCACATGAGATTTATGATAGCTTAGATGAACAAGTAAGTGGTGTGCGACTTTTAGGTGTGACAGTGACAGGATTTGGATAATGTAAAAGAGTCTGGGATAAACGTATCTCAGACTCTTTTATGTAAAGACAATCCTTCATGATGCGGTCTTTATTTGGTGTACTCAAAGCAAGTCAATAGTGCTGACCTAGTAAGCATCAAAGATGGCTTAATGCGTTTTTAGTTTAAACATAGAAATTAGAGAGTGAGGGGGGTCAGCTTTGCGAGTTAACAATTTCTACTCATTCGATTTTAGTTGCCAAAGATACTGTGGATATCTTCTTCAGTCAGTCCGATCATAGGATTTATTTTCGAAAAATTTTCTTCAGTCAAGACACAGTCTTCCACGCTTGTTTTCAAATCATCCACAGAAGTGTGCATTGTTTTTCCATCTGTTGGTAGGTTTGCAAAACGTTGAAGGAGATAGGTTTTTCGGGTGGTGCCAGTATTTTTCACAGCAAAGGCAAAAGCAGACTTTTCCCCAAGAAGAATCAATTTGCTCTTGGCGCGGGTGATGGCGGTATAGATAAGATTGCGCTGTAGCATACGGTGGCTGCTGGAGGTAATTGGTAAAATGACGACAGGAAATTCACTACCCTGAGATTTGTGGATGCTCATGGCATAGGCCAGACGAATTTTATACCATTCACTGCGTTGATAAACAATTTCATTGCCGTCGAAATTGATAGTCAGTTCATCTTGCTTGGAATCGGCATATTTTGCTGGTAGTAAATCGGTGATATAACCCAAATCACCGTTGAACACATTGCTTTCAGCATCGTTGACGAGATGAATAACCCGATCACCTTGTCGGTATTGACCATCAGTAGCTTCAAAGATGAGTTGTTCTTTTACAACAGGATTGATCAGATCTTGCATGAGTTGATTGATGTGGTCAATTCCTGCTTGTCCACGGTACATAGGAGCAAGTACTTGTACATTTTGAGCTGGAATACCACTACGGATAGCGACTTCCACAATGCGTTCAATCATCTGTGGAATCTGCTCGCTACGAACTTCAAAATAAGAACGATCTGCTTTTTTTTCAATGAAATCAATTGGCAGAGCGCCTTTTTGAATCTGACTAGCTAAGGTAACGATCGTGGAATCTTCGCCCTGCCGATAAATTTTTTCTAATTTGGTCTGTGGAAGGAGGGGGATTTTCAGCAAATCTGCTAACACTTGTCCAGGACTGACAGAGGGTAGCTGGTCGGCATCTCCGACAATGAGTAGCTTGCTATTGGAAGAGATATTGCTGAGTAGTTGATTGGCTAACCAAGTATCTACCATTGAAAATTCGTCCACAATAATAAAATCTGCGTCCAAATAATCGTCTAAATGACTGGTGTCATCGTCTCCTGTCATGCCTAAATGCCGATGAATCGTCGCACTTGGCAGTCCTGTTAATTCATTCATGCGTCTAGCAGCGCGCCCAGTTGGAGCAGCTAAAAGGATAGGTAAATCTTGAGATTTGTGTAAATCCAGACCATGTAGCAGCGCGTAGACAGCAATAATTCCATTGATAACGGTCGTTTTTCCAGTTCCAGGACCACCTGTTAAGATGAAAATTTTATGCTGGATAGCATCGCAAATAGCTTGCTTCTGAATCGCATCGTAAGAAATAGCAAATTTTTCTTCGATTTGAGCAAGCGCAGCTTCGATGTTTTCTGGTTCATATTTATTTTGATTTCCCTTCTCCAGAATGCGTAAGAGATTGTTGCAGATTCCTTCTTCAGCAAAAAAGAGACTGTTTTCAAAAATTTTCGTATCGACATGTTGGACTTTATCTTCTTCAATCAAATGAGCTAGCTCATTTGCAACGGAATTTGGATCTAGTTCGATCTGTCGGGAGCTTTCCAGAAGTTCAATGGTGTGTTCCAGAAGCTCTTTTGCTTCAAGATAGGTGTCGCCTTTTTCCATGGACTGGGTTAGAAGCGTGTGGAGTAATCCTGCACGGAAGCGCTCTGGAGCAGTACTTTCAATTCCTAAGCTTTGCGCCAGTTGGTCGGCAATTTTAAATCCTATTCCTTGAATATCTTCCACTAATTGATAAGGATAGTGTTCGACAATTTCGAGAGTCTCTTCTTTGTAAAAATCTTGAATCTGAAAGGCAAGTTTATTTGAAATGCCGTACTCAGATAGCTTTGCAAGGACTCGCTCGGTACCGTAGTTCTGTCTTAATTTCATAATAAAGGCTTCGCGATTTTTAGCAGAAAGGCCTACAATATCATGTAATTTTTCGGGTTCTGCCAAGACCTTATCAATCGTGTTATCGCCGTAGAGATCCACAATTTTTTGTGCTGTTTTTACACCGATTCCTTTAAAATGGTCGCTTGAAAAATATTTGATCAAGCCTTTGCTGGTTGGTTTAGCACGCTCATAGCGTATTAGTTTGAGCTGTTCACCATATTTAGGGTGTTGCACGAGATTTCCCCAGAAGGTATAGTCTTCCCCCTCTATAATATCTGCCATAGTGCCGGTGACAATAATCTCAAAATCATCAAAATCCGCATCGGTGTCGTCAATATTTAGCAACAGAATCCGGAAAAAACTGCTGGGATTTTCAAAGATAATGCGTTCGATGGTACCTGAAAAGTAAAATTCCATAATTTTCCTGTTTAATACTAAAAGAATGGGAATGGGACAAACGTCAGTATTTCGTAAGAAGTCACTTTTGTCGTCCCGCCTTTACATAAGCAACTAGCTTATCCTTTCTTGCTTGACAAGGAGCTAGAATGATTAGCCAACCATTGTGATTTGTCATCAAAAAGATATGGTAAAAGTCTGGAAACGGATGTTCCAGACTCAAATAATCAAAGTAAAATTCCTTGACTAGAAAGTGCCAATTCTATTCAAAGGCCAGAAGCGGAATTTTGCTTCACCTTGAAGTTGACTAGCTTTAAACGTTCCTACCTGACGGCTATCTTTTGAAACGAGACGATCATCTCCTAGAAGCAGGTATTCACCTTTTGGAACTTCAATGGTGAAGTTTGTGTTGCCATTGGCATCTTGCGTAAAGGACTTGGCTTTATCTGCCAAAGATTGGAAATAACTATTATAAGAATAGGTTGACTGCAATTTATCTTCTTTGAATCTTGCTATATAGTTTTTAAGATAGGGTTCATTAGTCTTTTTACCATTTACATAAAGCTGGTCATTTTCGTAACGGATAGTGTCTCCGGGAAGACCGATAACACGCTTGACAATTTGCTTGGTTTTCCCATCCTCGTCTTTTTCGCTTGCAACGACAATATCAAAGCGATTCACAGGGAGGTGTTTGACCACAAATAAATATTCTCCGTTTGCTAAAGTCGGATCCATTGAATGACCATCTACCTTAACAGGAACCCAGAAAAAGGCGCGTGATAAGAATAGGATTGCCATAAAGAGGATAAAAAATCCCCATTCTTTCATAAATTTTGAAAAAGTAGTTGATTTTGCTTGCATAACTTACCTTTCTAGAAGTTTTTTTGCTTTTTCAGTATTTTTAAAATGTAGTTTTGCGCTCGCTTCCAAACTCTTCATACCGTAGGTTTGAAGAAGCTGACTTGCGATTTTATCAGACTTTACTCCTGCTCCACTAGGTAATTCGTAGCCGAGCTCTTGACTTAAATTTTCAAGATTTTCTAAAAATAAGTCGCGTGCGATCATAGAACTGACTGCTACCGCTAGGTATTTGCCTTCAGCTTTTTCCTCCAACGTAATAGAGTTTGGAAAGTGATTGCTTTCTCGCTGGAGATATTTTTGATAATTTTTGTCGCTGGTGAAAGCATCAATAACGATTTTTTGAGGCTGTACTCCTGTTTGTAGTAACAAATAAATAGCTTGATTGTGGAGAGCAACCTTGACAGAAACTGCGTTATAGCCAGCAGCAATGACTTGATTGTATTTTTTTGGAGACAGTAACAGAGCTTGGTGCTGAATCTTTTCCTTTAACAAAGGAACGATTTGCCTGATTTTCTGGTCTGTCAGGCTTTTAGAGTCATCAACTCCCAGCTTTCGTAGAAAACTATGCTGTTCTGGTGTGACAAAAGATGCCACAACAGCAAGTCCGCCGAAATAAGAGCCATTGCCGACTTCATCTGTCCCGATAAGAGGACAATTTTGCTGAGGAGCTGTCGTTTCTTCTCTGGAAGCCTGATAGCCAAAAAATTGTGCTGCCTGCTCTGCTTTTTCTCCTTGGAAGAGGACTTTTCCTGAAGTGTAGATGGAGGCAGTTGCCTTATCAAGCTTAAAAAGGTAACGAATATAAGGATTTTTACTAGAAACAAGCTGTGCCTGGTATTGGGCAACAAAATCTTGAATTTGTTTCTCACTGGGTTGTAAAGTAATACTTTCCATATTGTTATTGTACCATAAAAGTGATAAATTTCTTTAAAAACTGACAAAATAGCTTCCTTTTGGTATAATATTTTGAGGTGATTTTATGGCAAACTTAAATCGATACAAATTTATTTTCGGAAAGAAAAGCGTAACCTTAACAACAGAACACGATAATTTATTCATGGAAGAGGTCGAAAAGGTTGCGACAGAAAAATATCACGCAATTAAAGAAAAGATGCCGATGGCTGATGATGAAACACTAGCTATTTTACTGGCAATCAATAGCTTAGCGACACAATTGTCACGTGAAATTGAGTTTGATGACAAGGAGCAAGAGCTGGAAGAACTTCGTAAGAAAGTGCTAGAAGCCAACAAGCAAAAAGTTAGTGAGCAAGAGGAAACTGTATGATTTCGTTAGTGATTTTGCTAATTTTAGCTTGGAGTTTTTACATTGGCTACTCACGCGGAATTGTATTACAAACTTATTATACTATTTCGGCGATCGTTTCAGCTATTATCGCAGGGTTACTATACCAATCTTTAGGTGAACAAATCAATCTTTTGGTACCTTATGCGAGTGCCCAGGAAGGGACATTTACGTATTTTTTTCCAAGTAGCCAATTGTTCCAGTTGGACAAGGTATTTTATGCTGGTCTGGCTTATCTCGTAATTTATACGATTGTGTATAGTGTAGCTCGTTTTATTGGAATTTTTATCCACTTGGTTCCAAATAAAAAAGCTAACGAGCGTTGGTACAATGTTGCTAGTGGTGTTTTAGCTCTTTGTGTTACCTTGTTTGGGATTCAAATGTTCCTAACCGTTTTGGCGACGATTCCCTTGCCAGTTGTTCAAAATCATCTCAATACAAGTAGTATAGCTCGTTTTATTATTAGTCACACACCGATTACTTCAGGAGTGTTAAAACAACTCTGGGTGACCAAAATCATTGGATAATACAAAGACTCAGTTGGTGGTGCTAGCTGAGTTTCTTTTTCATCGGGAAAGATAAGCATATGAATAGAAAAATTTTAGAAACATTAGAATTTGGGAAAATCAAGGCACTCTTTGAACCCTATCTGTTAACAGAACAAGGCCGTTTAGAGCTAGGACAGCTTTTTCCATCTAATAAACAGGAACGGTTGGAGACAGCATTTTTAGAAATGACGGACATGCAGCAGATTTTTGTGCAGCGTCCGCATTTCAGCTTGGCTGCGACTCAAGATATTACTGGACTGACCAAGCGTTTGGAGCTGGAAGGCGACTTAAATATTGAAGAATTTCTTGCTCTGAAGCGTATTTTAACTGTCACGCAAGAATTAACTGATTTCTATGATAAGTTGGAAAATGTTGATTTGCAACGCTTGAACCGTCTTTTTGAAAAATTATTGGCTTTTCCTAACCTGCAAGGATTACTGCAAGCCATCAATGAGGGTGGATTTGTCGAAAGCTTTGCGAGTGACAATTTAGCTCGCATTCGTCGGAAAATTCAAGAAAATGAAGTTCAAGTGAGAGATATTCTGCAAGATATTCTCAAAACGAAGGGCGATATGTTGGTAGATCAAGTAGTAGCCAGTCGAAATGGTCGCAATGTTTTGCCAGTTAAAAATACATTTCGTAATCGGATTTCAGGCGTGGTACATGATATTTCTGCTAGTGGAAATACAGTATATATCGAGCCGAGGGCAGTAGTCAACCTCAACGAAGAAATCACCAATGCACAGGCAGACGAGCGGCATGAGATTCTACGTATCTTGCAAGAGTTGTCCGACCGAATACGTCCTCATATTGCTGAAATTGCTAATAACGCTTGGATTATTGGGCATTTGGATCTAGTTCGGGCAAAAGTGTGTTTTATACAGGAGAGAGGCGCGGTGGTGCCGATGCTGTCTGATAGTAAGGATATTCGCCTGCTCCATGTTACTCATCCCTTGATAGAAAATGCAGTGGCTAATGATTTGTACTTTGCATCGGATTTAACGGAAATCGTCATTACTGGTCCTAACACAGGTGGGAAGACAATTATGCTGAAGACCTTGGGCTTGGCTCAGCTCATGGCGCAGTCTGGTCTGCCTATTTTGGCGGATAATGGTAGTCGAGTGGGGATTTTTGACCAAATTTTTGCCGACATCGGAGATGAGCAGTCTATTGAGCAGAGCTTATCGACTTTCTCTAGCCACATGACTAATATTGTTGCCATTTTAGAGCAAGTAGACGAAAATGCTCTGGTACTTCTGGATGAGCTTGGAGCTGGAACCGATCCGCAGGAGGGTGCAGCTCTTGCGATGGCAATCCTTGAAGACCTGCGACTGCGGCAGGTCAAGACAATGGCAACGACTCATTACCCAGAGCTTAAGGCTTATGGGATTGAAATGGCTGGCGTACAAAATGCTAGCATGGAGTTTGATACGACAAGTCTAAGACCAACTTATCGCTTTATGCAGGGGGTGCCAGGGCGTTCTAATGCCCTTGAAATTGCTCGCCGTTTGGGCTTGTCGGAACTTGTCGTTCGCCATGCCCAAGAGCAGACCAACACGGACAGCGATGTCAATCGGATCATTGAGCGACTGGAGGAGCAAACGCTGGAAAGCCGCAAGCGCTTAGACAATATCCGTGAGGTTGAGCAGGAAAATCTCAAATTTAACCGAGCACTCAAAAAACTTTACAATGAGTTTAACCGAGAGAGAGAAACCGAACTCAATAAGGCACGGTTGGAAGCTCAGGAAATCGTTGATTTGGCTTTGTCAGAGAGTGAGAGCATTCTCAAAAATCTCCATGATAAGTCTAGGCTCAAACCGCATGAGATTATCGAAGCTAAGGCCCAGCTTAAAAAGTTGGCGCCAGAAACCGTTGATTTATCAAATAACAAGGTGCTCAAGCAGGCCAAGAAAAATCGTACGCCCAAGGTGGGAGATGATATTCTGGTGACCAGCTATGGTCAGCGGGGAACCTTGGTCAAGCAGCTCAAGGACGGCCGTTGGGAGACTCAGGTCGGTCTTATTAAGATGACTCTAGAAGAGCAGGAATTTAATCTTCTAAAGGCTGAAAAGGAGCAGCAGCCTAAGCGCAAGCAGGTCAATGTGGTGAAACGAACAACCACAAGCGGGCCAAGGGCTAGACTGGATTTGCGAGGCAAGCGTTATGAAGAAGCTATGCAAGAGCTGGACGCCTTTATTGATCAGGCTCTCCTCAACAACATGGCTCAGGTTGATATTATTCACGGTATCGGGACCGGTGTCATCCGCGAAGGGGTGACTAAGTACCTCCGCCGCAACAAGCACGTCAAGTCCTTTGGTTATGCTCCGCAAAATGCCGGTGGCAGCGGCGCGACGATTGTGGTGTTTAAGTGAAAAGAGTTGGTGAATAAAACAAAACGATTCATAACAAAAAAATTGAAAAGAGGAAATATTTATGAGACAAAAAGGCATACAAGATTCTTGTACAACGATTCTAGTGGGCAAGAAGGCCAGTTACGACGGTTCAACCATTGTGGCTCGTACAGAGGATTCACAAAACGGGGTCTTTACACCCAAGAAATTTGTTGTAGTGGAGGCACAAGAGCAGCCCCGCCATTATCAGTCAGTTTTGACGTCTTTTGAAATGGATTTGCCGGATAATCCAGTCCGCTATACGGCAGTGCCAGACGCAGTACCCAAAGACGGGATCTGGGGAGCAGCTGGGATTAACAGCTATAATGTTGCTGTCAGCGCGACGGAAACGATTACGACCAACAGCCGCGTGCTAGGGGCTGACCCTTTGGTAGCGTCAGGTATCAGCGAGGAAGATATCCTTACGCTGGTTCTTCCCTATATCAAGACAGCTCGCGAAGGAGTTCTCCGCTTAGGGAAAATCCTAGAGGAGTACGGCACTTATGAGTCCAATGGGATTGCTATTTCGGATGTCAATGAGATTTGGTGGCTGGAAACCATTGGCGGCCATCATTGGATGGCGCGTCGCGTACCAGACGATGCCTATGTGACCAATCCAAATCAGCTGGGCAGTGATTATTTTGAATTTGACAATCCAGAGCACTTCCTCTGTCATCCGAATCTTAAAAGTTTTATCGAGGAAAACCACCTCAATCTGAATTATTCAGATGATGAGGGCTTCAATCCACGTTATGCTTTTGGTAGCCAGAAGGACAAGGATTGCCATTACAATACACCGCGAGCTTGGGATATCCAGCGCTTTCTCAATCCAGAAGTGGAGCAAGATCCAAGGAGTTTCTTCATTCCTTGGTGCCGCAAGCCTTACCGCAAGATTACGATCGAAGATGTCAAGTATGTCCTGAGCAGTCACTATCAGGATTCGCCTTATGATCCTTATGGAGCTGAGGGAGACTGCCACAGCAGACGGGCCTTTCGAACTATCGGGATCAATCGGACCAGTCAGACAGCCATCTTGCAGCTGCGCCCTAACCAACCGCAGGAAACGACAGGGATCCAGTGGCTGTCCTACGGCTCCATGCCTTACAATACAGCTGTTCCTTTCTTTACCCAAGTTTCTACAACACCAGCCTACTTTGCCAACACGACGGACAAGGTTTCGACGGATTCCTTCTACTGGGCCAATCGCTTAATCGCTGGACTGGCTGATGCTCATTTCAGCAGTCATGTTGGTGATTTGGATGATTATCAGGAAAAGACTATGGCTTGGGGGCACGAAATGATTGGTCGTGTAGACCGCGCCCTGGCTAAGGGAGAAGCTGTTGACTTTGAAGCTGAAAATCAAGCCATGAGCGATAAGGTACAAGAAGCGACAGATCAGCTCTTGGAAAAAGTTCTATTAGATGCCAGCAATCTCATGACCAACCATTTCTCCTTGAGTGACTGAGGCCTTATCCGTAGCAAATATTTTGCAAATGCTTCTTTTTAGTGTAGAATGATGTCAAGAACGAAATAGAGCGATGACATTAGTCATTGTCAAAGGAGAACAATATGGTAGCAGCAGTTACAGATGCAAATTTTGTAGAAGAAACAAAAGACGGACTCGTTTTGATTGATTTTTGGGCAACTTGGTGCGGTCCATGCCGTATGCAGGCGCCTATCTTAGAGCAGTTGGCAGGGGAAGTCCATGAAGATGAAGTGAAGATCTTCAAAATGGATGTGGATGAAAATCCAAATACTGCCCGTGAATTTGGCATTATGTCCATTCCGACCCTGCTATTCAAGAAAGACGGTCAAGTCGTTAAGCAAGTCGCTGGTGTTCACACCAAAGATCAGCTCAAGGCTATTATCGCTGAATTGAGCTAATATCATAGCTAAAAAAATCGTTACATAGCGTAACGATTTTTTCATTTAGCTGATGACAGTAAAGGTCATACAATTTTGGGAAGAGCAAGTATACTCTCATAGTGTGAAAAATAGCGAAGAAGTGTTTGCTCAGACGTTTCCCTATTACTTATCATAGGTGCTTATTGTGAAATGTGTAAAATTTCAAATGTTGGTAGTTGTGTGTCGGGTTTATTGGTATAAAAAGTAAAGATACATTTTTTCCATTTATCAGGATTAAAAATAACAACTTTGCCGCTTTCGTTGGTTTGCATTTGCTCGTAAATGGTAAAGGATTTTAAACTTTCAGATGCTTCTATATCAATGACTTCTAATGTAGCATATTTACTTGAGTCAAAATGATCAGATATTTCGACTGATGAAGTTATTCCGATTTCAATATTTTGCCAGCCAAACGAATTTAAAATATGATCAAAGTAACCATCAAATATGAATTTTGTCATTCCGTTGGTATTTTTCCAAATATATAGCGGACAGTAACTGTTAAATAATTGGCCTTCAGATTTTTCAGAGATTAAATAAACTTTGAAAAACAAATCGTCGAATCCATCCATCAAATGACCTGTATTTCGGACACGTTGTCTAATGATATCCATATCATAATCTGCTGGTAATTTTATAGTATATTGCATTGCTTGCATTGCGGTACCTCTTTTCTAATTAACTATTCACAGTATAAATGATTTATATCATGTTGAATAATACTTAAAAATGATATAATTATCACAAAAAGTGATAAGGTGTTTTAAATGAATTTTAATGATATGAGCATTTTTGTGACGATCTATGAGACAAGATCAATAAACAAAAGTTCAAAGATATTACAATATGCACAATCTAATCTCAGCGCTAGATTGAAAGTGCTTGAAACTGAATTAGATACGAAATTATTTTACAGAAAATATAATGGTTTAGTCCCGACAGAAAGTGGAGGCTTATTTTATCAATTTTGTAAGGAAACTTCTAACAATTTAGAGAAATTAAAAAAGAAATGTGAAACCTCGAAAATATCCATCTTAATTTCAGAATTGTTATTTAATCACGATATTAATAATTCGCAAACAATTGATTTGGATAAAAGTGAGATTAATATCCGAAAAACTTCGGATATACCAATCATTGCTCATCAGGAAGAATTTGATAAAATTTTTTGCTTTCAAAAAATTGAAAATTTGAAACATTATGATGAGACTATCGGACATGTTGAGTCAGTTTATGCTTATTCGAGCATCATAAAGGCTACTGAGGAAATGCCCATATTCGTTAATAAAGATAAAAATTGCCCTTTTAGAAAACAAAGCTTAATGAAGTTTGCTCATTTAAAATCAGTTGTAGAAATTGATTCTTTTGAGAACATTATCAGCTTAGTTGAAAACGGGAAAGGAATCGCACTATTGCCTAAATGGCTAAATAAGAGAGCGAATATCAAGCCATACGACCAAGACATCATTCTTATCCCATTTTATCAGTATGAAAAGCAGAATCAAATTAAGTAGGCTATTTTAGAAGAAATATTAGTGCTAGAAAGAAAAAACATTTGACAAATATCGTAAATATACTTATAATAAGTATACATGTTATAAAGGAGTTATTGTAATGGAATTTAGTTTCAGTTTAAGCATGAAAGCAGCAAAAGAAGATGTATGGTCCTACTATGAAAATATTGAAAAGTGGTATGACTGGGAAGAAGATTTAAAAAATATTACATTAAATGGTGGATTTAAGACAGGATCTTGTGGGATAATGGAACTCGAAGGAATGCCCTCAATGGAATATCAGCTGACACTTGTCAAGCCCTTTGAGGAATTTTGGGATAAAACAGCGACCCCGTTTGGAGATATCCTTTTTGGTCATCAGATCATTGAGAACGATGATGGCACTGTAAATGTCAAGCACACCGTAGCTTTAGATAGCAAAGATCAGCAACATTTGGAATTTTTAAGCCAAGTTTTCTCAGATGTTCCTCAATCTATTTTTATTTTAAAAAATTGTTTGGAAAAATAAGAATTCTCTACTTAGCTAGAGAATATTTTTCTTTTTGTTAAATTGAAGGGGGTGCAAGATACACTAAAGTTGTAATGTTATTCTTATGTTGCATCCTAACTAAAAAGAAAAAAGCGATAATTAGTTTTTGAAAGCGATTTATTTTATTTTTTAAAGTGTTATAATAACAATGAAATATATTAATAATTTACCTAATTGTTTCCTTTAATATGAGAGACAAAAAGAGTTTTTGGCGATTGGAAGGAGGAATCGTATGGAAGAAAAAGATTCTAAGCAGTTAAGTTGGCTCATGATAGCCTTGATAGCCTTTAATATTGTTTGGGGCTTAGGTAATGTCGTGAATAATTTTGCTCAGCAGGGAATTGTCGTGATTACTTCATGGATCCTGTTGCTGATTATCTATTTTATTCCTTATACACTGATGGTTGGGCAGCTGGGTTCAACATTTAAGAATAGTGAAGGTGGGGTTAGTGATTGGATTAAGTCTACGTCTACTAAACAGCTAGCATTTTTTGCAGCTTGGACCTACTGGGTAGTGCAGATACCATATTTGGCTCAAAAGCCTCAAACAATCTTAATCGCTCTAGGGTGGGCCTTTCAGTGGAATGGACGAATTTTGGAAAGTCTGTCCATGCCAATGATTGTCGGTCTTTCTTTACTAACTTTCCTATTCCTCTTATATATTTCGACCAAGGGATTAAAAGCCCTGAAATTTTTGGGAACACTGGCTGGAGGAGCTATGTTAGTCATGTCGGTTCTCTTTATTCTAATGGCTGTTGGTGTGCCTTTGATTAAGTCAGATCTACAATTGGCCACCCAACACATGGACCGTTTATCAACTTATATTCCAAAATTCGATTTCTCCTATTTTACGACGATTGCACTGTTAGTCTTCTCAGTAGGTGGAGCGGAAGCCATCTCTCCTTATGTTAATAAAGTTAAAAATCCAGCAAAGGGCTTTCCAAAAGGTATGATAGCTATGGTTATCATGGTTGGAGCTTGTGCTATTTTAGGCTCTCTCGCCATGGCTATGATTTTTGATAGCAACCATATCCCAGCCGATTTGATGAGGAATGGTGCCTACCAAGCCTTTGCTGTTTTAGGGAAGCATTGGGGAATAGGCAATTTCTTAGTTACTGTCTATGCTCTTACTCAAGCAATTGGACAAGCAGCTACACTAGCCATTTGTATTGATGCGCCTTTGCAAATCTTTTTGGGTAGTGCGGACAAAGATTTTATTCCAAGCTGGTTGCGTAAGCGTACCAAGTCAGGGATGCTAATTAATGGCTATCTTTTAACAGGAATACTAGTAGCAATTATCATTGTACTGCCACTTCTTGGATTGAAGGAAATCGATGGTCTGGTTGTATGGATGACCAATCTTAATGCTATCGTCTCTCCAATGTGTTTCCTTTGGGTTTTTGTAGCGTATATGTTCTTGTACCGTAGATGGGATAAATTTAAAAACGTCGAATACAAATTTGTAAAAAATCGTAGACTTGGTTTTCTAGTGGGTGCTTGGGGCTTTGCCTTCACTGCCTTTGCTTGTATTCTGGGGATGGCTCCACAAGTAGATATGGCAACTCATCCAACCGAATGGTGGTTTACCCTCATCACGAATATTATCACTCCTATAGCCCTCTTAGGCTTAGGTTTGCTTCTTCCACTGGCTGCTCGTCGAGAGAAGAAATGAAGAGAGTTGGGGCAAGTCAAAAGACTGTCCCAGCTTTTTCTTATTAAGAAATCTAAAAATCCTATCCTTTTTCAAGTAAGGGCTTTGTGCTATAATAGATTATATTCCTTCTGATACTGGAATAAATGAGATTGTATGAGGTAAGCAATGTTTCTTTCAAGCAATATTTTTTCTCGTTATTTTAAACAGTTTAATTGGACGATTATTTTAGATGATGCCTTTTCCAAGCTGATTTCTCTGTTATTTTTATTGATCTTATTTTACATTGCGAAGAAACTTCTTCATGTCTTTGTCAGCAGGATCATTTCTCCATCATTAAAGTTTTCTAGTAGTGATATTGCTCGACAGAAGACCATTAGCCGTTTGATTGAGAACGTCCTCAATTATGCCCTTTATTTCCTTTTAATCTATTGGATTTTATCCATTTTAGGTTTGCCGGTTTCCAGTCTTTTAGCTGGTGCAGGGATTGCTGGGGTGGCTATCGGAATGGGAGCTCAAGGTTTTTTGTCCGATTTGGTCAATGGTTTCTTTATTTTGTTGGAGCGGCAGTTAGATGTCGGAGATAGTGTTCGGCTGACGAATGGCTCAATTAAAATTGCCGGAACTGTAGTCAGTGTAGGCATTCGGACGACACAAGTACGTGATGCGGATGGCACACTGCATTATGTTCCTAATCGCAATATCACTGTTGTGAGTAATCTCTCGCGAGGTAATATGCGTGCACTTATTGATATTCCCCTTTACGCTCAGACGGATTTGGAGAAAGTTACTCGGATTATCCAGCAAGTCAATCAAGATTATGCTGCCAAGCAAGCAGAAATTTTACAGGAACCTGTCATTTTAGGTCCACAACTCGGAGACAATGGACAATTTTATTTTCGTGTCAGTATTACAGTCCAAAGTGGTACACAAAGCACTGTTTATCATCAATTTTACAGATTGTATCATGATGCTCTCTTAAAAGGAGGAATTGATTTGCCAACCATTTATACATTGTCATAAACAGAAAGGAAATTATGCTGGGTGCATAAATACCAGATGAAATAACGATGCTCAGCGGTTACGGTCTATCCGCTTTGACTTAGTTTTTGATGGAAAAGGAAAAGGTGGCGCTGAGGATACCTATACCATAACTTACGAAAATGCCAAACGGCAAAAGGAGAAAAATAAGACAAAGCAAGAGAAAAAGCAGAGGCAATAGGGGGTCACAGCCCATCACTTTAGTGCCTTTTCTAATTTCCAAACGCAACTTCATAGGTGGAAACAATTCATTTTATAAATAAAAGAAGATTTGAGACAAATGTTTCAAATCTTTTTCTTGACTCTGACCTTAGAGGAGGGTGTATACTGGTAAAAATTAGAAAAGGAGATTACTATGCACATCAATATCATTCGTTCAGATAAAGTGTATCAGGAGTTGCTCGAATTACCCTTGGAAAAAAGGGAAGGCTGTTTTAGAGCTAAATTGTTAGCGCCTTTTGCTCCCAAATACCAAACTCAACACATTCCTTTGAAGGCAAAGTATCCTGGAGGATTTGATGCTCTGTTTCTACTTGGCTTTATGAATCAGTTGCCCGCAACTCTCTCAGAAAAGGATAGACCAGCTATTGATGCCCTCAGTTCAGATCAGCTTTGGCAAGACTGCCAGGAAACCATCAAGAGAAGTCTTGGTCTCTTTGAACAAGCTGGTTATGATTTAGAGGTTGAGGATTATCAATTTACTATTTTATTGGGCAATCCAGAAAAACCTATGCTACAACTCAATAAGGGTTACAGCGGAGATGGTGGAATTCCAGGTTATCTCATGTTAAGCATACTGCCCAATGACTATACTTTGCCACGTATTCAAGCGGCACTGGCTCACGAGTGCAACCATAATGTCCGCTTCCAATTTATCAAATGGAACCAGCAGACGACATTAGCAGACTGGGTAGTCAGTGAAGGATTGGCAGAGTCTTTTGCTGCTGAACTCTATGGCAAGGAGCTCATCGGATCTTGGGTTACTTCAACCAGTCCAGAACAATTAGAGGAGATTAAGCCCATCATCTCAAGTCAGCTTCAGCTAACAGGGATGGCGGAAATGGCTCCTTATCTCTACGGTGATGAAATTGCAGAACTTCAAGGTCAGATACCGGTTGGTATGCCTTATGCTGCGGGCTATGCTTATGGCTATCATCTGATACAAGCTTATCTGAAAAGGACAGGCAAGAGCATTATTGAGGCTACAGTAACACCAACAGCAGAGATTTTAGAGGCGACTGAAGACTTTTGGAAATAACACTTTTATTTGAAAATTTGCCAGAACCTGATATAATGTAGGTAATTTCTGGAGGTGACTATATGTACTATAAAAGAGTTGAATTGAAAGTCACAAATCAAGGTATTCATGAGCACAAGATTTTTCAAGGTGTTAAGATTTTCAGCCGTAGCAAGCTGTCCAAAGATCAGAAAAGTATTCTAACACAGAAGATTTACCTGACACCGAAACAAAACATTGTTTACTATCAACGGACAGATGTCAACTATGATCAGAACTGGCAGCATAAGAAGGACTATTATGAACTAGCTTATGACCAGTTGGACAGAGAGATTGTCTTTAAGGTTTGTCAAGATTTTGACGAACTGTGTCCTTTTTTAGAGAGTGAACTGCTGGAGAAGCTAAAAGAAAAGCAGGCAGCAGGAAAATTTTTTGAAAAATTAGATATATAAAAATCCGGCTGCTTTGATAAGCAGTCGGATTTCTTTTGGTTCCCGTTTGATAGTGCTTAAACAATACCTTGAGCAATCATAGCGTTCGCTACGTTTTCAAAGGCAGCGATGTTAGCGCCAGCCAGATAGTCTTTGCCAAGTCCGTAAGTTTCAGCGGTAGATTTAGCTGTGTTGAAGATGTTGGTCATGATGTCCTTGAGACGGCCGTCAACTTCTTCGCGAGTCCATGACAGACGAAGGCTGTTTTGGCTCATTTCCAGAGCAGATACTGCAACACCACCAGCATTTGCTGCTTTAGCAGGCCCATAAAGGAGTCCATTTTCTTTATAAACATTGATAGCATCAAGATCGCTCGGCATGTTGGCACCTTCAGATACACAGATCACTCCTTGAGCTACCAAGCGTTTTGCAGCTTCGCCATTGATTTCATTTTGTGTAGCACATGGCAGAGCGATGTCGTATTTCTCAGTGTAAGTCCATACAGAACCTTCATGGTAAGTAGCACTTGCCCTTTCAGCAGCGTATTCTGTCAGACGAGCACGTCGTTTTTCTTTTACATCAACTAGAAGGTCAAAATCAATACCATCTTTGTCAATGACATAACCATTTGAATCGGATACGGAAATAACTTTAGCACCAAGAGCCGTTGCTTTTTGTACAGCATATTGGGCGACATTTCCGGCACCTGATACAACAACGGTTTTGCCATCAAAACTTTCGCCATTCGCTTTGAGCATTTCTTGTGTGTAGTAAACAAGCCCATAACCAGTTGCTTCCGGACGAATCAAACTACCACCAAAGCCAATAGGTTTACCAGTCAAGACCCCAGCATCGAATTGGCGTAGGCGCTTGTATTGACCATAGAGGTAGCCAATCTCACGTCCACCAACTCCAATGTCACCTGCAGGGACATCAAGAGAAGGGCCGATATATTTTTGTAATTCTGTCATAAAGCTTTGACAGAAACGCATGACCTCGGCGTCTGTTTTGCCTTTTGGATCAAAGTCAGCTCCACCTTTACCACCGCCGATCGGTAGACCGGTCAAGACATTTTTAAAGATTTGTTCAAAACCAAGAAATTTTAAAATCCCTTGGTTGACTGTTGGGTGGAACCGAAGTCCGCCTTTATAGGGGCCAACTGCGGAATTGAATTGAACACGGTAACCACGATTGACTTGCACCTTGCCGTTGTGATCAACCCAAGGAACGCGAAAACTGATGATGCGTTCTGGCTCGGTGATACGTGCCAAGATATTTTCTTCAATGTATTCAGGATGTTTTTCAAAAACGGGTTCGAGCGTGTTTAAAAATTCTTCCACCGCTTGTAGAAATTCTGCTTCGTGAGCATTACGAGCTTTCACCAGTTCAAAAGTACTTTGGATATATTCTTTAGCAGTTGTCATAGACTTCTCCTTAATAAGATATGAGGACGGTTAAAAGTCGTACAAAAATAGGAGGCGGACGCCGTGTTCGATGAACACAAGCAAGCCAATCTTCTTGTTAGACTATTGTCCGAGTTCGATGTATATTATCTTTTATTATGTGTGTCATTATAGCAGAAAAATTTTATACTGTAAAGAAAAAAGTTGAATTTTCTGAAAATTCTAACACATATTTATAACAAGTCATTGCTCAGCAAAAATTTTTTTCCTGATTACGAACATTTTCTTCTTCTATTTCGTTAAAAGAGTCATATTTCTCCTTTTAGTGGTACAATAGAAAAAACTAAAGGAGTATTTCATGGTATCAACTCAAACACAAATTGCTGGTTTTTCTTTTGACAATTGCCTGATGAATGCGGCTGGAGTAGCTTGTATGACAATAGAGGAGCTAGAAAAAGTCAAACAATCTGCTGCAGGAACCTTTGTCACTAAGACAGCCACTTTGCAAGCCCGAGCAGGAAATCCTGAACCTCGTTACCAAGATGTACCGCTAGGCTCTATCAATTCAATGGGGTTACCAAATCATGGACTAGATTACTATCTGGATTACTTGTTAGATTTGCAAAAGATAGAACCTGATCGAACATTCTTTTTATCTCTTGTGGGATTGTCGCCGGAAGAAACCCACACGCTTTTGAAAAAGGTGCAGGATAGTGATTTTAAAGGTTTGACTGAGCTCAATCTTTCCTGCCCCAATGTACCTGGTAAACCGCAGATTGCTTATGATTTTGAAATGACAGATAAAATTTTGAGTGACGTATTTGATTATTTCACCAAACCGCTGGGGATTAAATTACCACCTTATTTTGATATTGTGCATTTTGATCAAGCAGCAGCAATTTTTAATAAATTCCCACTTTGTTTTGTCAATTGTGTCAATTCAATTGGTAACGGTTTGTATGTTGAAGATGAATCAGTTGTTATTCGTCCGAAAAATGGGTTTGGCGGAATTGGTGGGGCGTATATTAAACCGACTGCTCTTGCTAATGTTCATGCTTTCTATCAACGTCTCAATCCTACTATCCAAATTATTGGTACAGGTGGTGTGTTGACTGGTCGAGATGCTTTTGAACATATTCTCTGTGGAGCCAGCATGGTACAAGTCGGAACAACGCTTCACAAAGAGGGTGTAGGGTCCTTTGAACGTATTACAGAAGAGCTGAAGGTGATGATGGCAGAAAAAGGCTATGAAAGTATAGAAGATTTTCGTGGGAAATTGAACCATCTGAATTAATTAGAGGAGACGTTACAGTATTTCTTTGTCATATCATTTTAAAGAAACTTCTAATCAAATCCTTATAATATTTTAGGAATTTGTGAGAAAATAAGAACAAAGAAATGAGGTGTTTTTATGGCAGAAATTTATCTAGCAGGTGGTTGTTTTTGGGGATTGGAAGAATATTTTTCTCGTATCAAAGGGGTGACTGATACAACTGTCGGTTATGCCAATGGACAAGTAGAATCGACAAATTATCAGTTGATTCACGAAACTGATCATGCTGAAACAGTTCAGGTGACCTATGATGACAATCTTGTTACGTTGCGAGAAATTTTGCTTTATTACTTCCGAGTGATTGATCCCTTATCTATCAATAAGCAAGGGAATGATATTGGGCGCCAATACCGCACAGGAATTTATTATACAAATGATACGGATGCACCCATCATTGCCGAAGTCACGAAAGAGCAGGAAGAGCAATTTGGTCAGAAGATTGCAGTAGAAGTAGAACCGCTGCGCCATTATGTTTTAGCAGAGGAATATCACCAAGATTATCTCAAGAAAAATCCCGGTGGCTATTGTCATATCAATGTCAATGATGCTTACCAACCTTTAGTAGACCCGAGTCAATATGAAAAACCGAATGAGCTAACTTTAAAGGAGACACTGTCTGAAGAAGCTTATCAGGTCACCCAACATGCTGCAACTGAACGACCATTCCAAAATGAGTATTTTGCAACTTTTGAAGAAGGCATTTATGTAGATGTGACAACAGGAGAACCACTGTTTTTTGCCGGTGATAAGTTTGATTCTGGTTGCGGTTGGCCAAGCTTTACAAGACCAATTGCCAAAGATGTGATTAAGTATTATCAAGATAAAAGTCACGGTATGGAGCGAATTGAGGTGCGTTCTCGCTCTGGGAATGCGCATTTAGGGCATGTTTTCACAGATGGCCCTCAAGACCAAGGCGGATTGCGCTACTGTATTAATTCAGCAGCATTACGCTTTATCAAAAAAGAAGAAATGGAAGAAACAGGGTATGGCTATTTACTTTCATATATGAGATGAAGAGGATGCGTTCAGTTTATCACTTGTTCTTGTGCTTCAGAACTTGCTATTTAGGACGTATTTTGCTACAATAACTAAAAATTCATGAAAACATATAATCTCCATAATAAGGTTGGAGAGTTTCTACCGTCTTACCGTAAATAAGCGTGGCATAGTCCTTAGTTATGTTGTCAAACACAAATAGAGTATCAGGTTAAATGTTAAGTAGTTGTAGGATAGCTATGTTGTGTTCTACCCTGCCCTGCTCCTAATACAAGACCTGAATGGCTCTGATATTTGCTTTAAAGGAGAAGGAATGAAAGCATTTAAACAGGTGAATTTGGTAACATGTGATGCAGATTTTCACGTCTATCGAAATGGACTACTGGTAATACATGAGGATAAGATTGTCTATTGTGGAAATGAGAGTACTATTTGGGTAGATCGCGCAGATGAGGTGGTAGATTGTGAAGGCGCGTGGCTTATGCCTGGTCTAGTGAATTGTCACACCCATTCTGCAATGACTACACTTCGTGGTATTCAAGATGATAGCAATCTCCACGAATGGCTAGAAGATTACATTTGGCCAGCAGAGAGGGACTTTACTCCAGAAGTGACGACACAAGCGGTTAAGTTAGCGCTTATAGAAATGCTTCAGACGGGAACAACGACCTTTAATGATATGTATAATCCAAATGGTGTGGAAATTGGGCAAATTCATGAAGTTGTAGCAGGTTCTAAAATGCGTTGTTATTTTTCACCAACTTTGTTTAGCTCAGATGTAGAGACAACAGAAGAAACCTTAGCACGTACTCGGATTATTATTGAGGAAATTCTAGCGTACAATGATGAGCGTTTTAAAGTAATGGTGGCACCGCACGCTCCTTATAGTTGCAGTAAGGACTTGTTAAAAGGCAGTTTGAAGCTAGCGCAAGAATTGCAATTGAAATTGCATATCCATGTGGCAGAGACACAAGCAGAAAATGGTATGATTTTAGAGCGTTATGGAAAACGTCCGCTTGCCTTCTTAAAGGACTTAGGATATCTGGAACATGATGGTGTCTTTGCTCATGGTGTAGAATTAAATGAACGAGAAATTGCTGAATTAGCAGTGTCAAATATTCATATCGCTCATAATCCTATCAGTAATCTCAAATTAGCATCAGGGATTGCTCCTGTAACAGACTTAGTTCAAACTGGTGTAATAGTCGGACTTGCAACGGATTCGGTTGCTTCTAACAACAATTTAGATATGTTTGAAGAGAGCCGTACTGCTGCCCTTTTACAGAAAATGCGCACAGGTGATGCAACTCAATTTACCATTGAGCAAGCTCTGAAAACAATGACGATTGAAGGAGCTAAAGCACTTGGTATGGATGATCAGATTGGCAGCTTAGAAGTTGGTAAGCAAGCAGATTTTTTAATCATTCAGCCGAAAGGAAAGGTGCACTTGTATCCAGAGGAAAACATGCTCTCTCACCTGATCTATGCCGCTAAAGGAAATGATGTTAAAGATGTCTATATAGCTGGTGAGCAGGTCGTAAAAAATGGACAGGTTCTAACAGTAGAATTGAGTGATTTATAAGAAAATTCATTACAAGTTATAGTAAAAAGAAGAGACTGGGACACAAGTGATTCAATGCAAAAAAACAACGGTTTTGCTGCCGTTGTTTTTTTGCATTAAATTAGGGATACAGTTGTCTATGTCTATTCCTCTAACCTTTCGAGCTATGCGGAGGGACGTAGAGTCAGATGATGTGTTAGCTTTGGGAGGATTATTGCAGGTTGAGAATTTATACTCTCTAGGGTGTCGATCATTATCGGCTGTTAGTGCGTGGATAGCGTGTTGCCAATGCTTGTAACTATAAAGCGGCTGTCGAATCTGAAACAATTCAAGTAACACCGATTTTAGTAGTGCTAGTTATAGCAGTTATTTATGTGTTCTATTATTGGATAAACATCCATGATTGCTCAAAGTACTATTATAAGTCTGTAAAATAAGCCCCCCTCTCGATTAATACTCTGTGAAAATCTCTTCAAACTTTGTCCGCTTCACTTTGCTGTACTCCAGTATGGCTTGTGGATCGATTCTTAGTGCTGTTTGATTGTTAGTGAAGTATAAAAAATGGATTTTATGAATGATAGTTTAAAGCGACTCTTTCGTATAATTAAGAGTACTTTTTCTTTTTGTTCGCCGGCAAAATAGATAGATTTGTAGAGTTGACAAATAGATATTTGAGGCATATAATAAAAGTGTGAAAGCGCTTCTCTGTAGAAAGGATAGAAAAACGGAAACGATATTCAGATAGCCGCTTGTCAATGATAAAAAATATTGCCTTTTGCATTATTATATTTCATTATTGTATTTATGAAGAAGAAGAAAATATGGTAAAGATACGAACAGTAGTTGTTACTGCATTCACAATCTTAACATTTTCATTAGTGTTGCCAGTTTTTGCAGTTTCACACCTGGATGGCGAATGGAATTATGGCGGCCATCACGACCCAAGAAATTGGGGTGCTTTTTCTAATTATTATCATAGAGATAGGTATCACTTTTCCTATGTTGGAAGCTTAGAAAGAAATAATGAACGTCGACCATCGGTGCAGGCTGGTCATACATCTTATGCTTTTATTAACACTAATTTTGGGGAGAGAGTCACTTTTGATGCTGGTTGGTGAGGTTGTTATAGGCAGGAGGAGACGATTTTCGTCTCCTTTTTAAAGAAAAGGAGCAGAATATGAAACGGATATTTGTAGTGATTTCTAATGTGCTAGTCTGCTGTTTTTTTATATGGGTATTTACTATTATATCAGCTACAGTGGTCTCGCGTTATTATCCATTTGTTGCTGTGAGAGGCAATGCATCGGGTATTCAATATAAAAAAGTAGCTGAAAAGCTGACTAAGTTAGCAAATGAAACGAATAGTTTGATTGCGATACAACACTATGAGGCAGGTTCCAATGGTGATTCTGTGGTTTCATATAATCGCTTTGGCAAAGGGAAATTGCCAAGAGGTTTAGTAGAAAAAGCTGACTCCAAACAGGCAAGAGGCGTTGAATCCAATTACTTTATTTTTAGAGGAAAACTAACGATTGAGCGGTTAAAAGAGGAGCTTAACCAGTTAGGTTTAACGCACTTATCAGTGGTGAAGCCTTTTCTCCTTGGTTCATTAGCGGCTATTTTTGGCAGTGGATTTCAGTTATTGAGCTTGTTTATCTTCTTGCTTTGTTTTGCCGCTCTTAGTGTTATTAGTCAGATTCGGGCTTTGAGAACTGCGGGGATTCGGTTGATTTCAGGTGAGCATCGTTGGAAAATCTTTACTGACCCAATTAAAGAAGATTTCCTAAGTTGTTTGCTGGGAATTTTTCCTGCTCTTTTGGGTGCAGTACTTGCGACCTTTGTCTTTTCTTTTCCCTTTGCTGCATTGTACTTAATGGTTGTAGGAATATTCGTCTATAATCTACTACTATTGGGGATTTCTTTCAATTTTTGCGCTCTATTTGCGATAGGAATTAAAAAAGTTCATCTTATGCAAGTTATCAAAGGGCAGATTCCTGTCAGAGGGATCATCAGTTTGATTTTGATAGGGCAGTTAGTCGCGGTTATCATTGTTTCTTTGGGAATTAATCGAGCTTTCATCTATTCGAAAGCTTGGCAACAGCAAGAGAAAGGAAGACAAGCCTGGGCGCAGGAAAGTCGACTAGTACAGTTGACTCGCAGTCGAGATGGACTAAACATAAAACGTTCTGAGAAAATTGATCCGAAAGAGTGGCGTTGGTTCCAGTTTGTTAAGGAGGCTGTTGCCAAGCATGATGCGTTACTGAGTAAGCATAATTTAGTACAACAAGTTTTTAAACAACCGACTGAAAGACATTCAGATTGGCAGGATTACAGCCCACAGGGAAATGTTTTATTTGTCACGCCGAACTATCTCCAAAAACAAGGTATAAAACTTGATTCAGCCATAAGAGAAAAGATAAACAATTTGCAGCAAGGAGAGTTTGCTTTACTTTTGCCAGAAAGCTTGAAAGCAGAGCAAAAAAAGTACACTGTATTGTACGAAAAAGATGTATCAATGATCGCTTCTCGTCAGGGAGAAGAACAACAAAAAATGAAAGCGATAGTGTCTTATCTTCCAGTCAATCAAATGCGATTTGTGTATAATACAACCCCGATTGCTTATCAGCAATATTTAAAAGACCCCATTATAGTAGTTCTGACACCTCAGTCTACAGGAGAGCAATCTTATGAATTTTGGAGCAATGCGTTACAAAATGATCTTCTTTTGAATGGTGTAAAAGAAACACAAGAGTTGTTGCAAAAATACCAAATTTCTCACTGGGCATCTGAGTTGACTCCCGCTCGACTGGTTTACCGAAGGATAGTCGAGAAACTTCAAATTGAAATCTGGACGACAATTGCAGGAGCTGTCTTAGGAATAGTGACTTCGATTTTGCTCTTTAATACGATGAACTTACTTTATTTTGAGGAATTTCGACGAGATATTTTTATTAAACAAGTTTCTGGATTCACTTTTTGGGAATTGCATCACTCTTATTTATTGGCACAATTATTGGTGTTTTTCCTTGGGCTGTTAGCTAGTCTCTTTTTGACACAAAGCATTTGGCTGAGTTTTATAGTATTTTTGCTATTTACTGGAAATTCTGTAGTATTATTGCAGCTTCAAATGAAGAAAGAAAGTAAAATGTCTGTGATGATTTTGAAAGGGGCATAAGATGATTCGTTTAGAAAAAGTAAGTAAACAATTTGGAGAACGGCTGCTATTTTCGGATATTTCTATTGAATTTAAGGCAGGTAAAACATATGCTCTAATCGGATTAAGTGGTAGCGGCAAAACAACCTTGTTAAATATGCTGGCAAAATTAGAGAGTTATGAAGGTCAAATTATTTATCGTGGAAAGAATTTGAAACAATATAAAACCAGCGACTTTTTCCGCAAGGAACTGGGCTATCTTTTTCAAAATTTTGGTTTATTAGAAAATCAAACGATTGATGAAAATTTAAGATTAGGTTTAATTGGACAAAAGTTGAAAAAAGATGAGCGGCAAAAGAGGGAATTAGAAGCTCTAAAAAATGTAGGGTTGGACTATCTTGACTTAGGCAAAAGGATTTTTGAACTATCTGGTGGTGAGGCTCAGCGTGTTGCCTTGGCTAAAATTATCTTAAAAAATCCGCCTCTTATCTTGGCGGATGAACCAACAGCTGCCCTTGATCCTGAAACATCAAAAGATATTATGACAAGACTGATAGCTTTAAAAAATGACCATAGAGTCATTGTTATTGCAACGCATAATCCTATCATTTGGGAGATGGCAGATGAAGTTATTTCTATTCATGATTTGTAAATGTGAAATAATTTTACTTATATTGCCTTTAGCTTCTTTTGTTGAAATATGAGAGAAACAGAGAGTAGAATAAAAATTAGTAACGCGAGGGGTGTCATTTTATCGCTCTGCCTCCGCAAGAATGGCTAGGTCTGACAAAAGTTGTTACACTAATTTCAGACTATTTAGCAAATACATCTTGTAGTTTATAGTAAAAAATTAGAGGTTTGTGACAGTTGTCCTAACCTCTTTTGTAATAAAAATACGCACTAAGTTCAGAAGTCATAATAAAGTTAAATAGACAAAAATTCTTTTTGCAGACAAAGCGCAACGCCAGCTGTTGCGCCAGTGAAGTCATCGTAAGGCTCGATGATAAGTTCGGGTAAGTCTTTGAAGAGTAATTTTGGCTGTTGGGCAATTTCTTGGTAGAATGCTGCAATGACTTTGTCATCAGTCAGAATGGGGCTGTGCAGATAAATTTTCTTGGCATCAATTATCATACTGAGGTTGAGAAGGGATTGTGCCAGATACTTAAATGCCAAATGCAAGAGATTGAGGACGGATTGGTCTCCTAGGTTGTATGCCGTAAGAATAGTTTGAATCGTGATCTCTTCTTTATCTGTGACAAGTGATTTTAAATGTGTTAACTCGGCAGTTTCAAAGATGATTTTTGCTTTTTTTATCAGCCAGCTTTCACTAGCATAAGTCTGCAAACAGCCTCTGCGTCCACAACCACAGACTTCTCCGTCAGGACAAACGACGGTATGACCAATTTCGCCGATGACAATATTGCTTTTGCCGTAGATTTTGCCATTGTACATATAAGAGCAGTGCATACCCCGTGCAAAATGAAAATAGATAAAATTCTCATCCAGTTGGTAAGCAGAAAAAAGGCGCTTTGCTAGTGCCATGCAATTGACATTATTAGAAAAGTAAATTGGAAAAGAAAACTCGTTTTTAATCTTCGCTAAATCAAATTGTTTCCATGTTTGATTGTTTGTTGTAATCAAATCATTGTGCAGATATCGCCCTGGAATGGCTACTCCTACAGCCTGAATCGGATAGGATACATGTTGAGAAATGAATTGTCTCAGTAAGTGACAAAATGAATCTGCACCTTCTGACAGAATCTTTTCTGAGCTGACAGTTGCTTTCTCTTTATCAATCACATTTCCTGTATTATCACTCAACACAAAAGAAAAATACTTTTCTGATAGTTCGCAGCCGATGAAATAAGAGTGCTGTTTTTTTATACCCAAGAGGATTTTCTTTCGCCCGACTTTTGTGTGTTCTTCATCTTCCCCCAGCTCATACAGCAGGTTTTCTTGGATCAAACTTCCTGTAATCGCACTAACTGTAGCAGGAGTAATGCCCGTCTCTTTTGAAATATCAATGCGAGAAATTGGCCCCTTGGCGTAAATTTTATCTAAAATAATTGTTCGTAATTCAGCTTGTTTTTTCGTTTGATTCATTATCTACCATCCTTCCCTGCATCTATTATATATTGATTATAAAAAATTATCAAATATAAGTGAAAGCGCTTGACTTTTACGAAAAATCGTTTTAAAATATAATTAAAAAGCAAGATAAAGTTGATTTTATCTGCTGATTAATAATATATTATAACCAAAGGAGATTGTAAAGATGGACAAATTTTTACAAGAGAAGTTAATGCCCATTGCCATTAAGCTGGGAAACAATAAAGGCTTAGTGGCAATTCGGGATGGAATTACGCTTGCAGTACCATTACTGTTGATTGGTTCTTTGTTTATGGTTATTGCTAGTTTTCCTGTTCCAGGATGGGAAGCTTATTTGACAAAAATTGGGGTTTCTGCCTATCTATGGAAAGGCGTGGATAGTAGTTTTGGTCTGATTGGTTTGGTAGCCAGTTTTGGGATTGCCTACTATATGAGCCGCCAATACAAAGTGGATGGGATTCCTTCTGGGATTATCTCGCTTGCTGCCTTTATCACAGTGACACCATTCCTTGCTACTAAAACAGGAAACGGTGTTCCCACAGCATTTTTAGCTTCACAAGGTCTTTTTGTAGCAATCATTCTTGGTTTGGTAAATGGTTATATCTATCAATGGTTCATCAATCATAATGTCCAAATTAAAATGCCTGATGGTGTTCCACCGGCAGTTTCAAAAAGTTTCAGCGCCATTATTCCAGGTGCAGTGATTATCACAGGCTGGTTGTTGGTTTATGCCCTTTTAGCAAGTTTAAAACTACCAAATTTGCATGCGGTAGCTCAAACTGTTTTAGGAAAGCCGCTAGGCCTACTAGGTAATAATTTATTCGGTTTGATGATTCTAGTTGCTTTAAATAGTTCATTCTGGTTTGTTGGACTTCATGGAGGCAATGTTGTCAATGCGGTTATGAAACCATTGTGGCTTTCGAATCTCGATGCCAATAAAGTTGCTTATCAAGCAGGGGAAAAACTACCGCATATCTTTACCAGTGTCTTTATGGATAATTTTGTCTTCATTGGCGGTGGCGGCGCAACTATTGGCTTGGTATTAGCGATTGGTTATTTGGCGAAAAAGAGAAAATCAAGCAAACAAATCAAAACACTGGCACCTATTACAGTGGTTCCAGGTTTGTTCAATATCAATGAGCCAACGATGTTTGGTGTTCCAATTGTCTTAAATATCTTGCTTCTGTTCCCATTCATTTTGGCACCGATTGCGAATCTCATCGTTGCCTGGTCATCCATGGCAAGTGGTCTTGTACCGTTAACATATACTGACCCAGGTTGGACAACTCCTCCGATTATTAGTGGCTTGCTGGCAACGGGAAGTTTTAAAGCGTCTATTTTACAAGCTGTTCTTATTGTGATTGATATTTTAATCTATATTCCATTTGTAATTGCTATTGAAAAACGCTTTAAAGCAGAAGAAAATCAGTAGGGAGATGAGAATATGAAACGATTAATTAGTGCAAATCCTTCGGAAATTTTGAATATGACAGCCCAAGAGCTCAAGCAAAGCATTCAAGCGAGTGAAGGGCGGGTTGTCTTATCTGAAAATGTGGTCATTCGTGAAACCTTCATCGGAGATATCACCAATGCTGAAATTGCAAGAGCTTTCGGCGCAGATATGATTTTACTAAATTGTTTAGATGTTTTTCAGCCAGAAATATTTGGCTTAGATTGTAAAAAAGAGCAAATTGTTCACGAATTGCATCGCTTGGTGGGAGCTCCGATTGGAGTGAATTTAGAACCTGTTGATTTGGAAGCTGATATGTTGGAAGAAGTGCAAGTGATTGCTGCCGGTCGGCAAGCTAGTCAGGCTTCTTTTGAGCAAATCGAAAAATTAGGTTTTGATTTTGTCTGTTTGACAGGTAATCCAGGAACAGGAGTTAGCAATAAAGAAATTATTGATGCAGTAAAATTAGCTAAGCAGCATTTTTCAGGTTTGATTATAGCTGGGAAAATGCACGGTGCAGGGGTATCTGAGCCGGTTGCAGACATTCAGATAGCTGAACAATTATTAGAAGCTGGTGCAGATGTGATTTTGGTGCCAGCGGTTGGTACAGTTCCTGCTTTTAGTGATGAAGAAATGAGAGCTGTCGTAGATCTAGTACATAGTAAAAGAGGTTTAGTCTTAAGCGCTATTGGCACTAGCCAAGAGACGTCAGATATTGAAACAATTAAACAAATCGCACTTCGTAATAAAATTTGTGGTGTTGATATTCAACATATTGGGGATGCAGGCTATGGTGGTTTGGCAGTAGTGGATAATATTTATGCACTGAGCAATACTATTCGTGGCATTCGACATACTGTGTCACGTTTAGCAAGATCCGTTAATCGGTAGAAATGTGAGGATGAGTGAAAATGGAGAAAAAAAGATTTTCACTGGTAATACTATTAACCGTGTGCTGTATGTTGTTTGCATCCCATAAGGTCTTTGCAGACACAAATCTCGTAAAGAATTGGGATTTTGAACAGGGTGAAGCCGGCTGGACTTCCAGAAATAAAGGTGAAATTAGTTCTAAAGTCAGCTATGGTAACGGGAAATATTCAGGTGTAGTTCCTGCAACGGCAATTACAAATAATAAAGCCAGTGGCTACATTGGGCAAGTTATTGATGTAAAACCAAATACAACGTACACTGTTTCAGCTTATGCTAAAACAGATACGGAAGGAGCTATAGGTTATTTTACAGCGAGATGGTTTGACAATAATACGCAAGGAGAACTTGTGAAAAACTCTTCAGGAGTAGCAGTTGATCAGAATGTCAACACGACTCGCTGGAAAAAATATACCTTTACTTTTCATTCTGGGAGTCATCGCAAAGTATTACTCCAATTGGTAAAATGGTCAGATGATGAAAGAACGAAAAAGTCTAACATATACATTGATAATGTTGAAATGAAAGCCCAGTCTAATCAACAAAGCTATAAAGAAATTTGGCGTGATGATTTTGATGGCACAGAACTAGATAAGACAAATTGGGGTTATGAATTAGGCTCAATTCGAGGCTTCGAACAACAACATTACGTTAGAAGCAAAGAGAATGTCTTCTTGCGAGATGGCAATCTTATCTTAAGAGCAACCAATCGTGCTCCCGAAGATCAATATGCAAATCCGCGTAATAAAAGCCGCAAGGTTATTTACAATTCTGGCAGCGTGAGAACGCATGGAAAGAAAGAATTCCTCTATGGTCGTCTTGAGGTACGCGCGAAACTTCCGAAAGGTCAAGGAGTTTTTCCGGCATTTTGGACTCTGGGTTCAGATTTTACATTAGATGGCAAGATTCATTCAGCTCAAGGGCATGGTTGGCCTTCAACTGGTGAAATTGATATCATGGAATTAGTTGGAGAACAAAATCCGCTCTCCAGAGGAAATCGTACAGTTTACCAAACACTTCATTATGGTCAAAGAGAAAAAGATAATGGGAAATTTGCTGGAAATGGTACGGCCTACAGTCTTCCTAATGGGACTTTTAATGATGATTATCATACATTTGCGATTGACTGGTATAAAGATCACATTGATTGGTTAGTAGATAATAAAGTGGTTCGTTCAGTTCGTTATAGCGATGATGAAACTGCTAGAAAAATCTTGAACAAACCACAATTTGCCCAATTAAACTTAGCAATGGGTGGTGATTGGCCAGGACCAGTTGGTCAAAACTTAGCAGGTACTGAATTTGCTATAGACTATGTTTCATACTCTCGCAATGCGGAGCAAGAAAAACAAGCGCAAGAATATTATGCGAATGCTCCTAAGTTAAATGGCGTTCGCAATGTGACTATTTCAAAAGGTCAAATTCCTGACTTATTAAAGGGAATTACTGCAACACCAGGTTATCAGGTGGATTACTCAATTGACAATGAGCAGTCATTCCAAGATAAGGGTGGTAACACTTCGGTTGATTTATTGGTAAAAGGGCAAGCTGAAAAAAATAAAATTGCGCAATTGAAACCAGGAGTGTATAATATTCACTATAGCGCTTATTCGTCAAATATGACTTATGAATCAAAAGTTGCTAGAAAAACGGTGACTTTGACAATTACTGAATAGAAAGGAATAAAAAACCATGGCTAAAATAACCATTATGTTGGCATGTGCTGCAGGTATGAGTACCAGCTTGCTTGTTACAAAAATGCAAGCTGCAGCCGATGAAAAAGGATTAGATGCAGAAATTTTTGCAGTTCCAGCACCAGAAGTAGATGATATCCTTTCTGAGAAGAAAGTAGATGTCTTGTTATTGGGCCCGCAAGTGCGCTATCTTTTAGATCAATTTACAGAAAAGTTAGCTCAAAAGAATATCCCAGTTGGAGTTATCCCAATGGTGGATTATGGCATGATGAACGGTTCAAAGGTGCTAGCGTTAGCTGAGGAACTGATCGGAGGCTAGAAGGTTGATATGGAAAATTCAAATTTAGAAAGTATCATGTCCCTCATTATGTATGGTGGCGAGGCGAAGAGCAATGCTTTTGAAGCGATTCAAAAAGCTAAAAAAGGCCTTTTTGAAGAAGCACGTGAAAAGTTAAAAGCAGCAGATGAGGCATTAGTTTTAGCACACAAGTCACAGACAGAAATGCTGACACAGGAAGCTCAAGGTGAAAAAATTGAGTTTAGTCTTTTAATGGTGCATGCTCAAGATCATTTGATGACTAGTTTAACTTTTATTGATTTGGCAAAAGAAGTTGTTGATATACATGAACGTCTAAGCAAGATATGACTGAAGTGATTGAGACGAAAACCTCTTTACCTTGGTAGAGCAGAAAAGTGCTTTACCAAGGTTTTTTGTTTGAAGAGGTTTATCCCTACAGCTTTCTATACACAGAAAATATTTAAAAATATGATTTCAAATTGTAAAATGCAAGCTTGACAAAAAAATCTAAAAGTAGTATTATTTCATTACCGACGACATAGTCTATAAGGAGTTGGATCATGGAAAGAAAAAGATTAAGTAAAGAAAAAAGAAGAAAACAGATTAAAGAGATTGCCTTGAAACTTTTTGTGGACAAAGGGTATTCAAAAATTACTATGGAAGAAATAGTACAGACAGTAGGGATATCCAAAGGTGGAATGTACCATCATTTTTCCAATAAAGAGGAGATTTTCTTAGAACTTTTAAGAGATGGTGATGAGTATAGAAAAGATATTGTGCAAAAATCTATGAGGGAAAATTTATTAAGTCGAAGAGACAAAATTGTGGACATTTTGTTGGAAAGAATCTTGGATAAAAATCCGTATAAAGATTTATACACTGTATTTCTTATAGAGATGCAGGGAAATGATAAATTTAAAATGTTATTTGAAAAAATATATGACGAAAGTCATGATAACTTTGTGGAATTTATTAAAAAGGAAGGATTGGAGGAATACAATGCAATAAGTAATCGTGAATTTACTTTTTTGATGAACTGTTTGTATATGGGCATTTATCTGTTTGATAATGTCGATAGAGCAAAACTGAAAGAGATGCTTAAGCTTATGTTTGAGGCTTATCTAACATAATTCTAGTTAGAGACTATATTTAAACTTTAAAGGCGTGAAGAAATGTTTGAAAGGAAAAACATGTGAATAAAGAAAAAGAAATGATATTAAATGAAGATTTATGGAAAGTTTGTTATAAGCTTTCACTACCGGCTATTATTGCCATGATTTTATATGGGTTAAACGTCATTTTTGATGGAATATTTGTAGGTAGATTAGTAGGAGAGACAGCATTTGCTGGAATATCCATCGTTTATCCTCTTACACAATTGAGTCTAGGATTAGGTTCATTAGTAGGTGTAGGAGCGGGTTCTTACCTCAGTATTTTATTAGGTGAAGATGACAAGAACACTCAGGGAAAAATTGTCGGAAATGCAAATTTGATTTCCATAGTAGTTACAGTGATTATAATGTTTTTCGGGTTCGTGTTTATGACACCTTTACTCACATCCATCGGAGCTGAAGGAGAGGCCTTGTCCTACGCTGTGACTTACTTCAGGATTACCCTGATAGGGAGTTTCTTTTGGATTATAGGTCTTGCATACAATATGATAGTAAGAGCTGAGGGCAAGATGCAGACAGCTGCCATTATGATGGGAATAGGTCTTGTGGTGAATATCATATCAAATTATATATTGATGAAGGTTTTCAATATGGGTGTCGCTGGAGCGGCATGGGGTACAAATATAGGTATGTTTGTTTATGCGTTCTTATTTGTAACCTATTGCAAGAAGGGAAAAGCGAGTTTTAATGCAAATATATTTACCATAAGAGCCGATAGAGAAATAATCAAAAAAATTATTTCTTTAGGAATGCCATCACTTATTATGAGTGTAATGGGTATTATACAAGGCGTGATTATTCTAAGGGCATTGAAAGCCTATGGAAGTGAGCTTGATATTACTTTTTATGGAGCTGTATTTAGGATATTTAATTTTTCTCTTACACCTATTTATGGACTTATGAGAGCGTTGCAACCGGTGGCAGGTATAAATTACGGAGCTGAAAAATACGAAAGAAGTATAAGTTCGTTTAAAATATTTTCTTTTGTAGCATTAATCATCATGTTGCCATTTTGGCTTTTTTCGATGATTAGTCCAGAGCTTGTTTTAGGAAGTATGTTGCCGCAAGTCAATTTTGACTCTAGCTATATTTTCAGTTTCAGAATATTTATGTCAATTGCTCCACTGCTTTCTGTTACTATGACAGCCATGACCTTCTGGCCGTCAATAAAAAAAGCCACTCCTGCAATGGCAATCGGACTTGGGAGACAGTTGTTTTTGTATATTCCTCTTATGATTGTATTACCAAAAATTTTTGGTATCCAGTCCATATACATAGGATCATTTGTGATAGATATATGTCTCTCGGTAATTGTAATAGTGGTATTGTCTAAAGATTTTAAAGATTTGAGGCAACTTAAAACTATGAAGTAATTTGTTTCTAAAAAGGTTATAGTTTGCTTAAATTGATTAGGAAAGAGAACGATTTATAGTTAGTATAAATAGACTCCTTGTTAATTATAGTGGGAAAGTTATAATTAAATATGAGAGAATCAGATTGGTTCTCTCTTTTGTGATATTCAAAACAAGTTGTGTTCCATCTTCAAGTGGCTAATTTCATTTTAGAACTTTCGTTGGTTTCGATTTAATAATGGTTTTTAAAAGTTCTAGAAATCGTTTATAATGAAATGAAGTTGCGCTATCCTAACTTATGGATTGTTAGTGGTCATGTAGGCAAATACGAAATAGAAAGTAGGGGGACTACTTTCTATTTGATGTATGTTTAGGTTTTTTGTCACGGTTGTTAAATATTTATATGTGCAAAATAGCCTAAAAATTAAAAGAGAGCTATTATGGCAAAAGATTATACTGACTTAGTTCAGGAATTGTTGTTCGTGTTGGTGGGAAGGAAAATATTATCAAGTTAGTACATTGGGATGCGTCTGCGCTTTTCTCTGAAACCTGAGGGAATGGTAGATACGGTTTAAGCATTATTTTATACATTCAAAATGGCTTTAGTTTAACCGGGCAGAAAATTGTTTTCCTAACCAAAGTGCAAAAAATAGGTTGACGATAACGATAAGAATACCAATGAGACTGAAAACAAGAAGTTCAATTGTGTTGACATGAAGTAAAGCGGTGGTTTTCCAAATGATGATACTGCTAACCGGTAAACACAGGATAGAGGTTGCAAGCGCTGGTATATAGCGCCTAAGCCAGATAGCTTGCAGGATATGAAGCACCAGATGAAGAGCGAAAGCGACGAATCCACCCAACCAGATGAGGTAAAGGAAGCGAGTATGGTAAAAAAGAGCCAAGAAAGCGACAAAGAGCACCACGACAAATTCCTCTGCCACAGCTAGTGCGAACCCTTCTGTGGATAAGTCTTTGTGGGTCTTTAGAATGGCCGTGGCTTTTTTGGCCAGTAGCCGCTCATTCCGCTGTAGCCATGGTATGAAACCAATGATTTCTTCTAAATCATGAAAAATGAAAAGCAGTGGAAATAACCAGATAATATCTTTCATGGAGTCCCTCCTTGTTATTTTTTACGATATTGACTAGGAGTTAGTTGGTAATACTTTTTAAACTGCCGATTGAAGTTAGAGAGGTTGTTAAAGCCAGATTGGGCAGCAATTTCTAGGACGGGTAAGGTAGAATGCTGCAAGAGTTCAGCCGCTTTTCGCAAGCGAAATTGAATTACATATTCTATACAAGACACCCCCAAATGTTTCTTAAAGAAATTCATGAAATGCGTATCGCTGTAACTACAAATTTTGGCAAGTTGGTCAATAGTGATTTCTTCTTGATAATGAGCGCTGATATAGTCAATAATGGTACGGATTTTTTCTTCCTTGCGATAGCCTTCTAAGGTTTGCTCTTTTGAAATGACATAACCATTTTCAAATAAAAGATAAAAGAGTTGATTGAGCTGGGCTTTGAGTTGAAATTCAAAATATTTTGTGCGATAATAGCCTATTTTCATAGCATCAAGTAAACATTGCCGAATGTCTGTATAGGCTGGTTGATTAGGCTTGATGACGTGTACAAAATCTAATTGTCCATTGTAAAGTGGCTGCAAATAGTTAATACTGGCTTGGTCCATAGTAGAATAGCCCATCAAATCCAAATGAAAGTTGAGAGCATCCATGTAATGGCGGCGATTTTCAATCGGGTGAATCGAGTGAAGAGCATTGGGACGAATAAGGATAATATCACCTGCTTCACTATTAAAGTAATCATAATCAATGTGAAACTGTGCTGTCCCCTCATGGACGTAAATCAGTTCAATATCCGTATGCCAATGAAAGAGAATGTCTGGTTGACCATTTCGGGTAATGGTTCGTGTGAGAGAGTACGGAGTACCTTGGTTTTTGTAAACGATATCTTTATGTAATGTTCCCAGATCCATAAGTGTTGCCTCTTTCGTAGAATAATAGCAATTTATAGAAGAATTGTGTTAGAAAATATTCTTTCTTAAGATTATAATATAATTGAGTAAAAAATAAAAGAGGTAGAAGCCATGGGTAAATTTCCAACAGATTTTCTTTGGGGTGGTGCAACCGCTGCTAATCAATATGAAGGTGCTTATAATTTGGATGGTAAAGGTCTTTCGGTTCAAGATGTGACGCCAAAAGGTGGTCTATCGTCTAACGTGGGTGATCTCAATCCTTTAATTACAGATAAGCCAACAGCTGACAACCTCAAATTGGAAGGAATTGACTTTTATCATCGTTACAAAGAAGATATTGCCCTTTTTGCAGAAATGGGCTTCAAGGTTTATCGTACTTCTATTGCTTGGTCACGAATTTTTCCAAATGGCGATGAAACGGAGCCAAATGAAGCAGGGCTAAAGTTTTATGACGACCTTTTTGATGAATTGGCCAAATATAACATTGAACCTTTAGTGACTTTATCGCATTATGAAACACCTTTGCATTTGGCGCGTCAATATAATGGTTGGGCAAATCGTGATTTGATTGGCTTTTATGAGCGCTATGTTCGTACTGTCTTTACTCGTTACAAAGACAAGGTGAACTATTGGTTGACCTTTAATGAAATCAACTCTGTTTTACATGCACCGTTTATGAGTGGAGGGATTGCAACTCCAGTAGAAGAATTGTCCAAACAAGATCTTTATCAAGCTGTTCATCACGAACTAGTGGCATCAGCTCTTGCAACTAAAATTGGGCATGAAATCAATCCAGATTTTAAGATTGGGTGTATGGTGCTAGCCATGCCGGCTTATCCAATGACGCCAAAACCAGAGGATGTACTGGCTGCCCGTGAGTTTGAAAATCAAAATTATCTCTTTTCAGATATTCATGTGCGTGGTAAATATCCAGCTTATATGAACCGCTTCTTCAAAGAAAATGACATTGAGATCCAATTTGTACCAGGTGATAAAGAATTGATGGCAGAGCATACCGTGGATTTCATCTCCTTCTCTTATTACATGAGCGTAGTTGCTGCGCATGACCCAGAAAGTTATTCTTCTGGGAAAGGAAACGTTCTAGGAGGTCTACAAAATCCTTATTTAACAGCTTCAGAATGGGGGTGGCAAATTGATCCAATTGGTCTGCGTTTGGTTCTCAATGCTTTCTATGACCGTTACCAATTACCACTCTTTATCGTAGAAAATGGTCTTGGGGCTAAGGATGTTTTGATAGATGGTCCTAATGGTCCAACTGTTGAAGATGACTATCGCATTGATTATCTGCAACAGCATTTACAACAGGTTGGTGAAGCCATTGAGGATGGCGTTGAACTCTGGGGTTACACCACTTGGGGCTGTATTGACCTTGTGTCTGCTTCAACAGCTCAGATGAGTAAACGCTACGGATTTATCTTTGTTGATCGAAATGATGATGGGACAGGAACTTTAGCTCGCTACAAGAAGAAATCATTTGATTGGTATAAAGAAGTTATTGCAACGAACGGAGAAAAACTCTATGAAGATTGAACATGCAGCCCTTTATGTTCGAGATTTAGAAGGGGCTAAACGCTTCTTTGAAACGTATTTTGAAGCAAAAAGTAACCAGCTTTACCATAATCAGAAAACAGGTTTTCAGTCTTACTTCCTCAGCTTTGACGAAGGAGCAAGATTGGAAATCATGACCCGAAAGGAAGGTTTAGCAGATAACAACCAAGAGCTTCTCTTTTTGGGCTATCATCATTTGGCTTTTAGTCTAGGAAGCAGAGAAAAGGTAGATGAATTGACAGCTAGGCTCCAAGCAGATGGTTATCAACTTTTAAGCGGTCCACGCCTGACAGGTGATGGTTACTATGAAAGCTGCATTCTAGGTTTAGAAGGCAATCAGATTGAATTGACAGTATAATTTGATAAATTTGCTTCTTATAAATAGAAAGTGGTACAAAAATCAGTCATTCGAAGAATTTGATTTTTCAGCAAGTTCTAGTTTCTAGTTGCTGATCTAAAACACCTCTGCACAGTTGGTTAGGATAGTTGTTATCACCGATATAGCAAGGGGTAAGGCTATCCTAACAACCACTGCGTCTTGCAAGCTAAACGATAAAATGCATGAGGCTGGGAACTTCTGTCCCAGTCTCCTTTTTCGTGTTAAACAGATGAACTGAAAGTTGTAACATAGATATCAGGTGGAAAATATCTCAGTGCAGCTCTCTGCTGTTTTTGCTTTAAAAATTTGCCAAATAGAGCAATCATTTTTACTTTACTCTTTTTCAGTCGTATTTATTGCCAAAGACCAAAAAAGACAAACCTCAAAAAGAAGTTTGTTTTCGCGTTTTTGTCAGTGTTCGCTAAATAGTCATGTGCTTGCAGTTTAACCCCAAAATTTCTTAGCGATTTCTTGGCCTTGTTTGATTTTAGCCCATTGCTGCGGGATAGCCAACTCATTGCCAGAATCACAAGAAGCAAAACCGCATTGATGTGACAGCAGCAAACGTTCCTTAGGCAAAATGGTGCTGGCTTGTTCTAATAACTTGAGAACACGTTCTTCATCATCAAGATCAGTTGTCTTACTGGAAAGGAGTCCAAGAACAACCTCAGCATCTTTATCTTTAAGAGAAGCAAGAGCCTTCAAATCACCTGAGACGTCACTGTCCCATTCTAAGAAGAAGCGGTCATAGTGTTGATCACGCAAGAATTTTTCCGCAATCGCTTCATAAGTTCCGCCTGAGGCAGAACGGCTTTCATAATTTCCGCGGCAGTTATGTGTCCAAACTTTGAGTCCTAATTGATGCCCGTAATCAGCTACCTCGTTATTGATCGCAATGAATTCATCAGCTAAATCAGCCAGCGCAGCATTGCCATCAGCAAAAAACGAAGCAGGATTTGATTCATCAAAAAGTTCCCAAAGGCAATCATCAAACTGGATAATCTCACCGCCAGCTTCCTTGTATTCTGTCAAGAATTCCTTGTAGGCCTTGATAAGACCAGCTTTTAATTCGTCATTGGTTTTGTAAATTTGCCCTTCACCAGCAAGTTTATCAAAGATAGTCAGTTCAGTATAAGCATGCGCAGGTCCCCAAATCGTTAATTTTGTTTGCCTATCACCAGCTTCTTCCTTGAGCAGTTTGTAAATATCTAAAAAATGATGATTTTTACCTGAAAGTGGCTGGGTAATGCGAATACCGATGTCTTTACGTGTTTCGTACTGTCCGCCATCATGGTCTTTAAAAGTGTAGCCGTGGTCTGCAATGTAACGTTCAATACCTTTAAGTCCCCAAATAAAATCTAAATGCCACATGGACTTAGAATATTCACCATCTGTCAAAATATCAATACCGTTTGCCTTTTCATCAGCAATGACCTTTTTAATCTCTGCTGTTTCTGTTTCACGATAACCCGGAAAACTATCATAAAAAGGATACTGAATGTCATCACGATGTTCAATTTTATTTTTATAGTCAAGCAGATCAGCTGGACGAAGAAGAGATCCAACAAGTTGGAATTTTGATTGTGTCATGTACATGCCTCTTTCTAGATTTCTTGCTTTTTATTGTACAAAAGCTGAGCACTTTTGAAAAATAGTTAATTTAGAGAAAAGCATATAGTTTTAAACTATAACTAAAAAGACAGTTTTTGCCTAAACACAAACGCCTTCTCCTCATAGAAATGAAAAAGCAGTTTTCCCTATCTCCGCCTTTTTTGGTAAAATAGAAGAAAAAACAAGGAGCAACTTATAACCGATGCGCGATAACCATTTACACACCCATTTTTCCTATGATTCTGACGCTAGCTTTGAGGACTACCTGACTCACTATGATGGGGAAATCGTCACAACTGAGCACTACGACCTGTCCAACCCCTACACTCAGCAGGATGATGTGCCTGATTATGAGGCTTATTCTAAAGAAATAGCCGAGCTTAATGCGAAATACGGCAACTGCATCAAGCGAGGCATTGAAATTGGCTATTACCAGCCCCGTGAAGCGGACATTCTCAGCTTCCTAGCTGACAAGGACTATGATTTGAAATTGCTCTCCGTCCATCACAACGGCGTCAATGATTATCTGGATGATGAAGTGGCAGATATGGACAAAGAAACCATTATCCAAGAATACCTAGACAAGCTGGAATACGCCATCGGGCGCGTGGAAGCTGATGTGCTGGCGCATTTCGACTATGGCTTTCGCTTGTTTGACCTGACGGTTGATGAATTAAAGACTCATGAAGCCCAGCTGCGCCGCATTTTCCACAAGATGATCGACCACAACCTAGCCTTTGAACTCAACAGCAAGTCCATGTACCTCTATGGACACGAGCATCTCTACCGCTATGCCTTAGGCCTAGTCAAAAACTTAGGTTGTCGCAAATACTCCATCGGATCCGACGGTCACAAACTCGAACACTTCCGACTGGCCTTTGACAAAATTCAAGACATCTTAGATGAGTATGGAATTGAAGAGGGGGAGATAATTTAAAAAGCAGTGGTGGGTTGCTGATAGATAAAAATGGAAGGAAATCTAACGATGTCAAAATATAGTGAGTTTAAAAATTTATTGAACAAGTTCGTTCAACAAGCAAATATTAATATTAAGAGAGGAGCAGAGAAGAAAACAAAATTAAGTGGTATAGAAAAAACGTATCCTGCAGTGACTATTGATGGTATTGATTATAAAATTCAAATGTTTATATATGGTAGTGGAACTGGTTATGGACCTAAAGAAGGCCGAGGAAGTGTTAAAGCACCTTACTTTGGTTATGAGTTAAATTCAGATTTTTGGGTTAACGTCAGAATAAAGTTTGAAAATTTTGAAGTAAAGACATTAAAAATTGTGAAATGGAATTCTCATACAAATAAGGATGTCGAAACTATTTTAGAAGTTGACATCAGTGATTTAAATTTAGATTCAACGTCTACTTCAAATAAAACACTTGAAAAGTTTTATGATCAATTTATAAGTTTTAAAAATGGTAGTAAAATGAAAGAAGAACAAAACGTTGTAGAAGAACCATCATCTAATTGTATTGGAGATAGTAAATACGCTCAGGTTTTGAAAAACTCCAAAAACCTCATCCTCCGCGGTGCGCCGGGTACTGGAAAGACTTATCTGGCTAAGCAGATTGCTGAGGAGCTGACTGGTGGTAATGAAGAGCAGATTGGATTTGTTCAGTTTCACCCGTCTTATGATTACACGGATTTTGTAGAAGGGTTGCGTCCTTCTTCGGGTGATGATGGTCAGATTGGTTTTAAGTTGCAGGATGGGATTTTTAAAAAGTTTTGTAAGAAAGCAAAAGAAAATCCAAATAAAAAATTCGTCTTCACTATCGACGAAATCAACCGCGGGGAGATTTCCAAGATTTTTGGTGAACTGTTCTTCTCTATTGACCCAGACTATCGCGGGGAAAAGGGAGCCGTTTCAACGCAATATGCCAATTTACATGAAACGGATGAGAAATTTTATATCCCTGAAAATGTCTATATTATCGGCACCATGAACGATATTGACCGGTCTGTTGATACCTTTGATTTTGCCATGCGCCGTCGTTTCAGGTTTGTTGAGATAAAGGCAGCAGATACTATGGGAATGTGGGAAAATAATGACGAATTTGATAATGATAAAATTGAAGAAGCTAGAAATCGTTTAACAAACTTAAATAAGGCTATTTCAGATACTGAAGGTCTCAACAGTCATTACCACATTGGTCCAAGTTACTTTCTTAAACTACCTAGCGTAAATTATGATTATGATCTTCTCTGGTCTGATTACTTAGAACCGCTTTTAAAAGATTATTTGCGCGATTCCTATGATGAAGTAGAAAAGCTAGCTGAGCTGAAAACTGCTTATGATAATAAAAGCAAGGTAGAGGCTGATGAGACTGACGGATAACCAGCAGATATTCTTAAAATCTGATTTTGAAAATGAATTTCATAATTTATCAGCCCAGCTTCTGGACAGAACCTTAGAAAGTCTTTCCCAAGAGGATAATATCCTTATTTTTCCGCATGATTTGCTGGATTCTCCTGATTTGGAAAAGGACGGCAAGGTGCTGGAGACGGTTAATGGTCAGATTAAAACGCAGAATATTATTGGTTTTCTGGGCTGTGGGGATGAGCGTTTGACCATCCATTCCCGTTTTGCTAATGAGGACGATGACTATTTTTTGCATTATATGCTGCAAAAGGTGCTGCAGCTTAACCTGACCAGTCTGGATGTTGGTTTATCTCAGGAGGATAGTTGGTATCAGTTCTTGATTTATCTTTTTCCAAAGTATCTTCAGGCGGCTTTGCGCAAGGGACTTTACAAGGAATACCAGCGTTTTTTCTATAATGACAGCCATGTCAAAGGGACGATTGAGGTTGCTCGACATATTAAGAAAAATGTTCCTTTTACAGGGAAAATCACTTATTCGACTAGGGAATTTTCCTTTGATAACGCCCTCATGCAGCTGATTCGGCACACGATTGCCTTTATTCAGCATACTGTTCCAAATGGCAGAGCGCTTTTGTCCAGTTCAGCATCTGTTAGGGAAAATACAGCTGAAATTGTGCGCGTGACACCGTCGTATAAATTTTCAGATCGGGCAAAGATTATCCATCTTAACCAGATCCATCCCATTCGACACACTTATTACCATGAATATGGCAAATTACAGCAGCTTTGCTTGATGATTTTGCATCAAACAAAGCATGGGCTGAATCAATCCCAGCAAAAGATTCACGGCCTTCTCTTTGATGTCGCTTGGCTCTGGGAAGAATATCTGGCGACCTTGCTTGGAGAGGATTTTGAGCACCCGCAAAATAAGGAGAGTAAAGGTGGTATTTCTGTTTTCCAAAGTGGCAATGGTCGAAAAGTTTATCCAGACTTTTACAGCCGTCCGTTAGGTGTGGTCTTAGATGCTAAGTATAAAAAACTGGAAACGACTGAAAAGGGTATTGCCAGAGAGGATTTGTTTCAGCTGATTACTTATTCTTATATTTCAAAGGCTCAGCTAGCTGGTTTGATATTTCCAAGTACGGGAAAAGAAATTGATAACGATATCGGAACTCTTGAAGGCTATGGCGGCATCTTGAAAAAATGGTCACTCTTAATTCCCCAAACCAGCAGCAGTTATGATGATTTTGTCAAGCAAATTCAAGAATCGGAAAAAATATTTCAAGAAACTATTCAAAAACTCCTAAACGAAAGCGAGTGCACATTATGACCGAAAACTTAATCCTAGTCCGCCCCAGTCTTGATTGGGAAGAGGAATTACTGGCTTATAAGGAAGCGTTTAAAAGTGAGCACATGTATGGCGGAGCTGGGCTTTATAAATTTGATAGGTTGTCTGATTGGCTGGTTTACCTAGACAGGCTCTCAAAGGATAAGCCGGCAAAAGAAGGATGGACAGCAACGGTTTTTCTCTGCATTCGTCAGTCCGATAAGCGAATAATTGGTATTTGCAATGTCAGACATCATCTAAATAGTTTAGGTTTGCTTAATGTTTCAGGCCACATTGGTTATTCTATTCGGCCTGATGAGCGTAAGAAAGGCTACGCTAAAGTGCAGCTGCGCCTAGCATTATTAGAAGCCAAGAAATTAGGCATTGACAAAGTTTTGGTGACCTGCGCAGACTGGAATATTGGTTCTGAACGTACTATCCTCGCAAACGGAGGTGTCTATGAAGACAGCCGTTTGGATGAATCAACGGGGAACATGATGAAGCGGTACTGGATAAATGTGACTGAAAGGAACAGCATATGAAACTAGTCTTTTTGCATGGTTTGGGACAGGAAAAACTATTTCTTCATCGACGTGCAGGCGCGTGGTGAATATCCCAACTATGCTAAGAAAACTTGGGAGTGCGTGGGTATCACTGTCGAAATGACAGAAGAAGACCTGCAGCTGCTCAAGGAGCATACGGTGGACTTTATTTTACTCTAGTTGGGTAGCTTCGGGCGATCCTAAAGTCAATGAGCTAACAGAGGGCAATAGCTTTGTTTCTCTCAAGAATCCTTATTTGAAAAGCTCTGAGTGGGGCTGGCAGATTGATCCTCTGGGCTTGCGCCTTACGCTAAATACCATCTGGGATCGCTATCAAAAACCCATATTTATCGTGGAAAACGGTCTGGGTGCAGTGAATACTTCAGATGAAAATGGCTATGTGGTTGATGATTACCGGATTGACTACTATGTAAAGGCTATGCGAGAAGCTATCAATGAAGACGGCGTAATTCTGTGGGGCTACATGGCCTGGGGCTGTATTGACCTGGTACCAGCTGGCACTGGCGAGATGAAGAAGCGCTATGGCTTTATCTATATTAACCGAGACAATGAAGACAAGGGAACACTCAAACGCTCCAAGAAAAAATCCTTTGACTGGTATAAGGAAGTCATCGCGACTAATGGAGCATCTGTGAAATAGAAGAGCTGGAGTGTTCCAGCTTTTAATATTGAAAATATTAATCACTTTATGGCTCTGGTGCAAAATAGTACCCAGACATTTTGTATAGTTTAACATCCATAATTAACACTTTAGTTGATTGTTGGAGATTGCAATAGACAAAATATTGTTTATTTCATCAGGTATTCTTTTGAATTTGAAAAACAAATAACTTTGAACGTCGCTGATACGTTGCGCATTTATTGCAAGAGCAGTGTCAGTTAAAGGCACTGTTCTCCCTAGACTCTGTTTGACTTTCCGTTGACTTCCGTCTTTTTCCTTGTTACACTAAGGATAAAAGATTTCATTAGAAATGGAAGAAATATGGCAAATATTTTAATCATAGAAGACAACAACGATATTCATGAACTTTTAAAAGATTTGTTTCAAGCTGAACATAGAGTCTATTCAGCTTATTCTGGAACAGAAGGATTGCTTGTATTTGCACAGCAGAAGATTGATTTGGTGCTGCTGGATATTATGTTACCGGGAAAAAATGGTGATCAAGTCTTAGCAGAAATTCGCAAAAGCAGTCAGATTCCAGTGGTCATGCTGACTGCTTTAGGTGAGAAATCACTGGTCAGTCAATATCTGTTAAATGGTGCCAATGACTATATTGTTAAACCGTTCAATCTGGATGAAGTTTTTGCACGTGTGACGGTGCAGCTGCGAAGCCACTTTTCACGAGATCAAATAGATGAGATACAGCGAGTTAAAAATATCCGCCTTTTACCGGACACATTTGAAGTAGTTAAGGGAGACAATCGAGTTCGTTTAGGGAGAAAAGAGTATCAAATCTTGCAAACGTTGCTTTGTCATCCTAAGAAAATTTACACAAAAGAAGAATTATTTGAATTGGTTTGGGAAGAGCCCTATCTGCAGGGAGATAATACGCTGAACACTCACCTTAGCAATCTTCGCAAAAAATTAGCCCAACTAGATCCGACTGAAGAATACATTGAAACAATCTGGGGCTTAGGTGTGAGAATTAAGGAGGACTAAGAATGCTGGTTTGGATACTAGTTGCATTAATCAGTCTGCTTGGACTCGTGCTATTGCGTTATCATATTGCAGTCCGTAATCTTTCACAACAGATTCGTGAGAAACGAGAAACTGGTAGTCAGATACGCTTAACACCTCAATATCATGGTCAAACAATGATTGAGGTGGCAAATGAAGTGGAAAAACTCTTTCAAGAAGTAGAACAAACACGTTTTATTGCTCGCCAGGAGAAGAAAACTTTGGATATGGCTATTAGCAATATTGCTCACGATATTCGCACACCCTTGACCATCGCTAGCGGTTATACCCAACAGCTTATGAAGGAAAAAGAAGAGAATGAACAATTATTGAAAATTGCGACCAATCTATCTGTTGTTTCCAATCGTTTGGAAGCCCTTATGGAATATCGCCGACTTATGGAAGGGGCTGTTCGACCGCAGTTTCGACAAATAGATATTTCTAAACTGATAACAAACCAAACGCTTTCTTTTTATGATGCTTTTCAAGAAGAAGGAATTGACTTACAGGTGAATTTGCAAGAAGGGTTAGTGCTAGAGACAGATCCAGAAATTTTGGAACGAATTGTCCAAAATATGTTAAGTAATGTCCTCAAGCATGGCAAAGAAACAGCTCAGATATCTTTGACACGTACAGATAGGTCTATTCTTTTAAGCGTAAAAAACGTTGTTCGCCAACCCATTCAATATTTGGAAAAATTAACCAACCGTTTTTATTCTGAGAATCTCTCAAATGCAGAAGAATCCTCTGGCTTAGGGCTTTATATCACCCAGCAGTTGGTGGAAATCCTGCAAGGGCAGCTAGAAATGAAGGCAGAGGATGTATGGTTTGAGTTGCTTATTCGTTTGTAAGAGCTTGATACAGAAAGGCGGTGGGACAGAACTAAAAATTGACTATTTTTAGCTTCGCTCTCTTGTTTCTAGGTTCAGGTTTAAAAGGTCTCCCAGACCCTTTAAATAGTCCCAGCCTTGTGAAGTGATGGATAAAGAAAACGAAGTTTTTGTTAAATAAATTTTTGGGAATCTAAAAGACAACTAAAAAATGAAAGTAACTTGCTTCGAAAGCCTGATCTGCAACCTCAACAGCCATTGGCTGTTGAGCAATCAGTGACCATGCTAAGAACTTTCGATCATAATAAAACGAGGCTAGGATCTTTTTCCCAGCCTCTTTGTATGCTATAAATCTTTTCTTTTAAATACTTGTAAACCACTAAATGCAAAGAAAAGTGTGATGAGAAGGGCAATTGTTATGGTTTTGAAGACCATATCTTGCTTAGAGACCATGTCAAAATAGAATTGCATGTCCAAGTATTTCAACCAATCAACATCTGGATAAAAGATAGTTGGCAGGCTTAGCAAGGAAACACCGACAAAATAGGTGAAAATAGCAGCTATAATAGAGTTAGTAGCATATAATGTGAATGAAACAAGACTAACCCAAGCAAAGGCACAGATAAATTGGACGCCAATCATAATGAGAAAATTCGAAAGGAAATGTTTTGGTGCTGTTCCAATGCCATTGATGAGGGTAGCTGGAATAAATGCAGAATAGGTTAGAATCAATTGAAACAAGATGAGACTAGCCAGAACAAAGAATTTAGATAAATAGAATTCTGTTCGGGAGATACCGCTAGTAATAGAATTTTTATATAATTTTTGAGTAAGATCAATTCCAATTAATAAAACAACAAGGATGATAATAAAAATAATGGTATTACTAAAATTACCAGAAGTTTTAGTGATGGCTTCAAAACCAGTCCAACCACTCTTCTTCTCCAATGCGTTTAAAGCTTTTGTGTCTGTATGTACCCCTACATTCCCCATAACACCATAGAGCACACCGGATAATAGTGTGATGATAAAGAAGAACTCCGTAATCCAAAAACCCTTTGAGCGAAAGAAACGATAAAAGTCTGCTTGAATAGTATGAATCATGATAAACCTCCCTCTATTTTACCAAATCTGTAAAGTATTTTTCTAAGTCTTGGCGTGCATAGTAGATTTCGTTGATAGCAATATCCATCTTTCCTAATTCTTGAATGATAGTGTTAATCTCATGCGAATGAGTAAAAATGTGTATCTCATCTGTTGCATTCACGACTTTCAGACGGTAGCGCAGATGATCGTGGAGTATGTTGCTTGCCTTGGCAAGATTATTTGTTTTCAAAACAATATAATCTTCACTTTCTTCTTCAAACTCTGCTTTAGTAATTTCTTTGATGAGTTTCCCATTTTCGATGATTCCGAATTTTGTAGCGACTAAATAAAGTTCACTTAAAATATGGCTAGAGATAATGAAAGTCATATCCAATTCGTCATTGAGCTGCTGCACCAGTTGTCGGAATTCTTTGATTCCGACAGGATCAAGTCCGTTGATTGGTTCATCTAAAATCATCAAATCTGGTTTTGACAGAAGTGCAATAGCGATGCCTAAACGCTGTTTCATTCCAAGAGAAAAATCTCGAAATTTTTTCTTCCCAGTATTGGTTAGGCCGACATAAGAGAGAGTTTCTTGAATAACCTTATTTGCATTGGGAATATGTCGTATTTTGCAGCAATAGTTTAAATTTTCATAAGCGGTCAGGTGGGCATAAGCCGCTGGAGATTCAATGACAGAACCGACTCGCTTGAGTGCATGTATCCATTCAGATTTGGTGGAAGAACCAAAGAGAGCAATCGTACCACTATTTGGCTGAATCAACTGGGTAATCACTTTGATGAGTGTTGTCTTACCAGCTCCATTTTTCCCAATTAGACCGTAAATTTCTCCTTGTTTCACAGTAAGACTAACATCATCTAGAGCCAGCTGTTGACCAAATCTCTTACTGATGTGTTTCACATTCAAAATAGTTTCCATAATGTGACCTCCATTTTTTCTATAGTAGAGTTTCTCCTCTCTTCAAGGATTAGTATACAAAATGCTTGTCAAATAAGTCTCAAGTAATTCTCAAATATTTCTAAAATTTACAGAGTTAAACTTTTTACGTGTAAAAAGAAGACTAAAATATAACGCAAACGCTTGCAAAGAAGTGAAAAATTATATAGTATGGAAGGTGAAAAAGATGAAAGTGAGATGCATAATGCAAAGAAAATGGTGGCATGATGCCGTAATTTATCAGATTTATCCAAAAAGTTTTATGGATAGCAATGGAGATGGAATTGGAGATTTACAAGGAATTACAAGTAAATTGGATTACTTGAAGAAACTTGGAATTACCGCTATTTGGCTTTCTCCGGTTTATAAGAGTCCGATGGACGATAACGGTTATGATATTGCTGATTACGAAGCAATTGCAGATATTTTTGGCTCTATGGAGGATATGGAGGAACTGATCGCAGAAGGAGAGAAGCGCGATATTAAAATCATTATGGACTTGGTGGTCAATCATACTTCTGACGAGCACGCTTGGTTTGTAGAGGCGCGAGAACATACAGATAGTCCAGAGCACAGTTATTATATCTGGCGAGACAAACCAAATGATTTAGACTCTATTTTTGGCGGTTCTGCTTGGCAATATGATAAAAAAGCTGGTCAATATTACCTACATTTCTTTAGCACAAAACAACCGGATCTTAATTGGGAAAATGAAGCTCTACGTCAAAAAATTTACAAGATGATGAATTTCTGGATTGACAAAGGAATTGGTGGCTTTCGCATGGATGTGATTGATATGATTGGAAAGGTACCTGACCAGAAAATTGTCAATAATGGTCCAATGCTGCATCCTTACTTGCAGGAAATGAACCGTGCGACTTTTGGGGATAAGGATTTATTGACAGTTGGTGAAACTTGGGGAGCAACTCCTGACATTGCAAAACAGTATTCAGACCCAAAGAATCATGAATTATCTATGGTTTTCCAATTCGAGCACATTGGTCTTCAACATAAGCCGAATCAACCAAAATGGGATGTAGCAGATGAATTGGACGTACCAAAATTAAAAGAAATTTTTACCAAATGGCAAAATGAACTAGGTGTAGAGGAAGGTTGGAATTCGCTCTTTTGGAATAACCATGACCTTCCGCGCGTTGTCTCCATATGGGGAAATGATACGAAATACCACGAGAAGTCAGCGAAAGCTTTAGCAATTCTGCTTCATCTGATGCGTGGGACTCCTTATATTTATCAAGGGGAAGAAATTGGTATGACCAATTATCCTTTCAAGAACTTAGAAGATGTTGAAGACATTGAATCTCTCAACTATGCCCGCGAAGCCCTTGATAAGGGTGTGCCGCTTGATGATATTATGGGCAGTATTCGTACGATTGGGCGGGACAATGCTCGCACGCCTATGCAGTGGAATGCCCATCAGCATGCTGGTTTTTCAACTGGTCAACCGTGGCTGGCTGTTAATCCTAATTATCCAAGAGTCAATGTTGAAGCAGCTTTGGAAAATCCGAATTCTATTTTCTATACTTATCAACAATTGATTCAATTGAGAAAGAGCAATGATTGGTTGGTGACAGCAGATTTTAAACTACTTGAAACGGCTGATAAGGTGTTTGCTTATTTACGAGAAACGACAACAAAGAAATATCTGATCGTGATGAACTTCTCAAATGAAGAGCAAAGTTTTGTCTTGGAAAATACTGTAAAGGAAGTTTTGATTGCTAACACAGATGTAACTAAGATACTTCAAACCCATAAATTACAAGGCTGGGATGCTTTTTGTGTGGAAATTGAGTAGAAAGATTGGCAAGAACAAAAACATAAAAAATACTGTGAAAAATTCCACAGTATTTTTTGTGTCGAGTTCTATCTTGGGATCAAAAGGGTCAAATTGATAAGGAGGAAAATCAAGAAGCAAGTAAGACTTGCACTTTTGGGTGTTTCCAATTGTCGGTAACAACTTCGCTTGATTGTTTCATCAAATCCGTGGGCGTACATAGCTTCTATGTAAGAATCTCGCCAATTAAAAGCGATAAAAATAGCTTTGATATAAAAGAGTGGTGACCAGAAATGAAGTGTTTTTCCTCGCAGGAGACTCGCTTCTCGGACAGCTTGGATTTCTTTTTGAATGACTGGAATGGCGTTTAGCACAACGAGCAGTCCATAGGTGAAGTGACTTGGAAGGCCTTTTTGATGCCAATAGCGCAAGAGCTGATTGAGATGAACGCTATATAAAAAGGTCATTCCCAAAGCTGCTAAAGCAAAAGATCGGGTAAACAGTATCATTGCTTGACTGTTATCTCCGTGAAGTTGAATAGCCCAGTAATTTGCTAGTGCTGGTAGCAAAGGTAAGAGCAGTGTCCAGAAAATGCCCCACCATTTCTTTAGGCAAATGAGGTGGGAGAGTACTCCTACGACAATCGCACAGTTGAGCCACGTTGATCGGATAAAGGAGATTTCTAATGTCAAGGCAATGAGAAGGAGCACAAGTGCGAAGACATTTGTTTCTTCTTTTTTCATAGCGACCTCCTTTCTGTCAGCCCGTCGGACGTCAGCTCTACCAAATGATCACTAATACCATCCAATGGTTCTAAACGATGAGAAATAATTATAAAGCTTTGCTGAGCAGCCTTGGCTTTAATCCAATTGGCAAAAAAATCACAGGCCTTTTTATCTAACCCAGTAAATGGTTCGTCCATGAGTATGACAGGGGTTTCCAAGGTCAGGATAGATAATAATTGAATGATTTTTTTTTGCCCACCACTCAAGTGGAAAAGACTAGAATCCATTTTCCTGTCTAAACCAAACAAAGTTAAGGCTTCTTGTGTCTTTGCTTGGTTTTCACTGGAAAGAGAGGGCAGGTTTAATTCCTCTGCGGGGGTCGTCCGAATGAATTGTTTTTCAGCATCTTGAACAACAGCCGTAATATGGCGATATAACTTCTTGTTCTTCTTAATTTTTCGGCCCTGATAACGCATGCTGCCTTTGTATTTTTGCAATTGCAAAATGGCACGAAAGAGAGTTGATTTACCAGTGCCATTGGCCCCGATGAGAGTCGTAATACCTTTCTGAAAAGCAAAGTCTTCAATTGTAAAAAGTGTATTTTGGTCAAATTGGCAGGAGACATGTTGCAGTTGTAAGAAAGGGCTTCGCTGAGTATGTTCGCATACCAACTGATAGCTTGGAGGGGCCTTTTTTAAAAGAGCTACATCTTGTTTAAAAAGTTTCCCATTTTTTAATTCAACAAGGCAGTCGACATAGTCAGCATAGAGGCTACGATCATGGTCACATAAAATAACAGTCTTCCCCATTTTTGTCAAATCTGCTAATAAATGAATCAAGCGTTTGCGTGCTACTTGATCGACAGAAGCAAAGGGTTCATCTAACAAAATAATTTGTGAATCCATAGCTAGCAGAACGGCTAGAGAAACTTGTTGTTTTTCTCCGCCAGATAAGGTCAGAAAATTACGATGGAGCAGGTGTTCTACTTTCCCAAGAGTGATAGCATACTTGATTTTTGCATCAATCTGTTCAGCAGGCGTTTGGAGATTTTCCAAGGTAAAAATCAATTCCTCATAAAGGGTTGTCATGGTAAATTGACGGCTTGGATTTTGAAACATCATACTAAGATAGGTAACTCGTTCATGAATCGGTAAATGAGACAGCAATGTATGACCTAACTTTACCTCTCCAGCGAAGTCTAATTCATTGAAATTTGTTAAAATCCGGAAAAGGGTTGATTTGCCAGCACCGGTATCACCAATCAAGAGTGTCATTTTTCCGGTTTCAAAGGTAAAGGTTAAGTCTTCAAAGACATCTCTAAGATAAATATGCTCTAATGTTAATCCCATATTATTTACCAGCGGCTTGGTTAATCTTGTTGTAAAGATTCATAATGATTTTAACCAGAACAGCACAGAAGAAGAATACCGAAAGAAAACGAACAACAAACAATGCTAAAACAAACTCAGGTTTGAAAGCATAATAACCAATTTTAAAATATTCATAGGCAAAGCTCAAACAGGTCGTCCCTATGGTACTATAGATCAATGATAGCCAATCATATCGTTTGTATCGTGTTGCTGCAAAACCAAGTTCACTCCCAAATCCTTGAATGAGTCCAGAAATCAAAGTACTCAGCCCAAATTGGCTTCCGTACAGAACTTCAGCGAGGGCTGCAAATACTTCTCCAATCGTAGCGCTGCCCGCTTTACGAATAAGCATAGATGATATAGGAGCCGCCATACACCAGAGCCCAAATAAAACTTCATTAGCAAATGGCTTTAAGCCTGCCGGTGCTAAAATAGCTGTTAAAATGTTATAAAGGAAACCGGAACCGACAAAGATTCCTCCGAATAAAACAGCTAAAAGAGCTAAGAGGATAACATCTCGTAAACTCCATTTTTGAAACATAAAAAAACTCCTTCTAACAAAGCAGATGAGGAGTTTTGGCACGACAAAATAAAATCTAATCACACAAATGATTAGAACGTTTTGGTCTTTCTTATACATTTCCCTGCGGCAGCATTAACTGCATCAGGTTCAATGGGTATAATCTCAGCCTCAGCACCCCAAATGTTCTTTGTTTTTTATTATGTTGTTATTCTAACATCTATTCTCAAAAATAGCAAGAAAAGGATTCCAAAGGTTTCGGTTTGGAGAGCGTTATCACTTGAAACGCTATAAAATGTTAAATGATATACTGTAAAAGTAACCTGTAATAAGTTTAAGCAAGTTTGCTATAGTTTATCATTATAACACTCCATATAAATTCTAATTATGCAGAGAGACGATTTTCTGATAAGATAAAATCAAGAAAAATTTTGGAGGACGTTTATGTCAACGACTATCATTGGTTTTCCGCGTTTGGGTGAATTCCGCGAATTGAAATTTACAACTGAAAAATACTTTAGACATGAAATCTCAGCTCAAGAACTCTTAGCTGCAGCTAAAGAGCTGCGCGCTAAGCACTGGAATATTGTTAAGGAAAAAGGAATTTCAGAGATTCCGTCAAATGACTTTTCACATTATGACAATGTGCTAGATGCAGCTTTTCTCTTTAACGTAGTACCGTCATCTGTGCAAGGGTTAGAATTGACTGACTGGGAACGTTATTTTGCCTTGGCTCGTGGCTATCAGGGCGAAAAAGGGGATGTCCGTGCTCTTCCGATGAAGAAATGGTTCAATACCAACTACCACTATATCGTTCCTAAATTTGAAAAAGAAACCCAAGTCAAACTGGCTGGGCATAAGATTTTTGATGAATTTGCGGAAGCTAAGGAGTTGGGCTTAGTAACCCGTCCAGTTGTGGTCGGCCCATTCACTCTCCTGCAAGTATCTGACTTTGAAGATGGTATGGCGCCGGCTGACTTTGTAGATGCTCTGGCTGCAGCATATCAAGAAGTTTTTGCCAAATTAGCAGAGCTGGGTGCAGAGCGTATCCAGCTGGATGAGCCAAGCTTGGTCAAAGATTTGTCTGCAGAAGAAAAAGCTCTCTTCTTGGACCTTTATAAGAAGCTTTTGGCAGACAAGAAAGGTCTTGAAGTCTTGGTTCAAACCTACTTTGGTGATGTTCGTGACACCTATGCAGACCTTATAGAGTTGCCAGTAGATGCAATTGGTCTGGACTTTGTCGAAGGTAAGAAAACACTTGAGCTTGTCAAAGGTGGCTTCCCAGCTGATAAGACTCTTTATGCAGGGATTGTCAATGGCAAGAACATCTGGCGCAATAACTACGAAAAGAGCTTGGCAGTGCTTGAGCAAATCTCAGCTGAAAATCTTGTTTTAACAAGCTCATGTTCGCTGCTCCATGTGCCATTTACAACGGCTAATGAAGAATTTGAACCAGCAATTTTGAACCACTTTGCCTTTGCAGTTGAAAAATTGGAAGAACTGCGTGACTTGGATGCCATCCGCAACGGTCAAGGTGCAGAAGCTCTTGTATCCAACAAAGAACTCTTTGCGACTGAACGTGTGGATGAAAATGCTGAACTTCGTGCGCGTATCGCTGGCTTGACGGATGCTGACTACACTCGCCTGCCAGTCTTTGCAGAGCGTGAGGAAATCCAGCACAAGGCGCTCAATCTGCCACCGTTGCCAACTACGACAATTGGCTCCTTCCCTCAAACCGAAGAAGTCCGTGCCAAACGCTTGGCCTTCCGTAAGGGTGAGCTATCAGCAGAAGACTATGATAAGTTCTTGGCTGAGCAAATCGATGACTGGATCAAGTGGCAAGAAGAAGTCGGCTTTGACGTGCTGGTGCACGGTGAGTTCGAGCGTAATGACATGGTTGAGTACTTCGGTCAAAACCTGTCTGGTTACCTCTTCTCTAAGAACGGTTGGGTACAATCATACGGTATGCGTGGGGTGAAACCACCAATCATCTGGGGTGATGTAACCCGTCTCACCCCAATCACTGTCAAATGGTCTAGCTATGCGCAAAGCCGTACAGACAAACCTGTCAAAGGGATGTTGACTGGACCGGTTACTATCCTCAACTGGTCATTCCCGCGTGAAGACATCTCTATTAAGGATTCTACTTTTCAAGTCGCCCTTGCAATCAAGGATGAAGTGCTTGACCTTGAAGTTGCAGGCGTGAAGATCATCCAAATCGACGAGGCTGCTCTTCGTGAGAAATTGCCACTCCGTCGTAGTGACTGGTATGAAGACTATCTGGACTGGGCAATTCCAGCCTTTCGTTTGGTACATTCAACAGTCGCTCCAGACACGCAAATCCACACTCACATGTGTTACTCAGAATTTACCGATATTATCCCTGCTATCGACAATATGGATGCGGATGTGATTTCCTTTGAAGCTAGCCGCTCTAACTTGGAAATCCTGGATGAGCTTAAGGCTAAGAACTTCCAAACAGAAGTAGGACCTGGAGTTTACGATATCCACTCACCGCGCGTGCCAAACGAAGGCGAAATCGACCATACAATCGAAGCTATCTTGGCTAAAGTACCAAGCAAGAAAGTTTGGATTAACCCTGACTGTGGTCTTAAAACTCGTGGTATTCCAGAAACCAAGACTAGCTTGGTGCGCTTAGTAGAAGCAGCCAAAGCAGCTAGACAACACTTGAAATAATCCTCCTCGAACCTCAAAAGTTGATTTTGATGTCAGATTCATTTGCTGTTTAGTGGTTTTTGTTTTTTATATAATAATATTATAATTTCGGATAAAACCATAGGAAAAACGTTTACAATTATAATATTTAGAGGTATAATAAAATAGATAAATGACAAAAGCTAATCATTTTATAATAGAAACTTATTTGAGCTTAGGGATATTATTTGCTTTGATAAGAGTGTTATTCCCCTATTTTTAGATTAAAGTAAATTATCATTTGACAAATTATTTTTTTTGAAGGGAGGAATAGATGAGTTAGACAGAAAATTTGATTACCAAAGTAAAGCAAAAAGGGAGGTGTAAATTAAGTAAGATATAATAATGTCTAATAAAATATATACAACCTGCGTCTATTCTATAATGAAAAGTTTAAGTTATTGTTATCAATTAGAGAGGGCTTAATAATGAAACGTGAAAATTTAAAATGTCTGAAATACCTGCTGATATTTGGTATGATGGGTATGAGCTTGCTAAGCTTTAGCAGTTTTACTGTCTCCGCAGAAATCAATGAAGATGGTCTAGAGCTCGCAAAAGATCTGACGCCTTATAAGGCTTCTCCATATAATGATGAAGAGAAGGGACAGTGGCTAAAAGAACCTGGCTCAGAGGAAAAATCTAAAGATCCTTATGCTGGCAGAAGTTACCGTACGATTGCAGAATTAGAATCACAGTTGAACAGGCAATATCAGGACACGCGAAGAGAATGTGCTTATAATCAAGCAGCGTACGAATGCTCTGGCCTATTGATGAGAGGGCTATATACACCAGGCGGAACGTACTATGTACCTTGGTCAGTATCTCCGAAAGCAAAACAAAGAGGGAACGTTCTTTCCTTCACATATTTAAGGAAAGACTTAGGTTTTAAACGCTTCCCATTCACTTATACTGCAGGCTTCATTGCTTATCCAACAAGTAGAATGCCTCAAAAACCTAACAAGCAAATTTCTTTGCGTGCCTTGTGTCAATTTCCAATTGATGGCTATACTGATTATCGAGATGAATATGGCTGTGGAAAAACAAATAAAGTTGTTTTAAAAGATCCTAAAGGTATTGAGAAGGTAAATACAGACTTTTCCGAAAGATGCCATCTTATTGATGTAAAAACTTTCTACAAATGGAAAAGACACTATAATAAAAGTCACAGCAAATTGTTCTATCAAGAACAATGTGGTTTTGATTTGAGAAACAAACGGTATGCTGCTCATAATTCATTCATTTCCATGCGAGCAACTAGATATTTCCAAAATGTTACAGGAACATTTAGACATTCTGAAATTATCACAAGTGGCTGGCCAGCAGAGGATCAGGGGTTGGATGTTAAGAAAGTTCCGTTTATGAGTTTCTTCTTTATTGAAACTGAAGATGCTAACAAAACAAAAGAATCCCTTGGAGCAGCACAAAGAATGCAGAAAGATTATTATGATAAAACAGGTTTCTTTGTTCCAGTTTCTGCTATCAAATTACCAAATGATTCATATGATGAAGCACAAATTAACGTAAAAAAAGAACACCAACACCCTGATTTAATTGCCAAAGGGATAGTTCGTTAAAATATTTTTAGAGATAGGAAATTATTATATGAAGAAACGCTTATTTAAAACTTTTATAGGACTTGTAGTTCTGTTTTCTAGTGTAAGTGTACTAGCATCAGAAAATTCGCTCATTCCACCTCAAAAAGTTAAATATAAGCTGGTAAAACTAGTTAATAAATGTGTGTATGCTGAAAAAAATCATCAGTCTTGGCCGAGATTTTGCTCAAAAGTATCTGTGCGTAAAGATACCAACTATACCATTTTAAACTCTAGAGATGGACTTGCTAAATTACTATTCTTACCTAATGATAATATTCACGGTGTAGAAGATAGTATTTTGTTCAGTCGCAGAACGCCCAGTTATTTCAATTTAGCGTGGGAAAATCGCTTCTTGATGAATAAAAAGCTCGCAAAACGGCTAGGTCAAAGAGTGAATTTAGAAGACAGGGATTACTTATTTTCAGTCAATGCAACCCAATCTCGGACACAGGATCGCTTGCACATTCATATGACTTGCATGAAGAAAGAATATAAAAGAAAATTTTCAGATCCTGAAAATATTAAACAATACACATTTGACTGGAAAAACCTTCCTTTTACTGTAGAAAATCCTTTCACAAAGCAAGCAATGAATTTTGTTGCCCGAAAAGTAACCATAAATGATGTGCGAAAAGGTCGCTTACATCGAATGATTCAAGGATTGGCTGGAGAAAGATATCCGAATTTCGGAATAGCACTCTGGCCATTGGATCAAAGTACATTTTTGCTGATGGTAACAGATGATCCAGTTTTAGCAGCCCCAAATAGAATTTTAGCAGATCCTAATTGTGCATTCGGAGGAACAAGTGAAAACTAGACATATAGGTTATAAAAAAATAGTGACTGTTGTATTGTTGCTCGTCGTAACAATTGGCTGTTTGATTTATGGTGTAAAACTGATGACATCAGGAAGACATTCTTCAAAATCGAATCGATCAATTGAGAACGTTCAGCAAAGTGGTGAGCAGACTCAGATTTTAGAATATGAAAAAAATACCCAAGATTTTGTTAAAATTACTGCAAAAGATATTCTAGAAAATAAAATAAAAACACCACTATTTCTATATGTTGGGAAAAAAACTTGTCCACATTGTCAAGAGTTTGTCCCGATTTTAAAAAAGACTGCGCAAGATTTGAAGCTTAAGATTTATTATTTAGACTCAGAGAAGGCTTCTACTGATGCCAAACTCAAAGAAGTTGGAAAGAAGTATCAAATCGAGGGCGTTCCGACCTTATTAAGGATAGACTCAGATAATCATTTTGAAATGTATAGTGGTGATTCAGATGAAGAGTTACTCCAATGGATGAAAGGAGAAAAGTAGTTTTGTGCTTTTTACAAGAAAAAGTACGAACTTGATAATACAAGAAAATAGTTATGTTGGGCGGAAAGTGATTAGAAATCATTCTAATCACTTTTTGATTATCAATTGTTAATAAAGCTTTTCTTGTTATTTCTAGTGAGAAAGATCTTTCATAGAATAGTACCAATATTTGTGAGGATTTCAATGGAGGCAGAAGAAGCCCTTCAGGACTTGGTTTATGGTGGGGAGCTCTATCGGGATGACCTGAACAAAGTCAGCTTTATTCTCAAAAACTACCAAGGTCATCTAGACTCTAAGGCAGCTTTTCCTGTGCTCAAGGCAGGTACTTGGGGAGGCAAGGGCGAGCATGCTCTTTTTGGTGATTTGGGAGTCAAAGATATTACCAAGGCGCATGCCATTGAGGTTCTCTTATAACATCTGCATGCTGGCAGGAAGGATACTCTGGCTTTGGGTGAGCCCAAGGTGCGCTTTAGCAACTGTGCTATCTGTCATTCCCATTATGGCCAGGGACATTTTAAGCTAGTAAAAGTCATTGATCTACTGACAGGAGACGTTTATGACTGTGAATGAAAAAAGTCTGGGAAAATAAGATTTCTCAGACTTTTGTTTTGTAAAGAGAGGGAACCATGATGCTTTAAGTTCTGTATGTGTTAATCCTTTTTGGTATCTTGTATGTCTATCTCCCATACGCTTCTGGTAAAAATCATTGAGAGTAGAGCTAGCCCGGCTAATACAAGTCCAACATACCAGTAAGGTAAATCTAGTGTGGTAGAGCGACCAGATAGATTGACAATACCGCGAAAAAGAACGCCAGCGGCAATGGTTGCGACTGCAGAATTCCAAAGATTGAGACTGAGTCGCGAAAGATTAGGAATAAGTTTTTGAAAAATAAGGAGCACAACCCCGCCTATCAGCGGTACTCCGAAGAGCCAGTGCATATAGACTGAAGTCTCTCCAAAACTGAAGTGTTCGTAAATGCGACTAAAGATAAAGAAAAATACTGTAATTAGGGTATAGACCACCACTGTCTTTTTAAAACGTTTGTTGTTTGTGTTAGTAACCAATGTAGACAATGTCACTCACCGCCCTTTCTGAAATTGTTCCGTTAGTCGTTGGTTTATTGACGACTTTTCCATTAAAGTAAAGAGTAGACGAACCACCTCCATCCAGATTGTAAGCAGTTTTAACACCATAGGATTTCATCACCTGAGCTAGTTGGTAAAGAGACAGGCCTTGACTTTCAGATGTTCGGCCGTCTGATACAACGATGACATAATGGTTTTTATCAATTATCCCAATAGCTGTACGTGGATTAGAAGCCATGGATTGCCCCACTTCCGAATTACTTGAAACAGTAATCTTACCGTTGTTAACTAAAGTAGGACCAAAGGCAAGAAGGTTTACAACACCATTTTTAACCAAGTCTTCAGCAGAAACATCATTTTCGTAAACAATTCCGAAACTCCCATCTTTATAAATTGCTAGATCACCATTACTAGCATCTTCACGAACGGTATTTCGATAGACAACACCATTGCGGATGACGTAACCAGTTGTATTTGCTCCGTAGAAATCACCGTTGATAGCCAGAATGGCATTGTTAGTGGCTGCTGTAACCGAAGTCTTAGCGGTTACGTTATTTCCATATGTATTTTGTGCTAGAGCAGTTTTAAGATATTTGGGGGAGCTGACCGTAATATCTGCAATGTACACTTTTGTGTTGCTGACGGTTTTTGTAGTTAGGTTAATGGAAACATTATCGTCCTTATAGCTTGTATTTGTCTTTGTCGCATTTGTTGCTGTTTTAGCACTTGTTGTGCTGGTTGAGGTAGAAGAAGATTTGACCGTTGTAATAGCTTCTGATAGAACAAAAGTTTTCAACATTGAGTAGGTAAACGCCCCTGTCAACAACATACCAAAGAGACTAGCATAAGCATAGGATTTTTTGAAAAACTTCATGATAAAGTATGCGTCCTTTCTTTGAAAATAATTTTTTTTTGAACGAGCCAGAATAGGCAAAAGAGTAGAGCTCCAACAATGATTTTAACAATCAGCAAATGAAGCCCAAAGATTGCATAAAACAGTCTGATTAGAAGGGTATCGAGGATAAACAAGCCCAAGGCTAGCCCGAAATAACCAGCCCCTGTTTTTGAGATACTGTCTCTATTTCTAAAGACCAGCTTTTTATTTGCTGAATAATTGAAAATTGAACTAGTGACACGAGCGACTCCATTTGCTAGTAAAACTTTAAGACTAGTTGGCGTCGCAGCGAGCACTAAAAGTGTCAGAGCGTAAACAATATAGTCAATCAAAAAGCTACTGATGGAGGAGAGAGCAAATTTAAACATATCTTTGTAAATCATGAGCCCGTCGCGTATTGGTCTAAAGTGAGAAGCTTGATTTTCATTGATATAAATGGTTTCAATTGGAACTTCGATGATAGGATATTTTGTAGAAGCAGATAACAGCATATTCATTTCGTATTCATAACGCTGTCCTTCAATCTCCAACATAAATGGAATCATATTGGTTGTAAAGCTACGAAGTCCGGTCTGAGTATCTGTCACAGAAACACCAGTCTGTCGCTGAAATAGAAATCGTGTTACTTTATTTCCAAAAGCCGATCGCAAAGGGACCTTTCCCGAAAAAGAACGAACTCCCAGAATTAAGTGGTTAGGGTTTTCTTGAGCTTTTTTGCTCACGCGAAAAATATCCCATACGTTGTGTTGACCATCTGCATCAGCTGTAACTACTGTCCCATATTGTCCTAAGGCATCAATATAAGTAAAAGCATTTTTCAATGCCTGTCCTTTTCCTTGATTGCTTGGATAGCATAAAATGGTGGCACATTTCTGAGCTTCTTGAAAAATCGAATTATAGCTAGCTGGGCTACCGTCATTAACAACAACGATGTGCAAGGAACTCTTTGCCTTCACCCTTTGTAAAAGATGAATGAGAGTGAGGTCAGGTTTGTAAGCGGGAATGACTAAAAAATCCATGTGCGTACTCCTTTCTTAGACGAATGATAGAAAAGATACACATTAGTATAGAGATGCTAACTTAAAGCTAACTGATATCAGCTTTCTTTAAGGTTTTGGAGTAGGAAATGTAAGGAAAATGTACTAAAAAAGAAGATATTAGAGAACGTTTCAAAAAACACATACGGGTTTTTCTTGCTATTTCTCAGAAAGTTTAGTATAATAGTATCTCGTGAGCATCCCTCACTTACCCCTTGTAAAATCTAGGGGTCATTAGACCAAAAGGAGGAAAAATCAATGGCTAAATACGAAATTCTTTATATTATTCGTCCAAACATTGAAGAAGAAGCGAAAAACGCTTTGGTAGCACGCTTTGACTCTATCTTGACTGGCAATGGTGCAACTGTTGTTGAATCAAAAGACTGGGAAAAACGTCGTCTTGCATACGAAATCCAAGATTTCCGTGAAGGACTATACCATATCGTGAACGTTGAAGCTGAAGACGCAGTTGCTTTAAATGAATTTGATCGTCTTTCAAAAATCAACGCTGACATTCTTCGTCACATGATTGTCAAGCTTGACGCATAAGAAGGGTTACTATGATAAATAACGTTGTACTTGTGGGTCGGATGACCCGAGATGCCGAACTTCGCTATACGCCGCAAAATCAAGCGGTCGCAACTTTTACTCTTGCTGTTAATCGCAACTTTAAAAATCAAAGTGGCGAGAGAGAAGCAGATTTTATTAACGTTGTAATTTGGCGCCAACAGGCAGAAAATCTTGCAAATTGGGCTAAAAAAGGAGCTCTTATCGGAGTTACTGGTCGCATTCAGACACGTAACTACGAAAATCAGCAAGGTCAACGTGTCTATGTGACAGAAGTCGTAGCGGATAATTTCCAGTTATTGGAAAGTCGCGCTAGTCGTGAAGGTCAATCTTCTGGCGGCTATACTTCTAACAATTTTGGAAGTTCACCTTCTGCCAACCAAGTACCCAACTTTTCTCGTGATGAAAATCCATTTGGGAATACCAATCCAATGGACATCTCAGATGACGATCTACCATTTTAATGGGTAAACAGAATAATGATATAAAGGAGAAAGAATATGGCTCAACAACGTCGTGGCGGATTTAAACGCCGTAAAAAAGTTGATTATATCGCAGCAAATAAAATTGAATATGTTGATTACAAAGATACTGAGCTTCTTAGCCGTTTTGTTTCAGAACGTGGGAAAATCCTTCCTCGTCGTGTAACAGGAACTTCAGCTAAGAACCAACGTAAAGTGACAACAGCTATCAAACGCGCTCGCGTAATGGCTTTGATGCCTTTCGTAAATGAAGATTAATAGAAAATTCCCTGTCGTTGGCGGGGATTTTTCTATATCTCCTGGTTTAGTTTACCTAGGTGGAGAAGGGCATAGAACTTATATTCTGAGAAAATCAAAATAATCCTTCCTTTGCGAGCACTAGCTGCAACTTTAAAACAGTATTTCGCGTTATGTTACGTCTCTTTGTTGAATCCTAATTTCATTTTTGCCAGCTTGTCTTGCTAGCTTGTGATTTTTTACAGTATTAGAGGTATTGGTGCCACTCTAAGTTAGAACTGTACCTTAAAATAAATTCGAAGGACAGTCAAAAGTTTTAGTTCAGGTTAAGAAAGGGACACAGTCTGTGACTAGTCTCCTACTTTGTTGATGGTTCTATTGAGTATACAATATGTTATAATGGAGAAAAATCCAGTAAAGGAAGAATGTATGAAAGAATATTTATCCATTAGAGAGATGGTCTTGGCTGATATAGACATTTTATCTGAAAGCTTTATGGCTCAAGGCTGGCCCGGTCGGAAGGAAATTTTAAGAAAATATTTCCATGAACAAGAGGAGGGCAAGAGGCAAGTGTTGATTGCTGAGCTAGGTGCCGAGTTAGCAGGCTATATCACAATCTTGCCAATTGCAAAACACGGCCCTTTTGCCGGACGTTATCCTGAATTGGCAGATTTCAATGTTTTTGAAAAGTTTCAAAGCAAGGGAATTGGAAGAACTTTGCTGGAAAAGGCAGTGCAGGAGGCAGAAAAATTCTCCAATGTAGTGACTCTGGGAGTTGGTTTGCATCATGGTTATGGAGCAGCACAGCGTCTTTATATCAAATCCGGTTTTATTCCAGATGGTTCTGGTGTCTGGTATAACAACCAATTGCTTACAGCTTATGCTCCATGTGAGAACAATGATGACTTGGTGCTGTATTTATCCAAAAAGGTAAAGTAAAAAGTTGGAGACAACATTAGCTGGCGCTCAAGAAATGTTTGCGTTGATTGATTAGGCTTGACAGCGGTTGGATACAATAGAATACAGCGAAAGAGAACTCAAAAATCCACTTAATTCAAAGTGGATTTTAACTATTATCATAAATATGATACTAAACCTGTCTTGGTGAGGTAAGAGCGCTGCGGATATTGAATTTCTTCTTGAGATAAAAACGGAGTGCCAAAGTTCCACCACCGAACACAAGGATAAATAAGTTTGGTAGTTTTGGATTTAAAATGGCTGGTAATAGGAAGGTTGTTCCATAAAGAACAATAGCCCATAACATCGTAGCAGCTGAAATGATAAGGAGTGATTTGAAAAATGGTGGTTTTTGACTTTGATCTTGATCAGTATAATAAAAGCGGTAAATAAAGTAATACATTCCGTAAAATACGAGTGCCCCCACCGCGCTACCAAGTACAATCGTCACAATACCATAATTGCTAGGATTTTTGGAGAATAAGTTAACACTACTATTTAAGATAGCAAATAAACTAAAGACAAATAAGAAAGCATCCATAATCATGAGATACGGATTGGTATTTTCTTTGATAGTTTGAGCTTCTTTTTGTTTTGCTTCTGAAAAATTCGCTGCCCAAACAGTAGGTGCTCCATAAAATCCGCGGGCGGTAATTCCTTTTGATTGATTTTCAAGAATCGTGGGAATAATTTCTTCTAGTAAAACTTTAATTTCTTCGTCTGTCTTTCCATCTTTGATGAGTTGGTGCGTTGCGATACGGATAAATTCTTGATTTTTTTTACTGAGTTTAGCCAAAGAAATGTGTGACATAAGATCTCCTTTTAATTAGAATAATTTTTTGTGAATGAGATAGACTGTTAAGGAAACACTGATTGCAAAGGCGATAAAAATAATAATCCAAAAAGCATGTGGTTCCCCATTGAGTGGTAAGTCATTATTTTTGAAGTTCATTCCATAGGCTGAGAAAATCATAGTTGGAATGGACATGACAATCGTCACTAAAGCTAGAGCTTTCATGATGTTATTTTGATTGTTTGAAATAATAGAAGCAAACGTATCTGTCATACTGTGCAAGATATTTCCATAAATATCTGCCATCTCAATTGCCTGTTGAGTTTCGATGAGTGTGTCTTCTAGCAAATCCTCATCTTCCAAATATTTTTTGATATTACTTGTAGCGCTGGTTAATTTTTTAATTACACGCTCATTGGTTTTTAAGGACGCTTTGAAATAGACAATCGTTTTTTCAAGTTCCATGAGTTCAATTAGTTCTTCATTCCGAGTTGACTTGTGTAGCTGACTTTCAATTTGCTCACTTTTACGATCAATGGAACGAAGCGCTGTCAAATACAGCTCGGCGTTTCGATAAAGAATTTGGAAAATAAAGCGAGAACGCATAAATGTATAGAAATTACGTAACCGTCGATTAATAAAAATATCGAGCAATGGAAGTTTTTCCAAACAGGTAGTAATAATCGCATCTTCGGTAATAATAATCCCTAGAGGGATGGTTACATAGTAAGTCTGATTATTTCGCTCCTCTGTAATTGGAACATCCACGATAATCAAAGTATATTCATCTTCGATGGTAACACGAGACATTTCCTCTGCATCAAGGGGTGCTCGTAAGTCCGTAATATCAATGTCAAAGGCATTGGAAATTTCAGTAGACTCACTTTGAGAAGGGTTGACTAAATTAATCCAAGTCCCCGACTCAAGCGTATCAATTTCTTTAAATTCAGTTGTTGTTGATAGAAAGACTTGTTTCATGTTTGCCTCCTTCAGTTATTTGCACACCGTACTATTATACTATAAAATTCCGAGTTTTTGGGTAAAAGATTGTAGAAAATTTTGTTATAATAGAAAGAAGTCTAAAATAAAGTGTGGTAAGAATGCAGGATAAAATTATCATTCATGGAGCGCGAGCCCATAATTTAAAAAATATTGATGTTACGATTCCGCGGGACAAGTTGGTTGTAGTGACAGGGCTGTCTGGTTCAGGCAAGTCTAGCTTAGCTTTTGATACTCTCTATGCAGAGGGACAACGGCGTTATGTAGAAAGCCTGTCGGCTTATGCCCGTCAATTTTTGGGTAACATGGAAAAACCAGATGTGGATTCAATTGACGGTCTTAGCCCTGCTATTTCCATTGACCAAAAAACGACTAGCAAGAATCCTCGTTCAACAGTCGGAACAGTTACAGAAATCAATGATTATCTCCGTTTGCTCTATGCGCGTGTGGGAACTCCATATTGTATCAATGGGCATGGAGCCATTAAAGCTTCTTCTGTAGAACAAATCGTCAATCAAGTTTTGGAATTACCCGAACGTCAGAGATTACAAATTCTAGCGCCAATTATCCGTAAGAAAAAAGGACAGCACAAGACAATCTTTGATAAAATTCAAAAAGATGGATATGTTCGGGTGCGCGTGGATGGAGATATTTATGATGTTACCGAAGTCCCAGAGCTTTCTAAAACGAAAAAGCACGATATCGAAGTAGTGGTGGATCGGATTGTCATTAAGAAGAGTGTACGCAGTCGATTATTTGATTCGATTGAAGCAGCTTTAAGACTTGCGGAAGGCTACGTGGTGATTGATACGATGGATGGCAAAGAATTACTCTTTTCCGAGCATTATGCGTGTCCAGTCTGTGGTTTTACGGTTCCTGAACTCGAACCGCGCCTTTTCTCTTTTAATGCCCCATTTGGATCCTGCTCTGACTGTGACGGCTTAGGTATCAAGTTAGAGGTTGATTTGGATCTTGTAGTGCCTGATAGTAGTAAAACATTACGTGAAGGAGCTCTAGCACCGTGGAATCCAATTTCTTCTAGTTATTATCCGCAAATGTTAGCTCAGGCGATGGAAGCCTTTGGCATCGAGATGGATAAGCCTTTTGAGGAATTGAGTGAGGAAGAAAAACGGCTGATTTTCTTTGGCTCAGATGGTCGGGAGTTCCATTTTCACTATGAAAATGAATTTGGTGGCGTGCGGGATATCGACATCCCTTTTGAAGGAGTAGTAACCAATATCAACCGCCGCTATCATGAAACTAACAGTGATTTTACCCGTAGCCAAATGCGTCTTTATATGAATGAGTTGACTTGTGCAAGTTGCCATGGTTATCGATTGAATCCACAAGCCTTGTCTGTTAAAGTGGGGGGTGAAGGTGGTCTTAATATTGGGCAAGTATCTGATTTGTCTATTGCAGATCATTTAGAATTACTTTCTCATCTGACTTTGACTGAAAATGAAGTGGCCATTGCAACACCGATTATTAAAGAAATTCGCGATCGCTTGACTTTTCTTCATAATGTCGGGCTTAATTATCTAACTCTATCTCGTTCTGCGGGAACATTGTCGGGTGGTGAGAGTCAGCGGATTCGCTTGGCAACTCAAATTGGTTCCAATCTCAGTGGTGTTCTTTATATCTTGGATGAGCCCTCTATTGGTCTACACCAGCGGGATAACAATCGCTTGATTGCCAGTCTCAAAAAAATGCGTGATTTGGGCAATACTCTCATTGTGGTTGAACATGATGAAGATACTATGCGTGAAGCTGATTGGTTGATTGATGTTGGACCTGGAGCAGGTGTTTTTGGTGGTGAAATTGTTGCGGCAGGCACTCCAGAGCAAGTTGCAAAAAGCAAGAAATCAATTACAGGTCAGTATTTATCGGGCAAACGTGAAATTCCAGTGCCATTGGAGCGCCGCGTAGGAAACGGCCGCTTTATTGAAGTAACAGGTGCGCGAGAGCACAATTTGCAAAACATCACGGCCCGCTTCCCGTTAGGAAAATTTATAGCCGTGACGGGAGTTTCCGGTTCTGGGAAATCGACCTTGGTTAATTCCATTTTGAAAAAAGCAATCGCTCAAAAGCTCAATCGTAATTCAGACAAACCGGGTAAATTCAAAAATATTTCAGGAATTGAGCATATTGATCGTTTGATTGATATTGACCAGAGCCCGATCGGCCGAACACCAAGATCCAATCCAGCGACGTATACTGGCGTCTTTGATGATATTCGCGATCTCTTTGCTAAGACTAACGAAGCTAAGATTCGTGGGTATAAAAAAGGGCGTTTCTCTTTCAATGTGAAGGGGGGACGCTGCGAGGCCTGCTCTGGGGATGGGATTATCAAGATTGAGATGCACTTTTTACCAGATGTTTATGTCCCTTGTGAGGTTTGCCATGGAACACGGTACAATAGTGAAACCTTGGAGGTGCACTACAAAGAGAAAAACATTGCTCAAGTTTTGGATATGACGGTCAATGATGCAGTGGAATTTTTTAAGCATATTCCTAAAATTGAGCGGAAACTTCAGACCATCAAAGACGTAGGACTAGGATATGTAACGTTAGGACAACCTGCCACAACTCTTTCTGGTGGTGAGGCTCAGCGGATGAAACTAGCCAGCGAACTTCACAAGCGCTCAACAGGTAAGTCTTTCTATATTCTGGATGAACCAACTACAGGTCTGCACACGGAGGATATTGCGAAACTTCTCCAAGTGCTATCACGTTTTGTAGACGATGGCAACACGGTTCTCGTTATCGAGCATAATCTGGACGTTATTAAGACGGCCGATCACATTATTGATCTTGGACCAGAAGGTGGTATTGGTGGAGGTACTATTATTGCTACTGGTACACCAGAAGAAGTAGCTGCAAACTCTGCTAGCTATACTGGCCAGTATCTAAAAGGAAAGTTAAAATAAGATTTAAAAGACTCTGCTTTTTTAGGCAGAGTCTTTTTTATAATAAATTACGAATTTTTTCTTTTATAAATGGGTTAAGAGAATAGTGTTTATCCAGATATTCTAGGAGTGCTTGAGCAGACTCAGAAATACGTTCGTAACCTTGCAAAAAGTGAGGCAATTGCTTGGCTTCCTTTGGATAACCTTCTTCAAATCGTCTGTTGGTATTAAAGACATCTATAAAATTAGATTTAGAAGTTGTTTCCAAACTGATTAGTTCAGTCCAAAGCTTGACGGATCTGTTTTGGATGAAATCATAAGCAGCTAATTTTTCGCCTCGCTGATAGCGACCTAGCCCTAAATATAGATTACATGAAATTTCTCCCAACAGCCATTCACGGTCTCTGTTTTCTTTTGATGGCAGTCTTTGTGGCTGACAGATTGTTTCATCAAAACCGACCTCCTTCCAGATAATCTTGCCTTCAGCAAAGGGAATGTTTACTAGTTCATGAGCTTCAAAGACAGCAAATTCACAAAAAACATCATCTTCAAATAGAACTTTATGTCCATCCACTGTATTTTGGTAGTGAAATGCAATTGGTTCTAGCTTACTTAACCAGGTTAGGTCTTGGATATAGGTCTGCTTGTAGCCATCTTTTACAATAACAAAGAAGTCTAAATCTGAGTACTGATCCAATCGTTCTCTTTCTGTTCCGCAAGAACCAAGTGCCAGCAAAGCTAGTGCTTGTTTCGAATCTTTTAGAGACTGACCAATCTCATCTAGTCTTTGTAACAGTAATTCAGTTTTATTCATATCGTTACCTCATTCTTTCTTGTTTAACAAAAATTATACATTTAGCGCTTTCAAATGTCAATTTCATCTAATCCTAGCTATATAGATTGTATTATTTTCGGTATTTTTTTGCTATAATAAATTGAATCATTTTACGGAGGTTTTCTCATGTTATCAAGAGTTGAAAAATTTGAAGTAGCCTTAAAACAGACAGAGTGTGATGCTGTCTTAGTAACCAATTTGAAGAATATTTACTATCTGACGGGTTTTAGCGGAACAGAAGCGACGGTTTTTATTAGCAAAACGCGACGGATTTTTTTGACAGATTCCCGCTATACCTTGATTGCTAAAGGAGTGGTCAAAGGATTTGATATTATTGAAACGCGTGATGCTTTGGGGGAAATCGCTAAAATTATCGGGGACGATAAGTTAGAAAAAATTGGTTTTGATGATCAAGTGTCCTATGCTTACTTCGAGATGCTGAAACGCGTGTTTGCAGCCTATAAACTGATAGCTATGAGCAGTTTCATCGAGAATTTACGCATGATAAAAGATGCGGAAGAAATTGATACGATTCGAAAAGCTTGTCAAATTTCCGATCAAGCCTTTCTGGATGTATTAGACTTTATCAAACCAGGTGAGACAACCGAGTTGGCAGTTATGAACTTTTTAGATGCTCGCATGCGCAAACTAGGTGCTTCAGGTGCGTCTTTTGATTTCATTATAGCCTCAGGATACCGTTCTGCCATGCCTCATGGAGTAGCTAGTGAGAAAGTGATTCAAACTGGTGAAACCTTGACGATGGACTTTGGTTGTTATTACAATCACTATGTTAGCGATATGACACGAACCGTTCATGTAGGGCATGTGACGGATGAGGAACGTGAGATTTATGATATTGTCTTGCGTGCCAACAAGGCTTTGATTGATCAAGCCAAGGCTGGAGTCAGTCGTATTGACTTTGATCGGATTCCACGTCAGATTATCAATGATGCAGGTTACGGAGCTTATTTTACTCATGGGATTGGTCATGGAATCGGGCTTGATATTCATGAAATTCCTTACTTTGGTAAGTCCTCTGAGTCGATTGAAACAGGGATGGTTTTAACAGATGAGCCAGGTATCTATCTGGATGGTAAATATGGCGTCCGTATTGAAGATGATCTTGTCATCACGGAAACGGGTTGTGAAGTATTGACTCTTGCCCCAAAAGAGCTAATTGTGATTTGAGAATTGTCAATCTTTATGATAAAATAAAGAGAAATCTATTTTAAAAGAGGTAATAATAATGATTGAAGCAAGTAAGCTGAAAGCTGGTATGACGTTTGAAACAACGGATGGGAAATTGATTCGTGTCCTTGAAGCAAGCCACCATAAACCAGGTAAAGGGAATACTGTTATGCGTATGAAACTACGTGATGTACGTACAGGTTCAACTTTTGATACAACTTACCGTCCAGAAGAAAAATTTGAACAAGCGATTATTGAAACACGCCCAGCACAGTACTTATACCAAATGGATGACACGGCTTATTTCATGGATACAGAGTCATTTGAACAATATGAAATCCCAGTAGCGAATGTAGAGCAAGAATTGAAATTTATCCTTGAAAATTCAGAAGTGAAAATTCAATTCTACGGAAGTGAAGTTATTGGTGTTACGGTTCCAACGACCGTAGAATTAGTTGTAACAGATACACAACCTTCTATCAAAGGAGCAACAGTAACAGGTTCTGGTAAACCAGCTACTCTTGAAACGGGGCTCGTAGTAAACGTACCAGACTTTATCGAAGTCGGACAAAAATTGATTATCAATACGCAAGAAGGAACCTACGTTTCTCGTGCATAATTTATTCTAAGAATTAGAAGTTCTTAATTACTATTAAACGGGGACTTGGAGTCTAGCAATCATTGAACAGACTCCCAGAATATCTTTGTGTCTTAAGAAAGGACAAGTTATGGCAACTGAACAATTAGGCGAAATCGTTATCGCACCACGTGTCTTAGAAAAAATTATTGCTATTGCAACCGCTAAAGTAGATGGTGTTTACTCTTTCGCAAATAAAAGTATGTCTGATAACCTTGCAAAACGTTCTTTAGGACGTGGTGTCTATCTTCATACCGCCAGTGACGGCGAAGTAACTGTTGACATTTATTTATATTTAGAATACGGTGTAGGTGTTCCAGCGGTAGCAGTGGCTATTCAGAAAGCAGTGAAAAGTGCTGTTTCTGATATGGCAGAGGTTGAATTATCCGCAGTAAACATTCATGTAGCTGGCATTGTTCCAGAAAAAACACCAAAACCGGATTTAAAAGATTTGTTCGATGAGGATTTTCTCAATGACTGATGTACAGCTGGAAATGAGAAGACAACTACGTGAGCGTGCTTTTCAAGCGTTAATGAGTTTGGAATATGGAAGAAATGTGATAGAAGCTTGTCGCTTTGCATATACATATGATAAAAATTCTACAAGCGATTCAGATGTGGAAATTCCTACATTTTTATTGAACCTTGTCATGGGTGTCGAACAGTCCAAAAGTGAATTGGATGAGAAAATTAGTCACTATCTAAAAGAAGGCTGGACTTTAGGACGTCTGACGTTAGTAGAAAAAAATATTCTTCGATTGGGATTGTTTGAAATGACAAAGTTTGGTACGCCACAGCTAGTCGCGCTCAATGAAGCAATTGAATTGTCTAAAAATTTTTCCAATGAGAAATCAAGTAAGTTTATTAACGGGATTTTGAGTAAATTTATCACAGAATAAAATTTCAAGAAATGAACAAAGAAAAAAGAGGGTGCGAAGTCCTCTTTTTTATAAGTTATATGAGAAAGTAAGGGGAATTGTGCTGAAGTGTCGACGGGAATATTATGTCCATCTGTGGGAGCTAAGCGATTGGGACCAAGAAGGGATGATGGTCTTGTATGAGTTGGTGAGTCGTCACCCCTATTTGGTAGAGGAAGAAGCCCATCTCTATGTCTACTATAAGACAAAGTTTCGGAATC
>NZ_JAQFJE010000008.1:0-110330 GCF_030439945.1 Streptococcus sp. SI1
CGCCTGCACATTGGTTCGTCTTGTTCAGTTTTCAAAGGTCTTTATCGCCATTCAAGCGACAACTATCTTAGTATATCACCTACTACTCTTCTTGTCAATACCTTTTTTCATCTTTTTTTCTAACGCTAAAAGTTTTAAAACGAACCGAAAGTTCTAAAATGAAGTTAGCTACTTGAAAATAGAAATAAATATCTTAGAAACATGTCTACTGCCCCCAAGAGTTAAATACAAGGATTGAAAGAACCGATTCCAATATCTTAATAAACTGAAATCAGCCATTCAAGACTGTACTATTTTTATGAGTACGATTCGACACAAAATCGTCTAAAGTTTTTATGCACATTCAGTCTAACACCTTATTCATAAAGCAAGGTATCGTTTTTGTGTACGCCTTTGGATCTATCACAAACAATAAGAAAAAAGTAATAATAGCCTTGATTTATCACTGTCATAAAAATAATTTTTATTGAAAATGTTGATATCTTTTGTAAATGGTAGAAAAAGAATTTAATCCTGTCCAATACAGAACTAAATCCTTTAAATATTTTCTTATACAACTTTCGGGACAATATACTTATGCTTATAGAATTTTCTCATCATACTTGCATATAGTTAGCTCAAAGAATCTTCTCATCTATCCTATTTATGTCTTAATTTTCTAGTCAAAAAATCACCAGCAAACTGGATAGTAAAGATAAGAATAATGATAATCACTGTTGCTAAAATAGTGACATCATTGTTATAACGATTGAAACCATAAGCAATAGCAACATTGCCAATCCCGCCGGCTCCGACAGCACCGGCCATCGCAGTTTCACCTACAAGTGAAATAAGAGTCACGGTCGTCACACGAATCAAATCTGGCAGACCTTCGCGTAGATAGACACCTACTAGATCGCTGAAAGTCGCTCCACTTGCCTGGGCAGCCTCAATAACACCATTGTCTAATTCGGCGAGAACAACCTGAACTTGACGAGCAAAGAAAGCAAATACAGCAAAAGAAAGTGGTACGATAGCTGCATTTGGTCCAATGCTAGTTCCTACAATCAAATGGGAAAACGGAGAAAGGACGGCTAACAAAATAATAAATGGAATTGCGCGAAAGATTGACGTGATTTTATCTAAAACCCAAAAAATTACTTTATTTTCCAAGACTCCTCCCGGAGCAGTCAAAACAAGAAAAAGCCCAGCAATTAACCCTAATAATCCACCAATAATAAAAGAAGCGACTGTCATATATAATGTCAAGTAAATAGCCGTTCCCCATCCTGCCTGACCACTCCACCCCATTCGATAAACATTTGGCAAATATGTTTGAATAAAGTTTTCCATTTATGCTTCTCCCTTCAATACCGTTAATTGAACACCAGCTTCACGAATAGCTGTTTTAGCTGTTGCTAGATTTTTCTTTTCACCAGATAAAACAACAACCAGCTCTCCAACAGGCGTTCCACCTAAAATTTCAATATTTCCATAAAGTATGTTGGCAGTAACCTGATGATGTTTGTAAATCTCATTCAGCAAGGGTTCATCTGTAGATGTTCCCCCATATTTCATTTGCACCAAAAGGCTATTTGAAGCCAAATACTTTACAATCTCTTGCTGTTCAATCTTATCCATAGCGTCATCAATTCCTGTTGCAGTCGAGATAAAATCTTTGGTTAAGTCTTGCTGAGGGTTAGAAAAAATATCCAAGACAGATCCTTCTTCAATCAGTCGTCCATTCTGCATGACTGCAACACGATTAGCGATATCTTTGACAATTTGCATCTCATGAGTAATCAAAACAATCGTTAATCCGAGCTTTTGATTCAAATCTTGTAACAATGCTAAGATTTGTTTGGTCGTTTTGGGATCAAGTGCAGAGGTTGATTCATCCGAAATTAAGATTTTGGGATCATTGGCAAGAGCACGTGCAATTGCAACCCGTTGTTTTTGCCCTCCAGAAAGCTGAGAGGGATAATTTTCAGCGCGATCTGCTAAGCCAACGAGCTCCAACAACGTGTGTACTTTCTCTTTCTTCTCTTCTTTTGACAAACTAGAATGTTTCAACGCAAACGCAACATTTTCTTCCGCTGTTAATTGACTCATCAAATTAAAATGTTGGAAAATCATGCCAATATCTTGACGTTTACGGCGCAATTGTTCTGCTGTTAAGGTTACTTTCTTGTCAAAAAGAACATCCCCATCTACAATAATTTTTCCACTTGTGGGTACCTGCAAAAGGTTAATCACACGCACCAAGGTTGATTTCCCAGCTCCAGAATAGCCAACAATTCCATAAATGTCTCCTTCCCGAATATGAATGGTCACATCTTTAACTGCTTGAATCTGACGTTTCTTTTGTTGAAAAGTTACGTCAATATGCTCTAACTGAATCATTTCTTTACTCATAACTTACAATCAGCTCCTCTACTAATTCAATATGGGTGTAATAATCTGCAATGCGTACATTCTCATCACCACCATGGTCTCGACTATTTGCATTACCAAGTCCAAAAGCGACCATCGGTACTTCAAGAGCTTCAAATACTGTATGCATCGGACCTGTACCGGCTGTGGTCGGCAAGACAGAAACTCCTTTTTTATAGAATTTCTTAGCCAGTTCAATAACCTTTAAAATCGGTGGCGCACTCATATCACTACGATAACTCATTTCGCCCAAAGTATAGACTAATTCTACCTTATCAAAACCATTTTTATCGAGTTGTTTTCGGATTAATTCTAATACTCTATGAGGTTCTAGTCCTGGAACTAAACGAACTTCTACTTTTGCTGAGGCTTCTGCAGGAAGGATTGTCTTGACCCCTTGTCCTTGGTAACCAGAAGTAATTCCTTCAATATTAAAAGAGGGGTCAAAGAAGATTCGATTTAAAAAATCTTTTTTCTCCGCTTGTAATAAAGGTAATTTCAAACCGTAAATGGCTTCTACTTCTTCTGGACTGCGCTGAGCGTATCTCTCCACCAAAGCCAATTCTCGTTGATTGGGTGTTATTACTTGTTCATAAAGTCCCTCTACTTTAATGCGTCCATCCTTATTTCTCAAACTAGTAAGGGCATTAATCAAGTACCAAGAAGCTGAATCAATCACGCCACCAAAACTGGAGTGAATGTCCACTTCTGCACTTTTAACCTTGATATCAAACGTGACAATTCCCTTATTTCCACCAGAAATTTCAAGTTGACCTAAAGAATTTTTAATGCCTTGCTCCCAAACCAACAGGTCTGCTCCGTGTAGAAGAGATTTGTGTTTCTCTAGATATTTCTCCAAATCAACCGAAGCTGATTCCTCCGCACCTTCCATGATAAAAATGACAGTAACAGGCAAGTCATCATGCGTTTGTAGGTATTTTTGAACAGCCGTCAAACGTGCAATAATATGCCCTTTGTCATCATCGACTCCACGGCCATACATGCCACCATCCCGAATAGATAGAGTGAACGGATCATCTGTCCAAATTTGATCACTATCTGCCGGAACTGTATCATAGTGGTTGTAAAAAATAATTGTCTTAGCTGTTGGATTCTGACTTTTAAATTTTGCTATCACAAATGGCGCTGTATAGCTTTCATCTAATTCCACCTCTGCACCGGCTTTTATAAAGATTTCTTTTAGATAAGCAGCAACTTCTTGTAGACCAACCTGTTGGGCAAAGATTGATTTTTTAGAAATCAATGCCCGTAAAACGGCAATATAGTCTTGTGCCACCATATCCTCTTCAAATCTTTTAATTTGTTCTTCTTCACTTGAAAATGTCATCTTTTTTCCTCATAGTTATGGCGACAAAACTCAGTCGGCGATTCCAACTGAGTTTTGTCAAACTGAAATACAGATAAATAGGGTGAATCTTACCAAACTGGTTGATCTAGTCCATCTGATGTTTCGTCAACTACTTTTTTGACTTCATCTGTATGATAGGCTTTGATAATTTTCTTAATGGCATCTGCTTTTGGAGATTTTTCCCAATCTTTTTTAGCTGCAATGATATTAAACCATTGTTTTGAGTTTTTATCTTTTGGTTCAACAAACAGAGCTTTTTTAAAATCAATTTTTGCTTCAGTAACAAAAGTATTATTGACAACAGCTGCATCTACAGATGTCAATGAACGTGCTGTTTGACTGGCATCCAATTCTGTAATTTTCAATTTCTTTGGATTTTCTTTGATATTTGCCACAGTTGCCAATTCATTCCCAGATTTGTCTAATTTAATCAGACCTGCAGATTGCAATAGATTGAGTGCTCGACTTTCATTTGTTGCATCATTTGGAACTGCGATTTCTGCACCATTTGGAATTTGACTTACCTTCGTATATTTATTTTTCCCATTTTTTGTACCAGAATAGAGGCGAATTGGGGCAATATAAGTTTCAGCTGCTGCGACTAAGTTTTGCTTGTTTTCCTTATTCCAGTTGTTCAAAAAATAGTAGTGTTGGAAAGCATTGATATCCACTTCACCATCAGCAACTGCTTTATTCGGCTGAGAGTAATCCGTAAATTCTGTAAATTGCAACTTGATGTTATCTTTTTTCAACAACTCTTGAATCTTGTTCCAACGTTTTTCTTCCGAATCACTTTTTGTCATCACACCAATTTTAACTGTCTTAGCATCAGCGTTTTTATTTCCCGAACCACAAGCTGCTAAACCAATTACTGCTGTCGCTGCTAGAACTGTTATTCCAAACCATTTTTTCAATTTCATTTTCATTCTCCTTTAAAAATCTTATGAAAATAGTATCGCACATATTTACCTGATTGACAAATTGTTATTTCATAACAAGGGTTATAGTTTTAAGCTATAACTAAATTTATTAAAAAACCAGCTGGCATTTAGCATCTAGCTGGTTTTAAGTTTCTTATTTCACATCTGCTTCTGCTGGCAAGTAACTACCACCAAAGAATTTTTGAGATAATTTTTCCAGAGTCCCATCTTTGTACAAGTCTTGAATGCGCTTATTGACAAATGTTTTCAATTCATTTTGCCCCTTTGCTAAAAGTGGATAAACATAAGGTTGTTGATTGCTTGGTAAATCAATCACTTTTAGGTTATCCAGTTTTTGATTTTTAATAACTGTTTCAACACCGATTTTATCAAAAATCTTATAATCAAACTTTCCATCGTTTAAATGGTTCATAATTTGTTGAAAATCCGCTTTTGTGTAGCTAATTTTTGTTGGATTGTTAGCATGTGCTTGATTGTATTTTTCTAATTGTGCGGCAGTCGTTGTCCCTTGCACTACTTCTGTTTTCTTACCACCAATATCATCCAATGATTGAATAGTTTTATCAGATTTTTTCACTACTAAGACATTTGGATTTTTAGCAGTCGGAGCTGCATACAAGTACTTACCTGCACGTTCTTTTGTATAGCTGATATTGTTCACTGCCATTTGGTAGCGATCGCTATCTAGACCAGCGAAAATACCAGACCACTCTATCGTTTCAAATTTGACCTTGTATTTATTAGAACCTTTAAAAATGGCACGAATAACTTCAATCTCATAGCCAGTTAGTTTCCCATTTTCTTCATAGTTAAATGGCTTTGGTGAAGCATTCGTTGCAACTTTGACTTCCGTTTTCCCAGATGAAGTAGCTGACTTTGAATTAGAGCACGCTGCTAACATTCCTGCTGTTAAAAGTCCAAGAGCTACTAAAGAAGAGTATTTCAATACTTTTTTCATATTCCTACATAACCTCTTTCATTAAGATAAATCCTATCATATCAAATATTTTTCTTCTTGACTATTATTTGATTTTAAACATGGGAATGTTTATAGATAACGATTCAAAAAACAGCCCAATTCAAATCTTTGAAACTAGGCTGTTCTCATAATATTATACATTATACACTAACAATAGCATTTTAATAAGTATTTCCTCTAAATATACGCATCAACGATTCATAAGCCGTATCGCTTGAAGTATCTACAGTCCACTTATTGCCTTTTTTAACCAATTTTACTTCGTAACCATCACGACTAACTGAATTATTTGTAACTAATGGCAAACTTTCAAATTGGCTTGGCGCGTTTTCTAAAATATATTTTTCAGCAGCTTTATATGCATCGTTATACTCCGTATACTCACCTTTGTGCTCATCAACAAATTTAGAAATTAAATCATAAGTTCGTAAATTTTTAAGTCCAATTGTTTCTGGACGAACATAAACAACTGCAGTCTCTGGCAAGAAAGTTTTTACTTTGTATGATATTTTAGCTCGTTTAGCATTAACCTTAGCATAAGCTTCTACAAAAGTTCGTAATTCAGCTTCGGTTGGTTTATAGTAAGTAAAGCTTTTACCAAGCTTATCGATGAATTTTTTCACAAATTCATTACGATCCTTTTCTAGATCACCACCTAAAGTAAAATCAGCATTTTTATCGTCTTTTTTTGCTAACAAGGTAATAGCTGCTTGATCAGAATCTTGAGAAGTACTTAACTTTGAAGCTTTTCCCGAAGCATTTCCACTCAAAAATACTTTCTCTATATATTCCTTTGCAAGATCCGTTACTTTATCAACATTATCAGGGTATTTAGAAGCATCCACTTTCAGTTCAATATCTTTGGAACCTTTTTGGCCAGTTCCAAAATCTAAAGGAGAGTAATGAAGTTTGTATTTTTCCTTCGGTTTTACTTCAAAAACAACATAACCACTAGCACTCTTCTTTTTCGAAATACTTTCAAAAGCAAACGTTTGAAATTTATTACTTGAATCATAAACCTGAATTGGTTTAACCTTTTCATCATCTGAATTGTAGAGATTGATATCTCTTGTTGTAAGATTTAGAGTTTTATTGCTCTTATTTTTAATTTCGATATTTAATGCAAGGTATTTTGAATCTGAAGACTCATCGCGTGGCAACACGTACATTCCATTTTTTACTTTAAGATCGACATCATTATTTCCAGCAGTGTTCTTCCCACTCGTTTTACCAGCACTACAAGCCACAAGAGTTAATGCTATACCAGCAATTAACAGATATTTAAAAATCTTTTTCATAAATATTCTCCTTAAAATAATCTTTATCTATTTTACCATAGATATAGTACTAGGTAAACCAATTTTTGCAAATCATTTGAAATTTCCAATGAAAAAAACATAAAAAATGAGATAAGTTCCATTTCGAAACCTACCTCACTTTTAGGTCTATTAAAATCCTTCTACATTTGTATAAATTTTTTGGACATCTTCGTCATCTTCCAAAACAGCATACAATTTTTCAAATGTTTCTAAGTCTTCACCTGATAAAGTCACATCAGATTGCGGAATCATTTCCAATTCGGTAACTTGAAATTCCTCCACACCAGATTCGCGGAGAGCAGTCAAGGCTTTGTGCAAATCTGTTGGTGCTGTATAAACGGTGATAGTACCATCTTCTGCTTCTACATCATCCACATCAACATCAGCTTCTAGCAGTTGTTCAAACACACTATCCGCATCGTCTCCTGCGAATACAATCACACCTTTATTATCAAACATATAAGACACTGAGCCACTCGCTCCCATATTCCCACCATTTTTACCAAAGGCAGAACGAACATTTGCTGCGGTACGATTGACATTTGACGTTAAGGTATCAACGATGAGCATTGAACCATTTGGACCAAATCCCTCATAACGTCCTTCAGTAAAGGTTTCGTCTGTATTTCCTTTTGCCTTATCTAACGCTTTATCAATAACATGCTTCGGCACTTGCGCTTGTTTAGCACGTTCAATAACAAATTTCAAAGCTGAATTTGATTCTGGATCTGGTTCTCCTTTTTTAGCTGCTACGTAGATTTCAACACCAAATTTAGCATAAACTTTTGAGTTTGCTCCATCTTTTGCTGTTTTTTTTGCTACAATATTGGCCCATTTACGTCCCATTGGATATTCTCCTTTAGATTTTCACTTTTTCAATCTTTTTTATTATAACACAAGTCAACTTGAATTTCACTAGTAAATTAGTGACAAGATGCTAGTTTCTAAAACAATTTTTCATCAATCTACCATAATCGGGATTCTTCCAAAATTCTGTTCCTCTAGCTTTACATTTCCTAGTTGGTAAATACGATCAGCTTGCTGCGTTAAGGAATCCCATGGTTCTTGACCAATGCGGCTGATGACTTCGATTTTCTTTTTCATCTTTTTAAGATGTTCTTGACCTGCTTGAGTAAAACCTAATACGTGAATCCCACTAGGCAAAAGCTCATCTCTTGCACCAACCAAAATATAGGTCAAAATCCGTCTGATTCGTGCTTTCGTATATCGCTTGGTAGTCACTTGTTCAACCAACTCTTCTGTGGTATAACTGGTTTTTGCTGCTTCCCGCAAGCGCACCGCAAGTTCCTGATTAACCTGATAAAAAGTAGTCAGATCAGGATGACTAATCATCTGGTAACGCAAAAAAGGATAGAGTGCTGACCAGGTTACTTTAGGAGACCGAATCAGAAGTTCATGATCTGGGATAAATTTTGCTAGAAAACCTGAACAATTCATTCGCTTTCTTAGAGCAGTAGCCGAAGCATATTTTTCATTTTCTGCCTGCGAATGGTAGCCTGCTCCCTGACGTATGATTGGTGTCAATTGAATATTTTTTCCAGCGCAAGCTTTGGCATAAGAAAGCCCTAAAATATGATTTGGTGTATTTCCAGTGAAGGCCACACCGGCAAATTTTTTCCACATTTTTTGTGTCTTCTGTGGATACGATAAATCAGCTGGCAAACTTTGCAAGTAATTCACCATTTTCTGTTGATTATCCCCATAAATTTGTGAAAAGTACTGATAATCCAGATTTTCTTCCGTCCCAAAAGCCAACTTATCCACACCTAAACGCTCTAAAATATCCACCGCACCTTGTGCAAAGTAATCCGCTGACTGAACAGCCACCAAAAATGGCAATTCAACCACTAAATCAGCGCCATTTCGCAGAGCCATTTCCGATCGTGTCCACTTATCCACAATCGCAGGCTCACCACGTTGGACAAAATTCCCCGACATGGCAACAATCTTAACCCCCTCAGCCTGCGACAGCAAATACTTATGCCCATTATGAAAAGGATTAAATTCAGCAATAATACCAGTAACAGTCATCTCATTTCTCCGCTACAAAAAACCAACGCTTGCTTGTTTCTATTGGCGTTTCGTCTTCAAAATCTGCATATACCTTGACATTTTTAAAACCTGCTTGCTCTAACAAAATATCATAGGTCAAAATATCATAAGTGCGTTCTTCGTGGACTTCGTCGTAACGTGTGAAGCGTCCATCCTCGTCTTGCAGGAAGAAAGTCAATTCATGCACAACAGAATGCGGTGCCTCATCAGCATAGGTATCCCAAACCATGGCAAATTCTTCTGCATTTTCATGGTAAGAATAACCAGGAAAAACAGTATCTGTCTGATAGGTTGAGTGCACGTCAAAGATGAATACTCCGTCCTCATTCAAACAGTCGTAAACTTGTTTAAAGACATCACCAACCTCAACTTCATCAGCCATATAACAGATAGAATCTGAGTAACAAGTCACCAAATCGTATTTTCCTGCTTGCGACAAATCAAGCATATTGCCTTGTTTGAATTCGATAACTTCATCAGCTTCTTTAGCCCGTTTTCTTGCGATTTCAAGCATATCCTCACTCAAATCAAGTCCGGTCACATAAAAGCCAACTTTAGCAAAACGAACGGATTGAATCCCTGTTCCACAAGCTAACTCTAAAAGCTTTTTCTTATCTTTTGGAAAATAGCGGAGCGAAAAGTCAGTCCATTTATCATAAAGGGAATCATCCATGATTGCATCATAAACAAATGCAAACTTTTCGTAATTATTGCTCATTTTTATACCTTTCTATAATGGCGCAGACATCAAACAAACCTTCTGTTTCATGAGTAAAAATTGCGCCCAAAGCCTCATTTTTTTCGAAATCAATCAAATCATTTCTACTGATCTTATCCCCACAACAAAATCGCCTCGAAGGCTCGCTGTGCTCACCTTTATCCTTTGATATTCTTCGTTTCAAAAACCTTGCCATTTGGGCAAGGTTATTCTTAAGCAAAATATTTTGACACGTCAACCATCGGTGCTTCATGCCAAAGTTTTTCAAGATTGTAGTGTTCCCGCATTTCTTCAGAAAAAATATGAACAACGACTCCACCTAAATCCAACAGCACCCAGCCTCCAGCAGCATCCCCTTCTACATGGCTAGCTGACAGCCCTACTTCTGTGACTTTTTCACGGATATTTTCTGCAATAGCTTCTAGTTGACGACTATTCATAGAGCTAGCAATGACAAAATAATCAGTCATCGTCGTCAATCCTTGCAAATCTAACACGATGATATCTTCCGCTCGTTTCTCATCTGCTGCTTTTACGACCAATTCTAGTATTTTTTGTTCTTTCATTTAATCCTCTTTTAAAATTTCTTCCAAATCAGCCACTTGGGCAAAACGTCTGTCCCAAATGTTTTCATAATGCTGTATCAATTGTTTTGCTGCAATTTTTCTGTCATCAAAGGTAGTCGTGCCATTTTTGACAACTGACAAATCATAGCCAAATTCAAACGCTACCTTAATAGTTGTATCAATGCAGTAATTCGTCGCCATACCAACAATAATCAAATGCTCAATATCATGATTAGTCAGATAAGATTGTAAATGAGTCTCCTTAAAAGCACTATTGTAACGCTTATCAATGACTTGCTCACCAGTTTCTGGAGCAATACTTCCGTAAATTTCCCAACCACGACTTCCTGTCATTAATTCGCCGTCATTATGGCGAACGTAAATCACTTCAATATTTTTCTCACGACAAGTGGCAATTACTTTTTGCCAAATAGACAAACATTTATCAACCGCATAAGGTTTAGCCTCTATCAAGGCTGTCTGAATATCAATCACTAACAGAGCTGTTTTCATTTGTTATCTTTCATAAAGCCAACATAAGCATTATAGGTCTCCAAAGTTCGAGGAAAGATAGACAAGCCCTGATGAGCCAGATATTCCACTGTATGCGCTGTTTCATAAGCCACGGCTCGATTAAGCGAAATACGAGCAATTTCACGCGCCTCTTCCACCCCTGGGAAATCCCGATTGGGCTCAATATAGTCTGCTACATAAACGACTTTATCCAAATCGGACATTTGGGCAGAGCCTACAGTATGAATCTCAATCGAGCGCAAAATTTCTGGATCACTCAGTCCTAAATCTTCTCGAATTTTGTAAACACCGACCAAACCATGCCAAACATTATTTCCCCAATCTTTCAGTTTTGGATCCAAATCATACTTAGCAATCAGAGTTAGGAACTCTTCATCAGAGAGCTTTTTGGCATAATCATGAAGGAGGCCTGCCAATCCGGCTTTTTCGCGATCAACTCCGAAACGTTCAGCTAATTCAATCGCTGTTTGCTCAACTCCCAAGCAATGTTTTAACCGTTTCTCTGGTAGAAGCTGCTGCATTTTGACTAAAAGCTGATCACGAGTAATTCCCACGTAGGCTTCATATCCCATTGTAAAGTCCTTCTTTCTCAATATAGTCTAAAACCGGCTTAGGTAGAAGAAAATTCGGCACTCGTCCTTGATTCAGAAAGTCCCGAACCATGCTAGAAGAAATATCCATCAACGGCACATCTACCCAAATAACAGGATAGGACGTTCCTGCTTTATACCTAGGGCGTTGAACACCAACAAATTGAACCAAATCAACCAATTCGTCAATTCGATACCATTTGGGAAGATAGTCGACCATGTCCGCTCCGATAATGAAATAATAATCTGTATCTGGATGCTTTTCTGTCAAGAGCTTCATCGTATCATAGGTATAACTAATGCCTTTTCTCTCGAGTTCAATAGTTTCAATTCCTAAACCTTCGATGCCTTCAATCGCTAACTCCAACATTTTCAGTCGATGTTTCTCATCAATCGTCAATTTCTTATCAACATGCGGTGGCTCATACTCAGGCATCAGCAGAACCTGCTCTAAACATAGTTGCTGACGAACTTGATCAGCTACGACCAAATGAGCATTATGGACTGGATTAAAGTTTCCACCTAAAATCCCAACTTGCTTTCTTTTTTTTGCTTTTATTTCTGGTTCCAACTTCACTTTAGTGAAAGGAGTCAGTAATTCAATTGCCATAGACTACTTCCTCTAAATTTCTTTTACCTTTACTGAAATTTTGCGGTTTTCCTTTTTGCTGGACTGCTTGTACAAAATCAAAATACGACCAATTTTTTGAACAGTGTCCACGCCGATTTCTTCTTCGAGAATTTCTGCAACTTCATGAATGTTCTCATCTGTATTTTGCAGAAGAGTCACTTTAATCAATTCTCTAGCATCTAGAGCTTGACGGACACTTGTTTTGATTTGATCGTTAAGTCCATTTTTACCAATCTGAATGATTGGTTTGAGACTGTGAGCTTGACTATTTAAAAAAGATCGCTGTTTAGATGTTAATGACATAGATTCCTCTTTTGTTTCTTATTCGTTTGTATTCTCTTTACTTTTCTAACAGCCATTTCCTCTTAGATAATGGCTTTGCGGGTCACCACTGCTACTCCCTCTGGCACCCAAGCTGCAACCTGTGCCGGTCCTACCACACGAATCCAACCTAAACCTGAAAAAACCACATCTATTTTGGTTTCAATTTTCAGTTCATGTTTGACCAACTTGGGAAAAGTTGGTAATTCTTGTTTAGAGGGTGGTGTTAGCAAAGAACCTACATGCTTATTATAAAACTCTCCTGCTCCTGCAAGCTTGGTGCGATGCAGCTTTAGTTCATTGTCAAAATAAGCTGTAAAACCTTGCTTGTCACCCGATACAAAGTCAAAACGCCCCAATCCACCTAAAAAGAGGGTTTGCTCCGGATTGAGTTGGTAAGTTTTGGGTTTAATCTCCTTTTTCGGACTGACATATTTGAGATGTTTGGCAGACAAATAATGAGCCATTTGATATCGGTGGATAATCCCTGGTGTATCATAGATATGACTACCATCAGCCAGCGGAATCTCAATCTTATCCAAAGTAGTACCAGGAAAACGGGAAGTAGTGATAATATCCTTGTCACCAGTGATTTCCTGAATAATGGCATTGATTAGCGTTGACTTACCAACATTAGTTACACCGACCACATAGACATCTCGGCCTTTCCGATACTGCTCAATCTTTTCCATCAGCTCTTTAATAGCTTGTTTGTTTTGAGCTGAAGTCAGAACTACATCAATAGGGCGTAGGCCTTCCTCGTGAGCTCGCTCTGTCAGCCATTGGGTAACCTTGTTCGTCTTAACCGACTTAGGAAGGATATCTTTTTTATTTCCAACTAGTAGCACATCATTGCCGGCCACAAAGCGTGGTAAACCCGGAATGATTGAACCATTAAAATCAAAAATATCTACCACATTGACTACAAGGGCATTACTGTCACCAACTTCGTGGAGAAGCCTAAGAAAATCATCGTCTGTCAGCTGCACATCAGTAATTTCGTTATAGTGACGGAGACGAAAACAGCGCTGGCAATACAGTTCGCCTGTCTCCAGTCCCTTTTCCAAAGCGGACTGAGGAGTATAGCCCATCTTGTCCTTGTGTTTTGTCTGAATCGGTGCTCCACACCCAATACAGAGAATATCTTCCATGTTTAAATTCCTTTTTTATATACAATCGGTCCGTACTTTTTCGTCATTTTTTTTAGCACACGCCGCTCACGCGCTCGGTTTATCTGGGTTTTAAACGAATCATGTTCAACCAGTGGCTTGACCAAAATCGAACGAATTCCAGCTCTGTGAGCAGCTCGAATATCCGTCATAAGCTGATCACCCACCATGACCACTTCGTTTTTCTCAAAATGGTATTCCTTCAACGCACGATCAATCCCCCAAGTAAAAGGCTTCATAGACCAACAAACATAATCAATCTCAAACTTTTCAACCGCTCGTTTGACTCGTTTCTTAGTATTATTGGACACCACAATGATTCGAATTCCTGCATCTCGCACATCATGAAGCCATTGCTTCATTTCTGGTGTTCCATCTGGATTATTCCACGCAATGAGGGTATTGTCTAGGTCTACCAAAACTGCTTTGATGCCGTGTTTTTTTAAGCTTTCAACTGTCAAATCATAAACTGCCTCAATTGCAAAATCAGGCATGTAATTTTCAATCGCCACATTTCTCTCCAAACATTATACTTCTACCTATTTTAACATAAAAAGAAAGTTTTCGCATCTTAGATTTTTTTATCTATTTTATATACAATTTGCCAAAAATTGTTTAAAAATGTTATAGTAAGAGTAACACATTGAACTCGGAGGAATTTATGGCAACTACGAGCAAGAAAATGACCGCCGTCTCTCCTTTTTTGCAAAAATTTATTAACTGGTCTTCTATAGTCGGAGCACTTGGAACAGTGATTTTCTGTATCTGGGCTTATTATGCTGGTATTTTACAATCCAAAGAAACCTTATCAGCTTTTATTAAACAAGCTGGTATTTGGGGACCACCACTTTTTATTTTCCTGCAAATCCTACAGACAGTTGTCCCTGTTATTCCCGGAGCGTTGACTTCGGTTGCTGGTGTTTTTATTTATGGTCATATCATTGGTACCATTTATAACTATGTTGGAATTGTCATCGGCTGTGCTATTATTTTTTACCTAGCACGTACCTACGGACCTGCTTTTGTCCAATCTGTCGTTAGCAAGCGTACTTATGACAAATACATTGGTTGGCTAGATGAAGGCAATCGTTTTGAACGTTTTTTTATCTTTATGATGATTTGGCCCATCAGTCCAGCAGATTTTCTTTGTATGCTAGCCGCCCTTACGAAAATGACTTTTAAAAAATATATGATCATTATCGTCTTGTGCAAGCCTATCACACTTGTCATCTATACTTACGGTTTGACATACATTATCGACTTCTTTTGGCAATTATTTTCAAAATGAAAGACAGAGCAATGCAATTCGCTCTGTCTTTTATAATATTCCTTTTCTTTTTTCTAAAATTAAATCTTTTATAGAAATTAAGACTACCGCTGATAAAATCATAAACATACCGATAAAATCTAATAAATAAAATTGCTCATGCATAAGGAGAAAAGCAAAAAATACCGCCGATATCGGCTCAACCGCCGCTAAAAGGCTAGATTGAACAGGTCCAACTAAACTGGTTCCTTTGAGAAATAGCGTATAAGCGAGGATTGTTCCCACTAAGATAATGCCCACCAAAGCTAGGTATACTTCCATTGACAATTGCCAATGAAAATGTAAGATACCACTAAATGGTGTTAGAGCAAGGCCTGCTAATGTCATCCCCACTCCAATCACCGGAATACTGCCCCACCTTTTTATCAATTGAATTGGAATTAAAATATATAAAGCGTAAGTGAAGGCGGCAAATAATCCCCAGAAAAGCCCTGCTGGCGTTACAGATAAGTGATCGAGCTGTCCATGAGTGGCAATCAAAAAAGGACCTCCAATAGCTAATATCATAGACAACACTTCTGTTATAGTAGGTGCAACCCAATCTTTGAGACAAGTATAAGCAAGAATTCCAACTGGACAGACATATTGCAGAACAGTAGCTGTGCCTGCATTGCTTTCATAAATAGATTTTAAATAAGCAAATTGATTGAGAAAAAGTCCTAATAAAGCAAAAAGCACTAATGACATCATCGCTTCCCGATCTTTTAGCATTTCAAATAGTTTTTTCTGATTGGTTAGTAGCATATACAATACCAAGAGAACTCCTGCAATTAAAAGTCGAATATTCGTTAAAACTAAAACAGGAAATCCATGTACCATTAAGTATTGCCCACTCGTTCCAGACAATCCCCATGCAATCCCTGCCACTAATGTTAACAGTGTTCCTTTGGCTATTTTTGACATTCTACTTCTCCCTTTCATCGTATGATTATAACATAAAACATAAAGAAAAATCAGCCAAGTTTGACTGATTCTTATCTCATCATCAAGAAAATATTTATTCTGGTGACACCAAAATTTTAATCTGTGCCTTGTCCTGGGTCAGTTCGATAAAACCTTCCTGCACAATATCCTCTAGCTTAATCTTCTTGGTCACAAGCTTGTCAGCAGAGAAATACCCCTGCTCCATAAGCTCCAGCACTTTAGGAAAAATATGCCGATAGGCGATAATTCCCTTGAGCGATTTTTCTTGAATCGCAAATTCATTGGGATTGATACTGGCTTCACGTTCCCAGATAGAAACCACCATACATTCTCCAGCCTTGTGGACAGCAGCCAAAGCTTGTCCCAACACAACTGGTACCCCAGTTACTTCATAAGATACATCTGTCCCACCACCAGTCAAGCGCTGAACAGCAGCTACTGCATCCTCGCCTTCTTCTGGTCGCACAACAATCGCCCCAAGCTCCTCTGCCTTTGCTTGGCGCTCTGGAGATAATTCAACAGCATAAATCTTAGAGGCACCAGCTGCTCGCAAAGCTTCAACAATCAAGAGCCCGATTGGTCCTAAACCAAAAACGACTGCGGTATCACCTGCCTTAAGAGCTGACTGACGGACTGCATAAACAGCCACAGCAGCAGGTTCTGTCAAGGCTGCCTGCTCATAGCTAAGGCTGTCTGGAACTTTATGAACAAGCTCCCCATCCAAAACACAGTATTTGGCAAAACCACCATCTGCCGCCAAGCCGACAAAGTTTAGATTGGGATCCAGATTGTAATCCCCGATAAGATTATGCTCGGCTAAAATCGGCTCAACTGTCACTCGGTCACCAACCTTAACCCGTGTCACGGCACTGCCAACCTCAACAATTTCTCCAGCAAACTCATGTCCCAAGGTTACAGGAGCCTTCTGCCCAGAGTAGACATGCTCTGTTTCTGTCGGAATAAAAATAGGTCCATCCAGATATTCATGCAAATCAGTTCCACAGATTCCTGTGAACTTAACCGCAATCTTGACCTGATGCGGTTTGACTTCCGGTACATCCACTTCTTCAATGCGGACATCTTTGGCGCCATACCAACGCGCAGCATTCATTTTTGCCATAAAAATACCTCGCTTTATAATTTGTTAATTTTATTGTAAACCCTTTCAGAAATCTTGTCAAAAGTTTAGCTACATTTTCAAAAAACAGTATACAAAAAAACCAGCCTAACGACTGGTTTTTACTTGTTTCTATAATTTCTCCAACTCTTCATTGAGCAGTTTTTGTGCTACTTGTGGGTTGGCTTGGCCCTTGGTGGCCTTCATCAGCTGGCCGATTAGGGACTTGGCCGCATTCTTGTTGCCGCCTTTATAGTCATTGAGGGCTTTTTCATTGTTGGCAAATACTTCTTGGATAATTGGCAGAAGCTGGGCAGGGTCTGAAATTTGAATCAGGCCTGCTTTCTGCACATACTCTTTAGCAGAGCCACCATTTTTAGCTAGATGGACAAAGACCTTCTTAGCAATCTTAGAGGAAATCGTTCCGTCTGCAATCAGAGCAATCATCTCAGTCAAGTTCTCAGGTGTCAGATCAATCTCAGAGATGGTCTTACCTTCGGCATTGAGGTATTGCGCTACTTCTCCTTGGAGCCAATTAGAGACAGCCTTAGCATCACCTCCTGCGGCAACAGCTGCTTCAAAGAAATCTGACACAGCCTTCGTCGCTGTCAGCTGCTTGGCATCGTAGTCAGACAGACCGTAATCGCCCACATACTTGGCTCGGCGTTCTTTTGGAAAGGCTGGCAGACTGCTACGTACTTGCTCAATCCAAGCATCCTCAATCTCAAAGATAGGCAGATCAGGCTCTGGGAAGTAACGGTAGTCCGCTGAACCTTCCTTAACCCGCATGAGCAGGGTTTCGCCAGTTGCTTCGTCATAACGACGAGTTTCCTGACGGATTTGGCCACCGCTACGTAGGATTTCAGCTTGACGTTTTTCCTCAAAGGCTAGACCCTTGCGAACAAAGTTGAAGGAGTTGAGGTTTTTCAGCTCAGTTTTGGTACCGAACTCTTCCTGACCGTAAGGACGAATGGAAATATTGGCGTCGACCCGCATGGAGCCCTCTTCCATCTTGACATCAGAAATGCCCGTGTACTGGATGATTTCCTTGAGAGCAGTCAGATAGGCATAAGCTTCTTCTGGACTGCGCATATCTGCTTCGGATACAATCTCAATCAGTGGCACTCCTTGGCGGTTGAGGTCCACATAAGAGTAGCCATCACTACCGTGGGTATTCTTTCCAGCATCTTCTTCCAAGTGGGCCCGCTCAATACGGATTTTCTTGGTCGTGCCATCTTCTAGCTCAATTTCAATCCAGCCATTGTAGCCAATTGGCTCATCAAACTGAGAAATTTGATAGGCTTTTGGATTGTCCGGATAGAAGTAATTCTTGCGGTCAAAGTGCATCTTCTGGTGAATATCCATATTCAAGGCCAGAGCAGCCTTGATACCATAGTCAATGACACCCTTGTTCATAACAGGCAGGACACCTGGGAAGGACCAGTCGATGATATTGGTATTAGCATTTGGATCTTCACCGAAGTGAGCTGGAGCCGGTGAGAAAATTTTTGAATTGGTCTTCAATTCAACATGGACTTCCAGTCCGATAACTGTTTCAAAGTTCATTATTTTTCACCTCCAAAGATAACTGGCCGCTGTTTGTGGTAGTCAGTCGTCGCTTCAAATGCTGCGGCGACCTGATAAATGGTCGCTTCATCGAAGTGGTTACCAATCAGCTGCAAGCCGACAGGAAGACCATCTGCAAAACCAGCTGGGATTGAAATGCCCGGTAGGCCAGCCAGATTGACTGGAATAGTCAAAAGGTCAGCTAGATACATGGCCACTGGATCCTGGTTTTGACTACCCAAGTCATAAGCCACAGTTGGTGCAGTTGGGCCTAAGATCAAGTCATATGTTTCAAAAACCTTAGCAAAATCCTGCATAATCAAGGTCCGAACCTGACCAGCTTTCTTGAAGTAAGCATCGTAGTAACCTGATGATAGACTGAAAGTACCCAGCATGATCCGGCGTTTCACCTCTTCACCAAAACCTTCGCTGCGAGATTTGACATAGACATCTTCTAGGTTTTCAATGCCTTCTGCACGGTAGCCATAGCGAATGCCGTCAAAACGCTGCAGGTTAGAGCTGGCTTCAGAGGAAGCAATAATATAGTAGACTGCCACGCCGTACTTGCTGTGAGGTAGGCTGACTTCTTCAACGATAGCTCCTAGACTTTCCAAGTGCTTCGCTGCTACCAGTATCGTTTCCTTGACCTTGCTGTCAATTCCCTCACCCATGTATTCCTTAGGCAGAGCAATCTTCATCCCCTTGATGTCTTGACCAATCTTACTGGTAAAGTCTGGCACTGCTTCTTGTGATGATGTAGAATCCTTAGGATCATTACCAGAAATAACATTCAGAAGCTGAGCATTTTCCTTAACCGTCTGAGAGAAAGGTCCAATCTGGTCTAAAGAAGAACCAAAAGCAATAAGACCGAAGCGGGAAACCCGTCCGTAGGTTGGCTTGAGGCCAACTACACCGTTAAAGGAAGCTGGCTGGCGAATGGAGCCACCTGTATCTGATCCCAGCGACAGACGAACCTGACCAGAGGCAACAGCTGTCGCTGAACCACCAGATGATCCACCAGGAACCTTACTGCTATCCCATGCATTTTTTGTCGTCTTAAAGTAAGAGTTTTCGCTGGAGCCACCCATGGCAAACTCGTCCATGTTAGTTTTCCCAACGATAATCATGTCCTTGCCGTAAAGCTTCTCTACGCTAGTCGCATCGAAAATCGGCTTGTAGTTGTAGAGCATTTTAGATGCAGCCGTCGTCAAAATTCCCTTGGTTGAGATATTGTCCTTAACTGCCAGCGGAATTCCGCTCATAAGATTGTCGGCATCAATACCCTTAGCGTCCAGAGCCGCAGCCTGGGCCAATGCCTCCTCTTCGCTGATAGTAATGAAACTGTCCACAGCCGTCTCGCGTTCTTTGATGTCTGCCACAGTTGCCTGAGTTAACTCTACCGCAGAAATTTCTTTCTTGACCAGCAAGTCGTGCAGTTCTTCAATGGTCTTGTGATTAAAAGTCATTAGGCATCTCCTCCGTCATCTAGGATGGCAGGCACTTTGATGTAGCCCCGCTCTTTTTCAGGTGCATTTTGGAAAAGCTCGTCCCGGTTCCAGCCTGGCTGAGCCACATCTTCTCGCATATAGTTGATGTTAGCTGCCACATTGGAAGTGAAAGGCACACCCTCCGTATCCACTTCATTAAGCAATTCGACCATGTCGACAATTTTTGACAGAGTTGTCGCAAACTCTGCTGTTTCTTCTGGAGAAAAAGCGAGTTTTGACAAGTTAGCAACATGCGTTACTTCCTCTTGAGTAATTTTCATCTCTGTTTCCTTTCTCTTCTTTTATTTTTCAGCATAACTGGAAAATAATCGTCTTCTTATTTTATCATAAATAAGCTTCGTTCTTCAATTCCAAATGCAGATCTTTGAGCTGTCTCTGGTCAACCAAACTTGGACTTTCCAGCATCGGATCAAAGCCAGTACCATTCTTCGGAAAGGCGATGACTTGGCGGATATTTTCTTCCCCAGCCAAAATCATAACCAAGCGATCTAAGCCCAGAGCCAAGCCGCCATGCGGTGGGAAGCCGTACTCCAAAGCTTCTAGGAAGAAACCAAAGTCCCGCTCATAGTCTTCTCGGCTCATGCCCAATAGCTCAAACATGGCCTCCTGAGCTTTCCGGTCGTGAATACGAAGGCTTCCTCCGCCAATCTCATAGCCATTCAAGACGATATCATAAGCCTGGCTGCGGAATTGACTTGGCTCCTGTCCATCTTCAAAGATCCCCTGTGTGAAAGGATGGTGCATGGCTTGATAGCGATTTTGGTCTTCATTCCACTCCAGCAGCGGCCAATCCACAACCCAGAGGAAATGCAGCAGACTTGGGTCAATCAAATCCAAAGCTTTTGCGACTTCTATACGCAGATGGCCCAAAGCTTCCTGAGCCCGACGCTTCTTGGCCATAACTAGCAGGATGAGATCTCTCTCCTTAGCATCAAAACATGCTAGCAAATCCTGACTTTCAGCCTCAAAAGTGCTAGCCAAATCTCCAACCAATTGACCATTTTCAACCTTGAGACTGGCAAAACGACTGCAGCCGAATTCCTTCATTTCTTGATAAAAATGACTGAGCTGTTTCTTGCTAAAAGCACTAGCCGCATCTGGCACACAGATTCCCATCACTTCCTCTTGGTTATCCAAAGCTTTCTTGATGAGAAGCGAATCATTGGACTGGCACAAATTCGTCAAACTCTTCAGCTCTAAACCAAAGCGTGTATCTGGCTTATCAGAACCAAAGCGGTTCATAGCTTCTTCATAGCTGATAGTTGGAAAATCTTCTGTCAACTCTAAACCATGAGTTTTCTTGACAACAGCCTTGAGCATAGCTTCAACCAGAGCTTGGATTTCTTCTTCGCTTGCAAAACTCAACTCTAAGTCCACCTGAGTAAACTCTGGCTGACGATCGCCCCGCAGGTCTTCGTCACGGAAACAACGAACAATCTGATAATAGCGCTCGAGGCCAGCTCCCATCAGCAGTTGTTTTAGCATCTGTGGGCTCTGCGGCAGCGCGTAGAATTGGTTTTTAAAGACCCGACTAGGAACCAAGAAATCTCTAGCTCCTTCAGGTGTTGACTTAGTCAAGTAAGGCGTCTCAACTTCCAAAAAGTCCAAACCATTCAAATATTCCCGAATGGTTGATGTGACCTGATGACGAAGTTTGAGGTTATGTGTCATCTTCTCACGACGCAAGTCCAGGTAGCGGTATTTCTGACGCAGGTCTTCACCGGTATGGGCATGCTGGTCCAGCTCAAAAGGCAGTGCTTTGCTGCTAGAAATGGCCTCAATCTTCTCCGCTCTCAGCTCCACTTGTCCTGACTTAATAGCTTTATTGACAAAGCGCCCTTCTCGTTTGACAACTTTTCCTGTGACAGAGATAACGTCTTCCTTGTGCAAACGGTCAATTTCAGCAAAAGCCGGACTAGCACCTGCTACAAAAACTTGAAGCAAGCCTTCTCGATCACGTAACTCTATAAAAGCTAATTTCCCATGGTTTCGAATATTTGCAACCCATCCAGTCGCAGTCATTTCCCGACCAACTTGTTCTAACCCGTAGTTCCCAATAAAAACTTCTTTCATATTCACTACCTCTTTCTACATTCATTTCAATTCAATCACTAATTGCTCGCAAATTACATATAGAAATCTCCACCCATAGTTCTTAGTGCTTTAGCACTAAGAACTATGGAAAAACGGCTTCCATCTGTATAAACAGACGAAAGCCGTGGTACCACTGTTATTCATTGCATTGCAACCTCAGGCTCGTAACGTGAGCAGGCGTTTGTGTTTTGATTCACACAAATTATTTACAACGATATAATGGGTTTAGACAATGTTATCCACTACTACGAACCGTATAGAAAAACCACTCTATCATTGACAGTACGTTCTTCGGATTTTGTCTCCTTGGCGCTGCTCTCAGCTTTCAGCACTCTCTGTGCAAGTTAACAAGCCTACTTTACTGCTTTTTTACTTTTAAATTGTTATCTATTATAGTCGAACCTAAAACATTTTGCAAGTGGTTGAGAGCAAATTGATGATTTTCTTCAGAAAGAGAAGCTACTGCAGGTTCTACCACCTCAATTTGATACCCCAAATTGTAGGCATCGATTGCCGTATGCAGGACGCAAATATCCGTCAAGACTCCTGTCAGAATCACCGTGTCTACTTTTCTTTCTCGCAGACGTATATCCAAATCTGTGCCAGAAAAGGCAGAATAATGGCGCTTGTCCATCCAAAAGACTCGAGAGTCCGCTTGATGTCTCTTATAAAAATCAGCTAATGAGCCATAAAGATTACGTCCACTAGTTCCTTTGATATTGTGTGGTGGAAAGAGTTTACTTTCTGGGTGGAAAGTATCTCCTTCGTCATGGGCATCAATTGCAAAAAAGATATAATCTCCTCGCTCAAAAGCCGCCTCGGTCACTTGGGCAATGGTTTCGGAAATTGCCTGAGCTGGTGCACCTGCCGTCAATTTCCCATTATCTGCTACAAAGTCCACTGTATAGTCAATTGAAATTAACGCTTTTGTCATCAGTAATCTCGCTTTTTAATCTCTTCAAAGATATCAGGGATAAGAACTTTAAGATAGGTTCCTTTCATTCCTAGAGAACGACTTTCGATAATGCCTGCACTTTCTAGTTTACGTAGAGCATTGACAATCACTGAGCGCGTAATGCCAATACGATCTGCAATCACTGAAGCTGTTAGCTGCCCTTCATTGCCGCTTAATTCACCTAAAATAGCAGAAACAGCTCGTAATTCTGAATAAGACAAAGTATTTACAGCCATAGTTACAGCTGTTCGACGTCGAATATTTTTTTCATCTTCTTCTCGTTGGAAGTTGAGTAGCTGAATACCAACCACTGTACTTGCAATTTCAACCAAGATCAAATCATCATCGTCAAATTCTTTATCATTGCGCCAAACAATCAATGTCCCTAAACGAATCCCAGAAACATGAATCGGTGAAATTGTCGTCAAGCCATCTGGAAATTCATCTTTTGCCTCAATAGGAAAAATAGATAAATCATGATTGACTGGAAGATTGGCCTCAGTATCATACATCAAATTTGCGGTGCGAACATACTCTTCTGGGAAGATTTTCGTTTGATAAAATGCTTCCACACGATCATTGTTTGTCTTGTAGCGCATGAAATACCCCAAAAGACGACCCTTGCTATTTACAATACAAGCATTGCAATCCATAATTTCAGCTAATTGTTGGGTAATTGCATTATAAGGTAGTTCATCCTGCAACCGCTCATCTGAACGACGCAAAATAGATGTTATTTTTCTTGTTTTTGCTAATAAGTTTGCCATAATTTACCTCGCATATAATCTTATTGATTATACCATAAAGCGCTTTAATCTTCAACAATTATCTGAAAATTGTTTATTGAGGTACAATTATACTTTGTTACTTCTATAAAAACGAAGATACCTACGCCTGATACAAAAAGCAGCCAAAGGGCTGCCATTTATCATCGTCGATATTGTTTTAAGAAACGAGTCATCTTCTCTTGAATTTGTGCTAACTCATCTACACGAGGCAGGTAAACAATCCGGAAATGATCAGGATCTTTCCAATTAAAGCCTCGTCCATGCACCAGTAAAATCTTTTCTTGCTTTAAGAAATCCAACACGAATTGTTCGTCATCATCTACTTGATACATTTCTCTATCAATTTTAGGGAAAATGTAAAGCCCTGCTTTAGGTTTTACTGCAGATAGACCTGGGATTTCATTAATAGCTTTATAAATAAAATTCCGTTGCTCATAAATTCTTCCACCGGGAAGTAGTAACTCATCTACTGATTGATAACCGCCAAGCGATGTTTGTACCACGTGCTGAGATAGGACATTTGAACACAGACGCATATTTGACAGCATATTTAGCCCTTCGATGTAATCTTTTACATGATATTTTGGTCCAGATAGCACCATCCATCCTACACGAAAGCCTGCAATACGGTGCGATTTAGACAAACCGTTCATACTAACACAGAAAAGATCAGGAGCTAAACTTGCGATAGCTATATGCTTTTCACCGTCCATTACTAAACGATCATAAATCTCATCCGCAAAAATAATCAAATTATTTTGCCGTGCAACGTCAACCAGCTCTTCTAAAACTTCCTTAGGATATAGAGCTCCTGTCGGATTGTTTGGGTTGATAACGACAATAGCTTTTGTATTAGAAGTAATTTTCGATCTAATGTCATCAATATCTGGGTACCAATCAGCAGCTTCATCACAAAGATAGTGAACAGCATTCCCTCCTGCTAAACTCACAGCAGCAGTCCAGAGAGGATAATCCGGCATAGGTACCAGCACCTCATCACCATTGTCTAGCAAACCTTGCATAGACATGACAATCAGCTCGCTGACTCCATTTCCAAGGTAGACATCGTCAATATCAACATTTGGAATATTCTTTAACTGGCAATATTGCATAATAGCTTTCCGAGCAGAAAAAATCCCTTTCGAGTCTGAATAGCCCTCGCTATCCCGTGCATTCATAATCAAATCATGAATCACTTCATCTGGTGCCGTAAAACCAAACTCAGCAGGGTTTCCTGTGTTCAAGCGAAGGATTTTCTCACCATTTGCACGCATCCGCATGGCTTCTTCTAAGACAGGACCTCGGATATCATAAGCTACATGTTCTAACTTTGTCGATTTATTAAATTCTTTCATCAATTTTTTTCCTCATTTCAAAAGAATCAATTTATTATAACGCAATTTTTCTAAAAAATCTCAAAAACTTCTTGTAAAGTCTGCTTGAAAATACTTTACTTTTTTCATGTAAAGGGTTACAATATAACTAAAGAAAGAATGGAGGTATTCCTATGCTACAAAGATATCAAAACATTATGGTTGCTGTTGATGGTTCTCACGAAGCCGAACTTGCCTTTGAAAAAGGGGTAAATGTGGCGCTAAGAAATAATTCACGTCTAACAATTGCACATGTTATTGATACACGTGCATTGCAAAGCGTTTCTACATTTGATGCAGAAGTCTATGAAGAATTACAAGAAGACGCAAAAAAACTCATGGATCAATATGCTGAAAAAGCCAAAGAAGCTGGTGTGGGAAATGTTGTCACAGTTGTTGAAATGGGAAATCCGAAAACCCTTCTTGCCACTGATATTCCAGAAGAACAAAAAGTTGATCTCATCATGGTCGGTGCTACCGGGCTCAATGCCTTTGAACGGTTACTGGTTGGTTCCTCATCTGAATACATCTTGCGTCATGCAAAAGTTGACTTACTTGTTGTTCGTGATAAGGAAAAAACATTATAATACAAAGATAAAGAGAGATTGGCATAAACCAGTCTCTCCTCTTTTTTATTCTTCATTTTTTTCACAATTTCGTTGATAAGCTTGAATCTGACGTTCGAGCTCTTTTTTGATAGCAGGTTCCGGTGCATAATTTTTTTCCCAATCATCTGGTTTTAAAATTTTATGAGTAACTGGGTCAAAGTGCGCTTTACCATCTGGGAAGAGTTTCCCCATATTCGCTTGGTGTACAATTTCAAATAAACGCTCAGGATCTACTCCCATTAAAACAAAACTACCATAAGTAAAATATAGCATATCAATCAGTGCATCTACTTGTCCAACGAGAGACATCTCTGCGTTACTCTTCTGTTTAACCTTATCGGAAGCTTTATCTATCGCTTTATGCAAAGATTGAACAGACTGATTGAAAATTTCTTCTGACGGACTGGCTGCACGTAAAAATTCCACTAGCTCTTCTACCTTGAAGCCTGCACGATGACGAGCACCCTCTGTTGTCCACAGAATGGGCTCTTCCTGCGTGCATTCATCCATTATCCCATGAAATTCTTTAACCTTATTAAAGTGGTGGTCGCTACTGATAAAGACTTTTTCACTCGCCAGAATACCAAAATGCTCCAAAGCCTTATGAATTCCGTCCTGACTATTACTGCTAGTAGTGTGTTTCGCAACTTCTTTCACGCGACTAGTTCCATTTCCCATAGCGATGGACATCCCAACCCCCGCTAACATTTCAACATCATTATCAGAATCACCAAAAGCCATGACTTGATTGATATCAAAGCCATATTCCTTTCCAACCAGCTTAATCCCCTCTAGCTTGGACATACCCTGATTGATAATGTCAGCTGCAAAAGGACTGCTGCGAGTGAATTTTAAATTTGGAAAATCGGCTTCTATAGATTGTGTTTCTCTCGGAGTCGCCAATATTAACACTTGATAAATCAGCTCTTGAATAGATTTAAATAAATCATTCTGTTGTTGAGGGAGCGCCTTACTGATTACATGATTGAAACCTTTATTGACCAAATGTGTCATCTTTTTCGGAACAAAACGGCTAGTCCATTGAGAAAACTTGCTCATGCCAAAGCTCATGATTTTTGAACCAACCATTCCTGATTTTGTCCCAAATGAAATTTCTATTTTATGCTGATGCGCATATTGAATCAAATGACGTAAGCTCGTTTTATCTATTGGCTTGGCAGAAATGACTTTCTCTTTTGAAAAAATATATTGTCCATTATAGGTCACTGCAAAATCTAAATCCAACTGTTCCATAAAGGATTGGACAAAAAAGGGGCCTCTTCCTGTTGCTAAACCAACTAAAATACCTTGCTGTTTTAAACTATGGATCGCTTGTTCTGTGGATTTCAAGACCGTCCGACTATCATTTACTAATGTCCCGTCAATATCAAAAAAGACTGCTTTGATTTCCATTCATTTCTCATCTCTTTCTTTTATGATACAATAATTATAGCATAGATTCAGGAGAAGCTCACTTATGACCAAAAGAATTCTAGTTTTACATACTGGCGGTACTATTTCCATGCAAGCTGACACCACTGGAAAAGTCGTCACAAATGAACATAATCCCATGAACCATATCGCAGTTCCTCTAGAAGGCGTTCAAGTGACTGCTCTTGATATATTCAATATTCCTAGTCCTCACATGACACCGCAGCACATGCTACAATTGTACAAAAGAATCAAGGCAGATGGAAAGCATTTTGACGGTGTTGTGATTACTCACGGAACCGATACTCTAGAAGAAACGGCATATTTTTTGGATACGATGGAACTTCCAAATATTCCTGTTGTTTTGACTGGTGCCATGCGAAGCTCTAATGAACTCGGGAGTGACGGAGTTTACAATTATTTGTCTGCACTTCGTGTTGCAAGTGATGAAAAAGCACGCGGAAAGGGTGTTCTAGTAGTTATGAATGATGAAATCCATTCTGCTAAATACGTAACAAAAACACATACAACAAATGTCAGTACCTTTCAAACGCCAACTCATGGTCCACTTGGATTAATTATGAAAAAGGAAATCCTCTATTTTAAAACTGCCGAACCACGCGTGCATTTTCATTTGAATAAGATTACTGGCTTGATTCCTATTATCCCCACCTATGCTGGAATGACAACCGAATTGCTGGATATGTTAGATTTGAAGAAAATAGACGGTCTCATCATTGAAGCCTTCGGAGCTGGGAATCTACCACAAGAAGTGGCACAAAAGCTCAGTCATATGACTGCTTGTGGTCTCCCAATTGCATTGGTATCTCGTTGCTTCAATGGCATTGCAGAGCCAGTTTATGCTTATGAAGGAGGCGGTGTGACCCTTCATGAAGCAGGGATTATGTTTGTTAAAGAATTAAATGCTCCTAAAGCTCGTATCAAACTTCTCATCGCCCTTAATGCTGGACTTCAAGGGCAGACATTAAAAAACTACATAGAAGGCTAGAGTTCTTATATAGATAAAAAGCCTCGATTATTTCGAAGCTTTTTAGGAGATTTTATGTTTAGGAGATTTATGAAAAAAAGTTTTTTAACTCGCTTGTTTTTTAGTTATCTACCATATATTTCTAATTCCTTTCCTGTATTTTTGAATGTTTTGTTATAATTCACTTTAATGTTTACTGTCATTGGACTTACCTCTTTCTTTTTGATGAATTTAGTATAGCCTGAAAAACTTAAAACAGGCTTATAGATTTCTTTCAGAAAACTTAATTCTAAAGAGGCTATTGCAAAACGCCTCAATTTGAAAATATACGTTGCAATAAACCAATGACACAATAGCTAATTGACTTTTAGTTATTGGTAGAACTTGCGAAACAGGGTCTCAAGGCTATTCACTTTTCAAGTTTAGTAGAGTTTTTAGGTGAGAGATAGGACTAAAAAATTTTAGTCCTATCTCTCACCTTTTTTGATGTATCCATCATGCTGACTAAAGTCAGTCCAAATAACCCTGCTTATCCAAATAAAGTGCTACAATATGCCAATCTGCATGCGTTCGCCAATCAGGAATAGATACAATTTGGCTAGCAACTTTTTTGGCTTCCTCTAAAATCGGATAATCCTCTACAATATCCGCCACCTGAAATTCTGGTAAACCAGACTGCCGAGTGCCAAAGATTTCACCAGAACCACGCATTTTCAGGTCTTCCTCAGCTAAGACGAAACCGTTAGTCGTTTCTGTCATGATTTTCATGCGCTTCTTACCAGATTCAGTCTTGGGATTAGCCACGAGAACCGCATAAGATTGCTTGTCTCCACGTCCTACCCGCCCGCGCAATTGGTGGAGCTGACTGAGCCCAAAACGATCCGCATCCATGATTAGCATAACCGTAGCATTTGGCACATTAACACCGACTTCAATGACTGTTGTAGATACCAGAATATCTATTTTTCCTCTCTTAAAGCCCTGCATAATGGCATCTTTTTCATCGTTCTTCATTTTACCATGTAGCAGAGACACTTGTGCTTTGTCACCGAAATAAATCTTTAATTCCTCTTCCAAAGCAATAGCATTTTTTAGATCCAGCGCTTCTGACTCCTCAATCAAAGGAGAGATGACATATACCTGAGCACCTACTTGCAGCTCTTTCTCCAACCAATTGAGAACCACATTCAGCTGCTCGTGCTTGACCCAGCGAGTGATAATCGGCTTACGCCCCACTGGCATTTGATCAATAACCGACACATCCATATCGCCAAAGGCAGTGATCGTAAGTGTCCTCGGAATCGGTGTTGCAGTCATCATGAGAACATCAGGATTATCCCCCTTTTCCCGCAGAACCCGTCTCTGCTCCACTCCAAAACGATGCTGCTCATCAATAATTACTAGGCCCAAACGATGATAGGAAACTCCTTCTTGAATCAGGGCATGGGTTCCAACAATCATATCCACCTGTCCAGTTTTAATAGCATCTAATGCCTGCTTTCGTTCTACTAATTTCATTCCTCCTGTCAACAGAATTATCCGTAACTCAGGAAAAAGCTGAGTGAGGCTAGCAAAGTGCTGTTCAGCCAAAATTTCAGTCGGTACCATAAGAGCAGACTGCACCCCAGCTGAATAAGCGGCATACATAGCTAGACACGCAACCACTGTCTTTCCACTACCAACGTCTCCCTGTAAAAGTCGGTTCATGTGGATCGGGGCTTGCATATCCTGTAGAATGTCATCGAGACTCCGTTTCTGGGCATCCGTTAGCTCAAAAGGGAGCAATGACAACTTCTTCTCTAATAAATCATCTCGCCACGGGATAGCAAATCCGTGACTCACATCCTTGCTTTCCCTCTTTAAAACCTGCAATTGCATTTGAAAGTAAAAAAGTTCTTCAAATTTAACCCGCCGTACAGCTTGCTTGTATTCTGCCAAATCTTTTGGAAAATGCATCGCGCGCACAGCTTGGCTACGTCCCAATAGTTGATAATGATCTAGCAGAATTTGAGGCAGATTTTCTTCCAATAGAAGGTCTAGGCCTTGGTCAAAAGCTATTTTAATAGTCTTTACTAAACTCGCTTGACTAATCCCCTGAGCCACCCGATAGACTGGCTGCAAATCATCTTCTACTTGTGCTAAAATTTTCATTCCAGTCAAACCAGCCTTGGCCTTATCCCATTTGCCAAAAATAGCAATAGTTGAACCAAGTGCTACCTTATCTGCTAGATAAGGCTGATTAAAAAAGTTGACGGCAAGGACCACTTCACCTTGCTTGATAGTAAAACGCAGGCGATTACGCTTATAACCATAATACTGCACGTTAGCCGGTGTAACGACCACTCCTGAAACAACTGCCCTTTCACCATCTTCCAATTCTAACACATTTTTACTTTTAAAGTCTTCATAACGAAATGGAAAATAGAGCAGCAAATCCTGCAGGTTCTCAATACCAAGTTTACTCAATTTTTCGGCAGATTTTGGTCCTACACCTGGCAGAACCGTTAAAGGTTGGTGTAAATTCATAATTCCCCTTCAGTTCTGTTTCTCAAAAATTTATAAAAGCAGACTAAAACAGATCCCCTCTGACAAATCTTTGGAGTGTTTCCGACTGCTTTTAAATGTTAACTCACTTTTTATAGATTCTAGGTACACGGTCACTAAGCAAACAGACCACTTCATAATTAATCGTTCCACGTTTTTCTGCCACATCTGTTGCAGAAATAACCTCTTCCCCGCTTTTTCCGATGAAAACAACTGACGTACCAATAGGATAAAATCGAGGCAAACGAACGGTAATCTGATCCATAGACACACGTCCAACAACGGGACAAGCTTTCCCATCAATTAGAACATTAAAACCTTGCATATCTCGCGTCCAACCGTCAGCATAGCCTAATGGAATCGTCCCAATGAACTGTGGGCTATCGCTAGTGTAAGTAGCTCCGTAACCAATATCTGCCCCTGCTTCTAATTGCTTCACATGAACCAGTTCTGAAATTAGAGAAAGAGCCGGTTTCATTTCATAAGGAAGCTCCAAGGTACGGCCGCTGGGATTGAGGCCATAGATTATATCACCCAAACGAACTGCTTTCATAACAGTATCTGCATGCCAAAGAGTCGTCGCAGAATTGCTAGCATGAACAATCGGGGGAACAATATCTAATCGCTCTAGAATTTCTTTAAAACGTGCTAACTGTGCCTCAAATTTTTGCGTATCTGCCTCATCAGCTGTCGCAAAATGGGTGAAAATTCCTTCGACCTGAGCACCTACTTTTTTCAAACGATGAATCGCTTCTTGAGCGTCTTGGCTATTTCGAAAACCAATCCGACCCATTCCAGAGTCGATTTTTATATGAACAACCAATCCAGTTACATCTATATTTGATTGTAACAACAAATCAATCCATTCTAAACTAGCAACCGTATAAGTAATCTTGTATTTCATTGCCAATGGAACAGACTGGATAGTTGATACTCCCAGAACCAGAATTTTTTTTGAAATACCAGCTTCTCTCAGTTCCAAGGCTTCATCAATATTGGAAACACAAAAACCATCCACAATTGGCTCGATAGATTGCGTAACAGCAACTGCACCGTGACCATAGGCATCTGCTTTAACAACGGCCCATTTTTCAACATCATCTGGTATATGTGCCGCAATTTGTTTTATATTAAAATGGATAGCCGCTAAATCCACAATTGCCTTAGTAGGTCGATGATTACTCGTTTTCATGATATTCCTCCAAAATCACACTAGCTGTAACAATATTACCTGCATGGCTGATCGATACCCAGACCTTGCCAGAAAAAGGGGATTTGGTGAAAATAGGCGCTCCTTTTTCATTATTTAAAATTTCTAAATCCTGAAAAGTGACACAACCAATGCCAGTTCCCCATGCTTTAGAAAACGCCTCTTTAGCAGACCAACGCCCCGCCAAATATTCCATTTTTCGCTTACCAGTCAGCTTTTCAAATCGGTCAAATTCTGCGGCTGTCAAAACTTTCTTGGCAAAGCGAGCATTTTTTTCATAAACTTTTTGAATAGAAGAAATTTCCTCTATATCAATACCATGTCCTTTAATCATCTTTTTAAAAAGAGTTGAGACTAGTCTCAACTCCATCCTTTTTATTTTTCATTTTTAGATAGGGTAGTATAAATTTCCTTGACTAATCTGACTGTATTATCCCAACCCAAACAAGGGTCTGTAATGGATTTTCCAAACACTTCAGGCTCATTTTGACGGCCATCTTCTAAGTAAGACTCAATCATAAAGCCGCGTACAACTTTTTTGATTTTCTCATTCCAATCACGATTGATTAAAGTTTGACGGACAATCCGCACCTGTTCTAAATACTGTTTTCCAGAATTATCATGGTTGGTATCAATGATGATAAAAGGATTTTCTAAGCCCATTTTTTCATATTGAGCAATCGTATCTAGTAAATTATCATAGTAATAATTTGGAATGTTCTTTCCGTATTCATCAAGACCACCGCGCAGAATAGCATGCGCTAAGGGATTGCCTGAAGTCTCTACTTCCTTACCAGCAAACAAGAAACTTTGTTTGTTTTGGGCTGCATAAATCCCATTAAACATAACATTAAGATTTCCAGAAGTGGGGTTTTTTAAACCAGTCGCAACGTCAGCTCCACTAGCTACAAAACGGTGTTGCTGATCTTCCACAGAACGTGCCCCAACAGCCATATAAGAAATCAAATCATCTACTAACGGAAGATTTTCCGGATACAGCATTTCATCAGCTGTCGTCATTCCCGTTTCTGTAATAACACGATAATGCAAATTGCGCACTGCTTTAATGCCATTGATTAAACTTGGGGCTGCTTTCGCATTTGGTTGATGAATCAAGCCTTTATAGCCGTCACCATTGGTACGAGGTTTTGCCGTATACACACGCATCACCATAAAAATACGGTCTTTTACCTCTTCTTGAAGGGTAGATAAACGTTTTGCATATTCTAGAACAGCTGCTTCATTATCAGAAGAACATGGGCCAATAACCAACAGAATTCGATCATCTTCTCCGCGAATAATTGCGTCTAGTTCCCGATCTCGTGCTTCTTTCTTGGCTAAAGCATCTCCTTCTAATTTTGATATATTGCGAACTTTTGCTACATCAATTGGCTGACTAGTTGCTTTAAATGTCATAATCTCCCCCTATACACTACTTATCTATGGCGCCCATGACAATTTTTAAACTTCTTACCAGAACCACATGGACATAAGTCATTGCGCTTCACTTTTGTCAAATCGATATCACTAGGTAAGCCAGATTTTTGTGCTGCAATATTACGTGTTGCCGTTGTACTGATATGGTGTTCTGTCCGTGGACGCTCTTGCTCATGAATTTGAGCTTTCATCATCAACCGTGTAACATCAAACTCAATCGAACCAATCATATCATTAAACATGCGGAAACTTTCTGCTTGATATTCAACAACCGGATTGTTTTGTGCATAACCTCGGAGTCCAACAGCATTACGTAATTGATCTAAAGCATCAATATGGTCAGTCCATTTATTGTCCACTACACGCAGAATCAAAACTTTTTGGAATTCTCTGATTGATTCTTCATCTCGCAATTTTGCGACCTGATTGTCATATACTTCCAGTGCTCGTTGATACAAGTTTTCCTTTATTTCATCATCTGATAAATCGATTAAGTCTGATATGTTGATAGAATCTTCGGGCACCAGATTATATTTAGCAAAATTCACAATAGCTTCGATTTTTTCTTGCTGTTCGGCACGACTATTGCCATCTACAAAGCGATTAATAGTCCGCTTCATCATAGCGTGAATTTCCGGTGCTAAATCACGATCAGCCGTAATGACATCATAACGTTGTGCATAGATAATCTCACGTTGCTCACGCATGACATCATCATATTGAAGGACTTGTTTACGTGTATCGTAATTGTTCCCTTCAACACGCTTTTGGGCTCCTTCCACTTGACGAGTAAACATTTTGGATTTGATAACCGACTCTTCTTCACTCATTTTGAAGCGTTCCATAACTGCTTTAATCCGCTCTGAACCAAAACGACGCATGAGCTCATCTTCAAGTGACAGATAAAATTGCGACTCCCCTGGATCTCCCTGACGTCCGGAACGACCACGAAGCTGATTATCGATACGGCGACTTTCATGACGTTCTGTACCAATGACACAAAGCCCACCTAACTCGCGAACGCCTTCACCAAGTTTAATATCCGTACCACGACCAGCCATATTGGTTGCAATCGTTACAGCACCTCGCTGACCAGCATTCATAATGATTTGCGCTTCTTTATAGTGATTTTTCGCATTCAATACTTCATGAGGAACTCCAGCTTCGACTAATTTTTTAGAAATATAATCACTCGTTTCAACAGCAACTGTCCCCACAAGTACAGGTTGCCCTTTTTCATGACGAGCTTTCACATCTTGGACAACTGCTTTAAATTTTGATTCAATACTTGGATAAAGAAGGTCTGGGTGATCAATACGAGCCACCGGACGGTTGGTAGGAATCGGAATCACTCGAATGTTATAAGTTTCGCGGAATTCTTCTTCTTCTGTCTTGGCCGTTCCCGTCATCCCCGACAATTTCTTATACATACGGAACAGATTTTGGTAAGTGATAGAAGCTGAGGTCTTCGTTTCATCTTGAATTGGTACACCTTCTTTAGCTTCAATTGCTTGGTGGAGTCCATCAGAATAGCGGCGACCTTCCATTGTCCGACCTGTAAATTGGTCAACAATCAAAATTTCCTGTTCTTCACTAACCACATAGTCAATGTCCAACAGCATAATATAATTTGCACGAAGAGCATTGTCAACAAAGTGAGTCAGTGCTACATTTTCAATGTCATACAGGTTTTCTAGTTTGAAATAACTTTCTGCCTTATCAATCCCCGAATCAGAAAGTCCAATAGTTTTAGACTGAACATCAATAATATAATCATCTTTGTTTAATGATTTTACAAAGCTATCCGCCATATGATAAAGCTGATTTGTATCAGACGAAGTTGGTCCAGACACAATTAAAGGTGTACGAGCTTCATCAATCAAAATAGAGTCCACTTCATCAACCAAAGCATAGTTAAGTGGGCGTTGCACCATATTTTCAGCACGCACTACCATATTGTCGCGCAAATAATCAAACCCAATCTCTGCATTCGTTGAATAGGTAATATCGCAAGCATAGGCTTCTTTCTTTTCTGCTGATGACTTTGCGGCAAGGTTAATACCAACAGAAAGTCCCAACCAAGAGTACAATTCACCCATTTCAGTTGCATCACGTTCTGTCAAGTATTCATTGACCGTAACAACATGGACACCTTCACCAGATAATGCATTCAGATAAACCGGCATGGTCGCTGTCAAAGTTTTTCCTTCTCCAGTACGCATTTCTGGTACATCTCCATGGTGTAAGACAATTCCTCCCATAATCTGTACGGGGTATGGGAAGAGGCCCAACACGCGCTTTGCCCCTTCACGGACAACGGCAAAGGCCTCGTAAAGCAAATCATCTAATGACTCGCCATTTTGATACCGTTGCTTGAATTCATCTGTCTTTGCTTTCAAAGCTTCATCTGACAAAGCAGCCATTTCGTCTTCATAAGCTATGACTCTCTTTGCCATTTTTTCTAGTCTTCTTAACTCACCTTTATCGTTTTCGATAATTGTTCTTAAAATATTCGCCATTTTCTTCCTTACTTGTCATAATTTTTATTTAAAACGCTCTTTTCATTATAGCATTTTTTGCTACATCTTTCAAGAAAATTAAAAGATAAAAACGGCAGTTCCATTTGACACCGCCGTTTTATATTCTTATTCTTTTAAGTGATAAGAATAGCTAGCTACAACAACATTTTCATGCCATCTGAGAAAATATTTCAATTTCAGACTCATTTGATTATGTAGCATATTTTGCCAGCTATGATTTGGAATGAACTGTGGCACTAATACCGTCACAGTATAACCTTTCTTCTGTGCATTACGAGCGACTTTTGTCACATACTGTACTGTTGGTCTGATGATATTACGGTAACTTGTTTCTACATTGACAAATTGGATATCTGAAAAATAGTGTTTAAATTCACTTGCTACTTCTTCATCTTTTTCTTGTGTTTCTTTAGTAGATACGTGCATAGCGATCACTTCATCACCAATACTACAGGCATAATTCATCGCACCGGCACTAACACGCGTAACATTCCCAACAAGGACTAAAACCAGATTGCCTGCATAGTTCACTCGTTCGACTTCTTTATTCAAGCGCAGTTGCTTAGCGACTTTATTATAATGATTTTTGATTGTTAAGAAAATCCAAAGCAAAATAATAATAATTGGGAAGAATGGCCAGATATCTCGCAAACGGAAAAGCAACAAAATCGCCACAATTGTGTAACAAATCGCTGCACCCAGAATATTTGTTACAGAATATTTTAAGAAATGTTTTCCATGCTGTTTGCGCCAATGTAGGACCATTCCTGTTTGAGAAAGCGCAAAAGGTACAAATACACCAATCGTATAAAGTGGAATGAGCCGCTCAGTATTCCCGTTGAAAATCAACAACAGAAAAATTGCACCAATAGCCAAGGTCAAAATCCCATTTGAGTAGCCAAGGCGAGCGCCCTTCTCCATATACATATGTGGCATATATTTATTTTTTGCCATATTGTAAGATAGCATAGGAAAGGCCGAAAAGCCTGTATTAGCCGCCACAGCAAGAATGAGAGCTGTTGACAATTGGAAAACATAAAAAAGAAGCTGTCCAAGAGGTGAATTTCCTAAAATAGCCTGCGCCATTTGAGCAAGCGTCGTAACGCCCTTTATCGGAACAATTCCAATCCAATAATTTAAAAAGGTAATGCCAGCAAACATAAATCCAAGAATCGCTGCCATAATTGCCAAAGTTTTTGCCGCATTTTCAGCTTTTGGTGTTTTGAAAAATGGGACAGAATTTGAAATAGCTTCCACACCTGTCAAAGAGGCTGAACCGCTCGTAAAAGCACGTAACAGAAGCACTAAGCTAACACCTGAGATGGATTTTCCGATAGGAGCCGTTGCATGATAGGATAAATTTCCCAGCAATAATTGCAATAAGCCAAAGCCAATCAAGAAAACAGTACTTGCGATAAACAAATACACTGGAATCATAAGAGAAACTGCAGATTCCCGCAAACCACGTAGATTCATCAACATTAAAACCAGCACTAAAATAATAGAAATATGCAAATTATAAGGATGCAAAGCAGGAATTGCTGACGTAATCGCATCTGCCCCAGACGAAACGGATACCGCTACTGTCAACATATAATCAACCAGCAAACTACCACCTGAAATCAGACCAGCTTTTGGTGAAAGATTTTCCGTTGTAACCATATAAGCCCCACCACCTTGTGGATAGGCATGAATCACCTGACGATATGAAATAGTCAAACTAGCCAATAAAATCAGCACCACAATGCCAATTGGTAGCGACCACCAAATCGCACCAGCAGATACAGATACCAACACTAAAACAACTTGTTCAGGACCATAAGCAATCGAAGATAAAGCATCACTTGATAACATAGCTAGAGCTTGCAACTTTGTTAATAGGTTTTCTTCTTCTCCCTCATTGCTTGATTTCAAAGGGCGCCCGATAAAAATATTCTTCAACTTGGAAAACATTTTTTTCTCCTAAATTTTTCAATATCAGCCATTATAACGTTTTTCTGAAACACTATCAACGTTTTCTGAAAATGACATCAATTTTTAATATAACTGACAATTCCTGCAAAAATATAAGGATTATACCGTTGGGATCGCTTTGCAATTACGTATAAAAATAAGTAAATTAATGGAGAACTATGTTATAAGGTTTTAGATTTGAAAAAGCAAGCACACTCCGTGAAACTTCTGTTTTTTACTTGGCGAACTTTTTCGACTCATACTATTTTACTTCTTGATTTGGTTTAATGAAGTATTGCAAGGCAATACGATTCTCTGGATGTCTATCAACAAGATAGAGCACTAGTAAGAAAAACCATTCCAGTGGTTTCATAAGAAAATAAATCAAATCTGCCTGCCAAGCTTTCTTAATGTGCCGCGAAATAGGATAGCCGTAACGGTCATAAAAATCTCTGATGAGACGGTGGGTTTTAGGCATTTTTTCTTCTAGAACTTGCTCAAAAGCATTAGCAACGAGGAGCTGGCGGTTAACCATAATCCGATGTCCGTGCCGAACACCCATACGAAGTGGTTTCACGATTTTTCGATGTCCTGAAGCACCTACAGTACACAGATAATGTTCATCATAAGTTACACTAGGCGGTGATATTTTTTGTGACAGCGTCCAATCACTAGTATTAATCCACATTTTAATTAAAGCAGCGGGCTCTTGACCAAATAAAGTCAGAATCATAAGGGCAACCCCTAAGATAGGTAGGAGTAACAGCAGAGCCATAACTGGAAGATGATAGCTTTTTGATAAGAAGCCAGCTAATTTTGTTCGCCAAGGCTTCTGATAAGTAACCTGATGTTGCTGCTGATTCCATGAATGAATCGTCTGAGCGATAACGCGCAGACAAATAAGAGCATAATTCCAAGGCATAAGACACATGAGAACATAGGCTGGTAAACCCAGTGAGTTAGAAGTAACATTAGTGATAATTGTAAACATTTGAATAGACCAGATAAAAGAAAGGGCGATTCCAAGATAAAGCAGTCCTATACAACTGGCCAGGACTAGAGGCGGTAGTTTTTTGAAAGGAATAAAATTTAAAACAAAGTACCCAACAAGACTCAGCAGAATTAATGTAACAAAAGTCGGAATAGCATCTGGCCAAATTGGAGCGTGTAGAGCGTCATTCACATTTACTTCAGTCCAAGGATTGTCACTAATCTTAAATATTTGATTCCCAACAAAAATTGTCAACAATGGTCCGAAGGTAAGGATTAATATGTCATTAGTATCTGTATTTGATTTTTTTACTAAATCTGTGTTTAGTTTTTTTGCTGATGTAAGACCATTTATCGTTTTAGTAGTAACAATGATTGGGATTGCTATCAACAATAATATTAGAGGTAAAACAATAAATAAACCAAGCATTTTTTCTCCTTTTAAATGTAAAATAGTATAGCTACCGATTTCTAAACTTCACTCCTTCAAATAAGTAATTAATAGAGTGTCCCCCACTCTGGTGATATTGATTTTTGCATAACAAATATTCAATATCTATCATATCTTCACTTTCTGGAGGAATGGGAAATATTGTCAAAGATTACTGTCAAGAAGTCTCTTTTTCATCATTGAAATCTAGGATTTTAGTTTCAAACCCTCAGAAATTCCATAGATTTTTTACATATGTTTTTATCAGCCAAACCACTTTACCACTTCTCCCACTGCATTTTCACAGTTACTTGACCGTAATCCTTTGGCGAATACTTACTTTTATAAATAGAGCACCAGTCTTTTAAGACTTTTTGATTCACGATTTTTTCATAGTGAGCGTCTAAATCCTTCGCAGTAATACCGTATTTCTTCAGATAAGCTCTGACTTGGGTTTCGTCTTCAATATATTTGTCGGAATCACCCTTTTCTAAAGCGATTTTAACAGATTTTGTTAAAGTCCTATCCTGACGAGTATATTTATTCCATATTCTAACTCGGACATTTGGGCCAATTTCTTTTTCAAAGTATATAAGAATATTATTATTTTTGTTTAAAAAACTAAAATCTATCGCTATTTTTGTATAATTCCCTGTTTTAGCAATATCCTTATACAAAATACTTGGATAAAATTTTGAATCATCGCTATATTCTTGATAGCTATGTACTTCTACATCAGTCAATTTGTTAAAAATATTATTCAATCGATACGTTTTCTCCGTTTCTTGATAGATCTCATCAAAAATATTTTTGGGCTGATTCATATAGTAATAAATGCCTGCCGATAAACTAAGTAGAAGACAAGCTAAAATACTGATTGTCTTTTTCATCATTGACCTCCTGCCACCGACTCTAGACGGCTTAAAAACTTAGATACATCTGGGTAAATCTCGGCAATATAACCCTTAATGGCAGGTTCGGCATTTTTATTAATCCCATTTGGAACTAAACTGTCGTAGATGGTCTTCTTCACTCTCTTCCAATCCTTATTTTTCAGAAATTCTTTCTCCCGAACAGAATGGTCTTTTTGCACATCCTTGTAGTAGGAAGACATAGCACTTTGATAAGATTGCCCTTTTTTCATCCGACCAATGATATTGACAGAGTCCAGATCTGCCTTGTAATCATCCTCACCAATGCTCGGTTTTCTTTCGTTGGCATTATAGGTGGTATCTCCTTCCCAGCCTGCTAAATCCTTGACATGTTCCCTGCCACCATAAATGTCAGACAGCTGCACACTAATCGGATTCAGATGGGTGCCCATGGTGACAGATTGGTGGGTGAAGTCTACATCAATTTTGCTGTAATAACCAAGCAATACTACCACTTCTCCCACTGCGTTTTCACAGTTACTTGACCGTAATCCTTTGGCGAATACTTGCTTTTATAAATAGAGCACCAGTCTTTTAAGACCTTTTGATTCACGATTTTTTCATAGTAAGCATCTAAATCTTTCGCAGTGATGCCGTGTTTGTTCAGATAAGACCTGACTTGGGTTTCGTCTTCAATATAGTTATTTGAACCATTCTCTTTTATAACAATTTCTACAGTTTTAGCTAAATATTTATCTTTAGCACTATACATATTCCATAGTGACAAGCTAATTTTTGAATCCAATTTTTTTCTAAAGGATATTGATACTGTTTTTCTATTTCGTTTAAAATTAAATCCAACTCTAATATTAGAATAGTCGCTACCTTCCTCTTCGATTTCATAGGTACCAAATGGAGTGTACTTATAACTGTCACTATCCGCCGGCCAAACCGCTCTAATGTTAAAGCCATCAATTTTCCCTAAAATATTATTCATTCGGTACGTTCTCTCCGTTTCTTGATAGATCTCATCAAAAATATTTTTGGGCTGATTCATATAGTAATAAATACCTGCCGAAAAAATAAGAAGAAGGAAAACTAAAATCCCGATTATCTTTTTCATCATTGACCTCCTGCCACCGACTCTAGACGGCTTAAAAACTTAGATACATCTGGATAGTTTTTCGCAATATAATCCTTAACGACAGAATCGGCATTTTTATTAATCCCATTTGGAACTAAACTGTCGTAGATGGTCTTTTTCACCTTTTCCCAATCCTTATTTTTCAGAAACTCTTTCTCCCGAACAGAATGACCTTTTTGTACATCACTGTAGTAAGAAGACATGGCACTTTGGTAAGATTGCCCCTTTTTCATCCGACCAATGATATTGACAGAGTCCAGGTCTGCCTTGTAATCATCCTCACCAATGCTAGGTTTCCTTTCGTTGGCATTATAGGTGGTGTCTCCTTCCCAGCCCGCTAAATTCTTAACATGTTTCCTGCCGCCATAAATATCAGACAGCTGCACACTAGTCGGATTCAGATGGGTGGCCATGGTGATAGATTGGTGGGTGAAGTCTGCATTCCCCCTTCCATCATTGGAATAAGCTTTTAGCCTTTCATCCCAAAACTTGTCAAATCCTTCTGTTGTGCCATAAACTAATTTGTAAGAATTCTTAGCCGTTTCATAATAATCAGGATCTTGTTTTACCATATCTCCTGTCGTAGATAGTGTTCCTCCAGCCATTTCATGCTGTAAGCTCAGATTATACTGTAACTGCTTAGCTTCTGCCTTACTGAGTCCTAACTCCTGAAAGATGTCCAGCAATGATTTCGGCACCTTCTGCTTCTCACCCGTTACTGGATTAGACACAACTTCCTTGTAAAAATACCTGCTCAAATAGCCCGCTGTCTCATCCCACTTCACTCCATTATATGAAACGGAGCCAATAATTCTAAATAGAAGATAATCTCTTTCTTCCTGAGTGTAGTCGTCAAAAATACTTGAAAACTTCCGTTCAAGTCCCTGTTTCAACTTCAATATCTGCCTTGCTGTGGTGCTGTCAAAACCATATTCTGTCATCAGATGTTCCAGAAAGACCTTATCTTGTTTGCTTAAGGTCAAATCCTTTAGTGCCGCATAAGCTGAAAGGCGCTTGCTCCAACTTAAATCACTCGGCAGAGTGAATGTCTTGCTTTTACTATCCCAGCTCCGTTCTGCCTGTGCTAGCCCCCTTTGGAGTTGTAAATCAATCTCTTCCAACTCTTCAAATAAAGTGGCAGAATAAGTATCATAAACCCGCAAACCTTCTAAAATCACTTCATAAACTCGTTTATTCGCTTGATGACCACGAATCAGATCTGTATTCGTCCGGCGGAGATTCTGCTTTTCTGTCCTGGAAATCTCTAGTCTAGAAATACTCTCATAAATTGCCTCCAATTGATGAATCTGCTCCTCTTCCTGACGAATCAAGCGAAGTAAGTCCTCTTCATCCCAGCTTTTGGTATCTACCCTAGCCTGATACTCCTCGGGAAGTTTGGCAATGGCTTTTTGCAGGCTTTCTGCATAGAGCTCACTACCTTGAGCCAATGGTAAGAGAATCGTTGAAAAGTAGGCTCTTGCGGAATCATATGCTTTGCCTTTCAAACTTTCTGTATCATTTGCGAAAACTTGAATGGATTGTTGCAGGGCTTGATAGCCTGCCATTTGAGCTTGGCACATCTTCTTCACACTATCTGCCTGTGCTTGTGATTTCCCCAAGTCCATCTTGATACTCATCCTACTTCTTCTCCTCTTCTTTACAACTTTCCTTTAGTTTTTCGTAATAAATAACATCCATCTTATCTTCCAGCCGACGTTCTTCAGCTTTGAGAGTAGTGATGCAATCATCGAAGTCATTGAAAAAATTGTTTTTATAAACATTTAATTGGTGGCTAGTTTCCTCCAATTGATTGGCATATTTACTTTGGTAGGCAGCTTCATAAAGTTCCATTTCCAAAGACTGATTATTGCTCATATAAATCTCAATGTCGTCTAAAATTCTTTCTGCTCGAAAACGACGATGAGACACTTCTTCTAACTGATACGACAATTGCCGCTCTTGCTGGTGCAACTCATCCCATCTACTCATATTATTTCCCCTTAAAAGATTTTGCACCAGCTTCATCAATAGCTTCAAACTCACTGACTACCGAATGAAGATGATGGGATGCTGTATCAACAGCTGAAACAATTTTATTTAATAAAGTCTTCGATTGCCCCAGAACAGTATGTGCTCGTGCATTCCCTTCAAGCGTTGTTTGGTCATCTTGTTCTACGCCTGCAATTCCGCTTAGTTCTTGACCTGCCTTTCTTAGATTCGTTGCATAAGTTTGTGCAACTCCTGATTCACTTTTTATCATCCCCATATTATCTATCCTTTTATTAACAATTATTGCTATTTATTTTATCACAAATAACTGACCAAACATAGAAAAAACTGCTAAATGTCTCTTTCAATGCTTCAAATATATTTTAATTCCCCGCATTTACAATAACTACGCCATAATGCTTTACCTCATATAAAAGAGGTCAAGGAATTTCCCCCAACCTCTGATTTTTTATATCATTTTTTACGGATGACTGACAATCATTTCAAGATCTTGTCCCTCAAAAGTCCAAGCCTCCACGTCGCTTGGTAGGATAAAATGAGTTCCTTTTGCAATTGGATAAGTTTTCTCATCTACTGTCATCATCCCTTGTCCTGCCAGCACACTCACTAATAAATAAGGAGCCGTTTTCTCAAGAGTAACTTTTCCTGATACTTCCCACTTATAAACAGCAAAAAAATCACTGGCCACTAGCAGCGTTGAGGCCAAATCATCTGCTTTCACAGTAACTGGTCGACTATTGGCCGGCGCACCGATATTGAGTACATCAATGGATTTTTCCAAATGCAATTCCCGCAAATTACCTTGGGCATCTTTTCGATCAAAATCATAAACGCGATAGGTTGTATCACTAGATTGTTGAGTTTCTAGAATCAGAATACCAGATCCAATCGCATGCATCGTTCCACTTGGCACATAGAAAAAATCCCCAGCCTTGACTGGCACTTTTGTCAAGAGCGTATCCCATTCTTTCTTTTCAATCTGCTGGCGCAGTTCTTCTCGCGACTGAGCATTGTGCCCATAGATGATTTCTCCTCCTTCATCTGCAGCAATCACATACCAGCACTCGGTTTTTCCTAATTCTCCTTCGTGCTCCATAGCATAGTGATCATCCGGATGAACTTGAACACTCAACCAATCATTGGCATCTAAGATTTTCGTTAAAAGTGGAAAGACAGGTTCGTTACTATTTCCAAACAGCTCACGGTGTTCAGCATAGACTTTATCCAAGCCCATACCAGCAAAACGACCATTCTTTATGGTAGAAACACCGTGTGGATGAGCCGAAATCGCCCAGTATTCGCCCACTTTGTCACTGGGAATTTCATAGCCAAATTCATCTCGTAGCTTCGTTCCACCCCAGATTTTTTCATGCATAACAGATTGTAAAAATAATGGTTCCGACATCATTGCCTCCTTTTAATTATAGATAACTTAAATATTTTTAACATCTAAAAGAGAATACCCTCTCGTGTCAAATCGATTGCGACTTCTTGAATACTCAATTGGACGTCCAGTTTCCAAATAAACAACTTGCTCTACTTGCAAAATTGGATCCGTCTCTTGACAAGACAAGTAGGTCTGATCGTATTCATCTGGTTTTTCAGCTGTAATATGGCGATAACTTCCGGCAAATTTTAAGTTTAATTCGTCCCATAAATAAGCATAAATAGACTGAAGCAAAATAGTCTCATCCAACCCTGGCACCAACTCACACGGCATATAGGTATGTTCCAACACATAGGGTCTCTCATCAAGCAGACGCAAACGTATGATTTTATAAACCGGCGCCGTCACCTCCACTTGCAGGCGCTCTGCAATCTCGGCTTCTGGAAATTCAACTGTAAATTGAACAATTTTACTAGTTAATGTTCGATCATCATTTTTGAAATCTTGACTCAAGCCATTGTAATTATTCAAGCGAAATTTTGAATCTTCTTTATCCCAAAAAGAGGAATTTAACACTCTCGTTCCATTTCCTTGTTTGGAAAAAATCAATCCCTCAATAGTTAGAATCTCAATAGCTTTTTTTATAGTCATTCGGCTAACACCGAACTCTTTTGATAATTCAAACTGAGTAGGCAACATGGAGTCTACTGGGTAGACTCCATTTGCGATTCGATCTCGAAGTATATTTGTTATTTCTTCGTATTTAGGCATAAGATAGCTCCCGCAAATCTCTCTTTCATCTCATTATAATACAGAATCAGGTTGTTTGTCCAGCATACGAAGGAATGGATACCAGATAAGACCTACAATGACCATATCCACCAATTGAAGAATACCTCCTAAAATAGAATTGGTTGCTAGTATTCCGCTAAAGAATATGGGCACTGTCCAAGGAACTGCCACTCCTGTTGGAGCCGGAACAATCCCCAAGGCCATCACAATATAGTTAAATGCAGTAACAATAATTGGTGCCAAGACCCACGGAATCAAAATAGTCGCATTCAACACGATTGGCAAACCAAAGATAACTGGTTCGTTAACATTAAAAATTCCAGCACCTAATGCCAAGCGACCTACGTCCTTATACATTTTCTTTTTCAGAACAAAAGCCATAATGATGACAACTGCTAAAGTCATACCTGAACCACCAAGTCCTACAGTAAATGTTTCCATAAACGATTTTGAAATGATATGCGGTAAATGCTTGCCGGCTTGATAAGCTTCCAAATTGTCCAACATCAAGGTATTCCAAATAGGATCCATGACAGAATTGACAAGAGTTTGTCCATGAAGCCCAAAGAACCATAAAAATTGCACAAAGAAGATTGCAAGCAAAGTTGCCCAGATACTGCGCCCCAATCCAACCAATGGTATTTGAATAACCTTGTAAATAATATCATGAAGATTTGCATTGAAAAATCCTGTCAAACCAGCATTGACAAACAGGAACACCACTAGAGTTAACATGGCAGGAACTAAAGCCGCAAATGATTTGGCTACTGCAGGCGGAACGCTATCTGGCATTTTAATCTGCCAACCTTTTTTCGTCGCCCAGCAATAGATTTCTGCTGCTAAGAATGCAACAAGCATCCCGAGAAACATCCCTTTAGCTCCTAAACGATCTAAACTAAGAACCCCTGAAACCTTTGCTCCTTTATCCGTCATCGTGTAAAACGGTGTCAAAAGAAGGAAACTAGAAAAGGAAATAGCTCCACCAAAAATCCCTTCAACTTCATAACTCTTAGACAAATAATAGCCAATACCAAACGTTACAAAAACTGTCATAATTGACATCGTTGCATTTTGTCCACTGCCAAATAGATTAGACAAAGTAGCTTTCGTTGCATCATTGAAAAACGGCAAATTGTTAAATACGACTACAATTGAGCCAAACATCGTTAATGGAAAGGAGAGCATAAAGGCATCCCGCAAAACAGTCAAATAACGATTGGCCGCGAGCTTGTTTGCCAATGGCAATAACTTATCACCGATTTGATCTAGAAACTTGTTCATCAATTATCCCTCTTTTTCTTTTTTGATACTTTAACTATACTATATTCTTCAAAAAATGTCTATACTTTTTAACAAAAAGATTGACTTTTTCTACAAAAGGTATAGAATTGTGTTGTAAAGATTTTTTAAAAGGAGAAAATATATGACATTTTTAACATTTCCAAAAGGCTTTTTCTGGGGAACTGCTTCCAGTGGGCCGCAAACAGAAGGTCGATTTGACGGTGATGGAAAAGGAGAGAATATCTGGGACTATTGGTACAACAAAGAACCTGAAAAATTTTTCAACCATATTGGACCTGATAAAGCTTCCTATAATTATCAGTATTACAAAGAAGATGTGCAACTAATGAAAGCAACTGGACACAATTCTTTCCGCACTTCTATCCAATGGAGTCGTCTAATCCCAGAAGGCGTTGGTGCTGTTAACCCACAAGCCGTAGATTTTTACAATTCATTCATTGATGAACTGATTACAAATGGAATTGAACCATTTATTAACTTATACCATTTTGACATGCCAATGGCACTACAAGCAAAAGGCGGTTGGCTTAATCGGGAAACGGTTGATGCTTATGTAAACTTTGCAAGAACTTGCTTTGACCTATTTGGTGACCGCGTCAAATATTGGTTCACTCACAATGAACCCATTGTTCCCGTCGAAGGTGGTTACCTCTACAATTTCCATTATCCAAATGAAGTCAACATGAAACATGCTGTTCAAGTAGCTTTTCACGAAATGCTAGCCAGCAGCTTAGCTGTCAGAGCCTATCATGAAAAGCAAGATGGTAAAATTGGGATTATCCTCAACTTAACCCCAAGCTATCCGCGTGATGAGAATAATCCTGAAGACGTCAAAGCTGCTCAAATTGCAGATGCTTTCTTTAATCGCTCTTTCTTAGATCCTGCCATCAAAGGCGAATACCCTGCTGATTTGATTGCTCTTATTAAGGAACTAAATATGGTGCCAGAACACACAAATGAGGATTTAAAGACCATTAAAGAAAATACCATTGACTTGCTTGGTGTCAATTATTACCAGCCACGTCGAGTTCAAGCCAAAGAAAACTCTGCTGATAAAGATCTGCAGAATCCTATGCCAGATGATTTCTTTGACTACTATGATATGCCAGGAAAAAAAATGAACCCTTATCGCGGTTGGGAAATCTATGAAAAAGGAATCTACGACATTATGATGAATGTTCGTGATAACTATGGAAATCTTCCTTGCTATATCTCAGAAAATGGTATGGGGGTTGAAGGTGAAGAACGTTACATCAACGCAAATGGTCAAATTGAAGATGAGTATCGTATCGAATTTGTCAAAAATCATCTTCGCTACCTTCATCAAGCTATCCACGAAGGAGCCAATTGCTTAGGATACCATATGTGGACTTGTATGGATAACTGGTCTTGGAATAACGCCTATAAAAATCGCTATGGCCTCATTGCTGTTGACCTAGACAAACAAGGCAAGCGAACCATTAAAAAATCAGGTTATTTCTTTAAAGAACTGTCTGACAAAAATGGTTTTGAAGACTAGCGAGTTGATAATAGCAGAAAAAGCTGGTACAAAATGTACTCAGCTTCTTTTGCTATTTTTTACCTGACTGACAAAGTTATGATCCTTGAAACAGGAAATTTAACGGTTAAAATTCCTATCACAACTATCTACGGAGAGAGCATTCTACTCAATCTCCCAATATTTTTTTAACGAATTCTTCACAATCGCATTTATCATTCTTTATGATATCAGCTTGGCTAACTCCTTGAGGAACAAATCGAAACACTATAAAAGAGGCTGATGTGCGATTTCTATTCACCAGTCGATGAATGCTATTTTTAACACGTAGGACATCGCCTTGTTTCACTTCTGCTCTTTCTAATGTCGCATTTTCTATTGTCTCTATAGATATTTTTCCACTAGTAACGACAATCACTTCTTCAACCTGTTGGTGGCGATGCCAATCTTGAATACTCCCTGGTGGGATCTTGTTTGTATGTACTTCAAATTCTGGGTATAAAAAATATTGGACTTCTGTTCCATTTTTCTTAACTCGAGAAAGAGCTTCTTTACTGTTTCTGATTTCAATTTCTTGTTCCATTATTTTCCTCCACATCAAAAACTCTTTCCAGTCAAAGTTTGACTAGAAAGAGTCTCTATTGCAATTTATCGTTTGTCGTTTCCTTTACGCATACTCTGCCTCTTCATCGAATTGACTATTGTAAAGATCAGCATAGAAGCCATTTTCTTCCATCAATTGATTGTGATTTCCTTGTTCAATGATATTACCATCACGCATGACCAAAATCAAATCAGCATTACGAATAGTCGACAAGCGGTGAGCAATGACGAAAGAAGTCCTTCCCTCCATCAACTTATCCATCGCTTTTTGGATCAATTCTTCTGTCCGCGTATCAACAGATGAAGTCGTTTCATCCAAGATAAGTAAGGGAGCATCCTTAAGAAGTGCACGCGCGATGGTCAGCAATTGCTTTTGCCCAACAGAAAGACTGACTGTGTCATCCAACACTGTATCGTATCCTTTTGGCAAAGTCTTGATAAAGTGATGAACCCCGACAGCTTTAGTCGCTGCCACAACCGCTTCATCAGAAATATTCTTCTGATTGTAAATCAAATTTTCTTTAATCGTTCCCTCAAATAACCAAGTGTCTTGAAGGACCATTGAGAAAGCATCATGCACTTCAGAACGTTTCATATGCTTGGTATCAACACCATCAATGGTAATCCGCCCTTTCTCAATTTCATAAAATTTCATCAACAGATTGACAATCGTCGTTTTCCCAGCACCAGTCGGACCAACAATAGCAATCTTTTGGCCGGCTTTTGCCTTGGCAGAAAAATCATGAATAATTGTTCTATCCGGATTGTAGCCAAAGAATACATTATCAAAGGTAACATCCCCCTTTAAAGTTGCGAGCTGTTGAGACTTGTGCTCATCGTTTTCCATTTCCGGCTCTGCTAAAAACTCAAATACACGCCCCATAGCAGCACTAGCTTGTTGAAGAGTAGTAATCCCTTGTGCAATTTGGGACAATGGTTGAGAAAAAGTCCGTACATATACCATAAAGGCAACAATCGTCCCCATCGTGACATCACCATTCAATGCCATGCTCGCTCCAACCAATACGACCATAACATAACCGAAGTTCCCTGTAAATATCATTAACGGCATCATAATCCCAGAAATAAATTGGGACTTCCACATACTATTATAAAGCTTTGTATTAAGCATTTGAAAGGCTTTTTTTGATTCCTCGGTAGCATTGTAGCTGACAATGACATTGTGACCAGAATACATCTCTTCCACATATCCATTGACACTAGCAAGATTCTCTTGTTGTGCACGGAAAAACCGTTGTGATTTGCCCATAATCAACGCAACAAAGACAAAACCAATCAAAACCGATCCAATCGTTACAAAGGATAGAACCACGTTGTTATAAAACATCATAAAGAGAACAGCAATGAGAAGCAAACTTGATGAAATCACTGTTCCTAAACTTTGGTTCAGCGATTGTCCAACAGTATCCACGTCATTAGTGACTCGTGAAAGAGTGTCCCCTTGCGAATGACTATCAAAATACCGCAAGGGTAATTTATTAATTTTCTCCGCAATGGCTGTCCGTAAACGTTTTGAAAAATGCTGAACGACGGACGAAATAATAAAGGATTGCATATAATTTAATACAGCACCCACCACATATAAAACTGCTAAGAAAAGAGCAATGTTAGAGATAGCCTTCAGATCAATCCGACTTCTCATTCCTTCTGTGATGAGATTGGTAATTTCTTTTAATTTGACCGGACCATAAACCGTGATAACACTAGATAGTATTACTCCCACAAACGCAACGAGCAAGGGAAACTGGAATCCTTTGATATAGGGTTCCACTTGGCTAAATAAAGATGATTTTTTATTTTCCATTTTCCAATTCCTCCTTTGATAATTGTGAGTAAGCAATTTCTTGATAAACTTCGTTGGTCTCTAGTAGCTCTTTGTGAGTCCCTTGTCCAACAACCTTCCCTTTATCCAACACCAAGATCTGATCAGCATCCATGATCGTTGAAATCCGCTGAGCTACAATCAATCTGGTTGTAGCTTTCACTTTTTCCGCCAATTCTTCTCGCAAAATACGGTCTGTCTTATAGTCCAGTGCTGAAAATGAATCGTCAAAAATCAGAATTTCAGGTTTCCTAGCAAGTGCACGTGCAATCGCCAGCCGCTGCTTTTGACCACCAGAGAAATTGGTTCCGCTTTGTGCGACCTCTGAGTGCAGACCACCTTCTTTTTCTTCAACAAATGATTTCGCTTGTGCCAAGTCCAACGCAGACCACATTTTTTCATCATCCAATGGACTTTCATTGCTTTGTCCAAAGTCTAAATTACTCTTTATATCACCAGAAAAGAGAACAGCTTTTTGTGGAATGTAGCCAATTTTATTATGCAAATCTTCCAACTGATAATCTTTTACATTCACGCCATCTACTAAAATTCTTCCTTCTGTCACATCATAGAAACGAGGAATTAAACTAATTAGGGTTGATTTCCCAGAACCAGTTGATCCGATGAAAGCCACCGTTTCGCCCGCTTTAGCTGTAAAGCTAACATGTTCAATGACTGCCTCAGAGTTTTTAGTATAGCGGAAAGAAACATTGTCAAATACCACTTCACCTTTGATATCTTTAGCTGTTTTTGCTTGCATTGGAGATTCAATCGTTGAATGCAAATCAAGTACCTCATTAATCCGCCCCGCAGACACCAAGGTACGAGGAAGAACGATAAACAGAGCAGCCATGAGCATGAAGCCCATTACGACCTGCATAGCATAGGACATAAAGACAACCATATCGCTAAAGATTGGCAAGCGTTCTGATAAAGCTGCATCTTGAATCAAGTAAGCACCAATCCAGTATATTGCCAAGGTCAAACCACTCGAAATCCCCATCATAATCGGGGTTAAAATCGCCATAAGCCGATTAACAAAGAGATTCAACCGAGTCACTTCATCATTTGCCCCTGCAAATTTATCATCTTGATAGTTTTCAGCATTGTAAGCCCGAACAACACGAAGCCCTGTTAGACTTTCACGCGTAATACTATTTAACTTATCAGTCAATCGTTGAATAACAGATTGCTTTGGAAAAGCCAACGTCATCAAAACTGTCGTCATGATCATATTCACAATAACTGCGACAATAACTGCCCATAGCCAGTATTCTGATTTTCCAATGATTTTTGTAATCGCCCAAATCGCCATAATCGGCCCACGAGTCACGACTTGCAAGCCCATAGTAATCATAAGCTGAATTTGCGTAAGATCATTGGTTGTCCGCGTTAAAAGACTTGGAATAGAAAATCTCTTAATCTCAGCATCTGAATAATCCAGTACACGATTGAAAATATCTGAGCGCAAGCTCGTTGTAAAGCTAGCTGCCAATCTAGCCGCAATAAAACCAACTACCACAGCACTGAGAAAACTAGCAAATGACAATCCAATCATTTTCAAGCCCGGATTCCACAAATCAGAAATAACTGTTCCTCTCATCTGTAGGAGTTCCGTAATTTTTGAAATATAGGTTGGAACCTCTAAGTCCAAGTAAACTGCCAAACAAGTAAATAAGATACTGATGATAATCATCCCTACTTCTTTAACAGTTAAACGTTTAAACAATTTAACCATTCGCTTCTCCTTTTTCTAATTTTTCAATATTCTGGTAAAATTTTCCCATTACCTGAAAAAAAGTCACCAAATCTTCTTCTGAAATGCCAGTCAATAAACAGCGATCCATCTCATCAAAGAAATCCCGAATTTTATTCATGCGCTCTTTTGATTCTGATGTCAAACGAATAATCTTAGCGCGTTTATCTGCTTCACTCACTTCCAAATAAATCAGGCCATTTTTAACCATTCGCTTCATTAAGTTACTAGCAACTGACTTGGTAATTCCCAACTCCTGCTCAATATCTTTAATAAAGGTCATCTTGCCACAATCTTCTCGGTGATTCACAAAATGCAATACTTGCCCTTGTGGACCCGCCATAAATTCAATCCCTCGCTCTTTAGCAATTTTTTGAATCATCAGATGCGTCTTTCGTCCAAATCGCTTGAATTCCAATAATGGTTTTTCCATTTTGACGTCCTTTCAATTAGTTCTCCAGAGAACCAATTAGTTTTCATGGGAACTATTTTACTACAATTCAAATGAATGTCAAGCAATAAGTTTCTATGAGAACTATTTTTATTAAAATAAAATAGCTGACCAAAAATTAAGCCAGCTATCCTTATTTTTTATATAAGACGTTTACTTTTCAGCTCTGTCATATTTTCCAGTATGAAGCTCTGTGATACTATCATGCCCTGGCAACTCTGGTAAACCTAAAGAATCCTCACGAGTAAAGGCTTCACGCAAACCAGATGTCCAGGCGGTTTGCTCTAGTTGTTCTGGACTAATTTGGTGTACAATTTCATTGCCACGACCTTCTTTTATCTTTTGCCCAAACAATGGATCAATCAATGTTCCGCGACCAACTGCAATCAAATCAGTCGGAGTCTGTGCAATCGCATCCTGCGCTTCTTCCTCGCTAAAGACACCACCAACAATAATTAGCTTAGTTTGATTATCTAGAATTGATTTAAAATGCTCAGCATAAGTCCGATCAGAGCCAACAGGTTTTGACGCATATCCTTCCCAGAGCGACAGATGAATGTAATCCAACTCATATTTGATGACTTCTCGAATCAAGGCTTGGGATTCTCTGTAACTATAACCGACCTCATCTCCGTGAATTTCTTCAGGACTGATCCGATAGCCTACGATAAAATCTTTTGGTGCATATTCTTCTACTACTCGTTTCACTTCTTTTACGACCGCAAGAGGAAAAGCCATGCGTTTTTCTAAAGAACCGCCCCATTTATCCTCACGTACATTTGAGAAACTTGAAAAAAATTGCTGCAAGAGATAATGATTTGCGCCATGAATTTCCACTCCTGAAAAACCAGCTTCAATAGCTCGCTTAGTGGCACGTCCAAAATCTTTAATAATTCCTTCAATCTCAGCATTCGTCATTTCACGAACTGGATAAGACAAAAATGAAAAATCAAGAGCACTGGGTGCCAAAACCTCCTCACCTTTAACAGCGCAACCAGAAGCCTCGCGCCCACCATGATGAATCTGTAAAATAGCTTTGTTGCCATTTTTCTGCAAGGCTGCCGCAATCTTTTTAGCTCCCTCTAGATGCTCATCGGAGTAAATCCCTAATTGTTCAGGATAACCTGGTCTAGAGCAAGGTCCACCTGACTCACTCACATAATGGTATTCAGCAATCAATAATCCTGCAGCCTGCGAACGAGCATGATAATAACGCAAGGTATCATCAGAAACAAAACCACCTTTCAAACCACTAAAGGTTAGCATTGGTGGCATAACCAAACGACTAGAGAGCTGAGCACCATGACGGAATTGAACCGTATCTATAAGACTTTTTGACATGATAAATCCTCCTTAAAATTTAAATTTTTGATTCCACTATTATTTTATTAAAGCCATTATCGCAGATAATCACTCATTTAGCTAAGCCTATTCCCCAGACTTCATTTCCAGAAAATCCACTTTTTGCATCACAAATAAACCATTCTCGACACTTTTTTAAACTATAAACATTGTTCATCAAGATTCATTCGACAAAACTTACAAAATTCTAGCATTTCTCCACTATTAGTCGATTTTCTCCGACATAGCATATATTACACGTTTTTCTATATCAAAATACCTTCCAAGTGATCCAATTCATGCTGACAAATTTGTGCTGGAAAATCTTTCAAAATCAGAGTTTGCTTTTGCCAATTCTGATCCAAATATTCAACCGTAATCTCCTTATAACGCGTCGCCAGGCAACTTTCCACAAGTGACAAACACGATTCTTCTACTTGGTAAGGTGATACTTTCTTTTTCAAAATAGGATTGAACATGATAATAGGCACCATACCATACATAAAAATAATCGCTCGTTTTTGCGCCCCAATCATATTGGCCGCCATTCCGACGCACCTATCTTGATTTGCTTTTAAAGTATCTAATAAATCCTGCCCAATTTCGATATCTTCTTTGGTCGCTAATTGCGCTTTCTGTTGTAAAAATAATCGATCTTTTACAATTGGTTTAATCATTTTCCTCCTCATTAAAAAAGAGCAAGTTCATTCAATATCCTTTTACTTGCTCTCAATTCACTTAATTATCCTTTGACTTTTTCACTGACTTTTTTAGCTAAGACAAAATTTCCAAGTGTTGCTGAGCCATTTCCAGCAACAGCTGGTGTCACAATATAGTCACGCACATCAGGTACTGGCAGATAACCATTCAAAAGAACAGTGAATTTTTCACGAACGCGATCCAGCATATGTTGTTGCGCCATGACCCCTCCACCAAAGACAACAACATCCGGACGGAAAGTCACTGTTGCTTGAATCGCTGCTTGTGCAATATAATAAGCTTGAATATCCCAGACAGAGCTGTTTAGTTCTATATTTTCTCCTCGAATGCCAGTACGAGCCTCTAAGCTAGGTCCGGCAGCCAATCCCTCCAAACAACCATTATGGAATGGACAAACACCATTAAATTCTTTCTCTACATCCATCGGGTGTTTCGCAACATAATAATGCCCCATCTCAGGATGACCCGTTCCACCAACAAATTCACCACGTTGAATAGCACCAGCACCAATACCTGTTCCAATCGTATAATAAACCAAATTTTCAATACGACCACCAGCATTGTTTCGTGCTACTATTTCACCGTACGCAGAGCTATTAACATCTGTCGTAAAGAAAATCGGTACATTCAATGCACGCCGCAAAGCACCGACAATATCAACATTTGCCCAGTGTGGCTTGGGTGTAGTTGTAATAAAACCATACGTTTTTGAATTTGGATCAATATCAATCGGTCCAAAAGAACCAATTGCCAATCCCGTCAAATTCTCAAAGCGTGAGAAAAATGCAATTGTTTTATCCAATGTTTCAATCGGTGTAGTCGTTGGAAATTGCGTTTTCTCAACCACTTCAAAATTGTCGCCACCAACTGCACAAACAAATTTTGTACCACCAGCCTCTAAGCTTCCATACAATTTTGTCATTTCAAAACCTCTTTATATTTTGTTTTATTCTCTCTTCATTATAGCATATATTCATGTCACTTCTGAGTACAAATTTCAGTTATTCTTCTCTTTTTCAAAGAAAAGCGAACAAACGTTCATTTGCTCGCCTTATCTTACATTAAGCTTTCAACTCAATGACAGCCTCTCCCTTAGTTACCGCACCCTCTGCAACAGGAGTGACAGAAACATAATCAGCTGTATTTGTGACAATCACCATGGTTGTATCATCGAGACCAGCAGCTGCAATTTTAGTAGCATCAAAGGTTCCTAGAACATCACCTGCTTTGACCTTATCCCCTTGAGCAACCTGTTGATTAAATCCTTCACCATTCATTGAAACAGTATCAATACCAACGTGAATCAAGATTTCAGCACCATTTCCCGTTTTCAAACCATAAGCGTGACCAGTTGCAAATGCAATCGTTACTTCTGCATCAGCAGGAGCATATACAACCCCTTCACTAGGTTTTACTGCGATTCCTTGTCCCATAGCACCACTTGAGAACACTGGATCATTAACATCTTTCAAATCAACGATTGAACCAACGATTGGAGAAAGGATTGTTTCATCAGTAAGAACTGGCGCAGCAGCTTCATTTGCTTCGACTACTTCTTTAGCTTCAGTAACTTCTTCTTCAGCATCTTTATAACCAAATGCATAAGTCAAGCCAAATCCAAGACCAGTTGTTACAAGTACCATAAAGATATATTGAAGAACTTGTCCATTCAGATAGAGAAGCGTACCTGGAATAATGGTAATCCCAAATCCAGTACCAGCAAGTCCAAGAATAGAAGCTAACCAACCACCAATAGCACCAGCTGCAAGACCAAGCACGAATGGTTTACCATAACGTAAGTTCACACCGAAAATAGCTGGTTCAGTGATTCCAAGACCTGCAGAGAGAGCTGCTGGAAACGCAAGAGCTTTTAATTTTTTAGATTTTGTTTTTACACCAACTGCCAGCGTTGCACCCGCTTGGGCAGTCATCGCCGCTGTGATAATCGCATTAAAGGCATCTTTTCCTTCATTTGCGATCAGTTGTGCTTCTAGTAAGTTGAAGATATGGTGCACACCTGTTACCACAATCAGTTGGTGAATACCCCCAAGAATCAGACCTGCTAAGCCAAACGGTAAAGCAAGAATAGCTTTTGTTGCAGCAAGAATGACATTTTCAAGTGAATGGAAAATTGGACCAATGATAAAGAGACCCAGAACTGACATCACAAGGAAAGTCAAGAATGGCACAACAAGCAAATCAAGCACATCTGGAATTTTCTTATGCAACCATTTTTCAAGCTTCGCACCAAGTAGACCAATGAAGAAGGCTGGCAAAACTGAATTTTGATAACCAACGACCGGAATAAAACCAAAGAACATGATTGGCTTGGCATCACCAGAAGCAACAGCCCAAGCATTTGGAAGAGCTGTATTTACCAGCATCAAGCCAAGTACAATACCAATAACCGGATTCCCACCAAATACACGGAAAGCCGACCAAGAAATCAAAGCAGGGAAGAAAGCAAAAGCTGTATCTGTCAAAACGACTGTATAAGTATAAAAATCTGATGCAGCAAAAGCTTTTGAGGTTGTCCCAAATAATCCAAGAATCGTATCATTATTAATCGCACCACGAATCCCCATGAACAGACCTGTTGCTACGATGGCTGGTAAGATAGGTACAAATACATCACCAAATGTACGAACAGCACGTTGGAACCAATTTCCTTTTTTAGCAGCTTCTGCTTTTTGTTCACCAGTTGAAGAAGTTGGTAAGCCAAGTGCAACCACTTCATCATATATTTTATTAACGGTACCAGTCCCAAAGATAATTTGATATTGACCTGAATTAAAGAACGCTCCTTGAACCTTCTCAAGATTCTCAACTCTGTCTTTAGCAATTTTAGCTTCATCCTTGACCATGATACGCAGACGGGTCGCACAGTGAGCAACACTACTTACATTGTCTCGTCCACCAATGGCTTCAATGACCGCTTTTGCAATGTCCTTATTTTCCATTTGCATCTCCTTATTGAAAATAATTAACTTTTATGAAAGCGATTTAATCGCTCCTACGACTATTATTTTAACATGATTTAAAAATATGTCAAGCGTTTTGCAGAAATTTTATTTTTTTCTGCTAAAAAGTTGATTTTTCTAAAGAAAACGTTTACTATATAAGTAAGAAAACTATATTGGAGGATAAAAGATTGGCTTGGACAACCGAACAACGCTACAAACGTTATGAAAACTGGACAACAGATGAAATCAATCAAATAAAAGAAAATATTGAAAAATCCCCTTGGCGTACTAGTTACCATGTAGAACCTCAGACAGGATTACTCAATGATCCAAACGGCTTCTCTTATTTTAATGGTAAATGGATTGTGTTCTATCAGAACTTCCCTTTTGGAGCAACCCACGGTCTAAAATGCTGGGTACAGCTCGAAAGTGATGATTTAGTCCATTTCACGGAAACTGGTGTACGAGTTCTACCAGATACGAAACTGGATAGCCACGGCGCCTACTCTGGCTCTGCTATGCAGTTCAATGACAAGCTTTTCCTTTTTTATACCGGAAATGTTCGCGATGAAAATTGGGTACGCCACCCATACCAAATTGGAGCATTGTTGAATAAAGAAGGGAAAGTCGAGAAGATTGATAAAGTCTTGATTGAGCAACCAAAAGAAGCTACAGATCACTTTCGCGATCCACAGATTTTCAATTATAAAGGCCAGATCTATGCCATTGTCGGCGGACAAAATCTGGACAAAAAAGGGTTTATCAAGCTTTATAAAGCAGTTGAAAACGACTATATAAACTGGGAAGAAGTCGGCGATTTAGACTTTGAAAATGACAATACAGCCTACATGATGGAATGCCCCAATCTTGTCTTTATTGATGAAACACCTATTTTGCTCTACTGCCCTCAAGGTTTATCAAAAGAAGTTGCTCCTTACGACAATATTTTCCCAAACATGTATAAGATAGGTCAATCGTTTGACACAGCAAAGACAGCAATTGTCGATCCGAGTCCTCTGCAAAATTTAGATTATGGATTTGATTGCTATGCCACCCAAGCTTTCAATGCTCCAGATGGCCGTGTCTTAGCAGTCAGCTGGTTAGGTTTGCCGGATATTGCTTACCCATCTGATCGTTTTGATCATCAAGGAATTTTCTCGCTTGTCAAAGAATTAACACTAAAAAAAGGAAAACTCTATCAATATCCTGTCCAAGCAATCCAAAACCTGCGAAAAGAGAATAAAGTATTCACCAACCAAGCAAAAACAAAAAATAGCTATGAACTGGAATTAGAATTTGCAAGTGATTCACAAACTGAAATCGTCCTCTTTGCAGATCAAAAACAAAAAGGCTTCCGTATTCGCTTTGACATCAAAAATGGTCAAGTAACAATTGACCGTAGTGAAGTTGGCGAACAATATGCTCTTGAATTTGGGACAGTTCGCCGCTGTATGATTGAAAACCAAACTACAACTGCCTCAATTTTCATTGATAAGTCAGTTTTTGAAATTTTTATTAACAAAGGAGAGAAAGTATTTTCAGGTCGTATTTTCCCACATAATGACCAAAACGGCATTTGTATCACTGAGGGAAATCCAACCGGAACTTACTATGAATTAGATTATGGTCGCAAAGTTAACTGATGTTGCAAAAATTGCCGGAGTTAGCCCAACAACTGTTTCCCGTGTGATTAACAAAAAAGGCTACCTCTCAGAAAAAACAATCACAAAAGTAACTGAAGCTATGCGAGAATTAGGCTACAAACCTAATAATCTCGCTCGCAGCTTACAAGGAAAATCCGCTAAATTAATTGGATTGATCTTTCCAAATATTAGTCATATATTTTATGCTGAACTCATTGATAAATTAGAACACGAGTTATTTAATAGAGGTTACAAAACAATTATCTGCAACAGCGAACACAATTCGAACAAAGAAAAAGAATATCTGGAGATGCTAGAAGCCAATCAAGTCGATGGCATTATCTCTGGCAGCCATAACTTAGGCATTTCGGATTATGACCGCGTAACAGCTCCTATTATCTCTTTTGACCGCAACTTGTCTCCTTCTATTCCTGTTGTATCTTCCGACAACTATGCTGGTGGAACCCTAGCCGCAGAAACATTGGTCAAATCTGGAGCTAAAAAGATTATTATGATTACCGGAAATGATAATTCCAATTCACCAACAGGTCTCCGCCATGCAGGCTTTGCCTCTATCCTACCAACCGCTCCTATTATCAATGTATCTAGCGACTTCTCTCCCATTCGCAAAGAAATGGAAATCAAAAATATCTTAAAAAATAGAAAACCTGATGCTATTTTTGCTTCAGATGATTTAACTGCCATTTTAATCATGAAAGTCGCTCAAGAACTGGGGGTCAACATCCCAGAGGAACTAAAAGTTATTGGTTATGACGGAACTTATTTTGTGGAAAATTACTATCCACAGCTCGCCACTATTCAGCAACCATTAAAAGATATAGCTTGCTTACTGGTCGATTTATTGTTGCGAAAAATTGAAGGAGAAGAAATTCCAACAACTGGTTACTTCTTACCTGTTCATCTATCTTCTGGTAAAAGTATTTAATACTGTAAATAGTGAAAACCCACTTAAGCTTTCTTCATACTTAAGTGGGTCTAATCTTTATTCGTTTCCTATGGACTTCTATTAATTATTCTACAAGGAGAAACTCATCAATTGCCTGAGCGCAGCCATCATGATCATTATCAGCTACAATGACATCCGCCAATCCTTTAATACTCTCATTAGCATTTCCCATAGCAATACCCAAGCCTGCTTCACGAATCATACTTTCATCGTTATCTGCGTCACCAACAGCAATGATCTGTTCCATAGGGAGTTGCAAATATTGAGCCAGGTGAGCTAAACCTTTCCCTTTTTCAACACCCCGCGCTGTTAGTTCAAGACCACTTACTTCTGATTTTATCATGGCAATATCCTCAGATAACAAAACCTCATACGATTGATCTCGCTCATCAGCTGTTAAGTGATAAATATTGATCTTACCAAAATTTTCTCTTTCCTTTGCTAACAAATCACAGATATTATCTACTAATACCGCTGTTTCGTCATAAAGTTCAGTATAAATTTCCATATAGTAGTTCGCAATGTTCTCAAAATTAGAGCGCTGAAGATAGCCTTGTCCATTGATTACACCGACCACCATTAAATCGTGAGCTTCTGCCAACGTTTTCACTTTATCCACCACAACAGCAGGTAATGTTTGCTCTGCTAAAGTTTGCTTAGCTTCCATATCATAAATCAATGCACCACTAGCAAGAACGGCATAGCGAATCCCTTGCAAATCTTTTTTATAAAGACCTAGTTCTGACAAAGAGCGCCCTGTTGAAAGTGCAACTTGTTTTCCAGCTGCATACGCTCTGTCAATAGCTGCAATACTACTTTTAGCAATCGTCTTTTGACTGGTCAAAAGCGTTCCATCCATGTCAAATGCAATCAATTGATACATAACATTTCTCCTTTTTCTACTAAATTCAGTATAGCATAAAATCTAATAGAAAAGGAGAAACAAATAACAAATCACTTCAAAGTTCATTTGAAGTGATTTTAATCTATCAACAAAGTCGAGGGCAAATTATAATTCCTTATTATACTTTTCAACTTCTGCTTTATTAGCCCAGACAAAGTGCCCCGGACGAATTTCAACCATTTCTGGCTTATCTACTGAATAATCATGTTGATCAGCATCGTAGACTTTCAACACTTTCTTCCGTTCCAAAATCGGATCCGGAATTGGGACAGCTGACAATAAAGACTGAGTATAAGGATGGATTGGATTATTGAAGAGTTCTTCTGTTTCAGCAACTTCAACAATCACTCCCTTATAAATAACAGCAATCCGATCTGAGATAAAACGCACTACAGAAAGGTCATGAGCAATGAAAAGATAGGTCAAGCCCAGATCTTTTTGGAATTTCTTAAGAAGATTTAAAACTTGAGCACGAACAGACACGTCAAGTGCTGAAATTGGCTCATCGGCAATCACAAAGTCTGGTTCCATAACAAGCGCACGAGCAATCCCAATCCGCTGACGCTGACCACCCGAGAATTCATGCGGATAGCGAGTTAAATGCTCTGATAACAGCCCTACCTCATGAATAATATCTTTTACTTTATTCTGACGTTCTTCTTCATCTTTAAACAGATGGAAATTATACAGACCTTCTGAAATAATGTAATCAACCGTCGCACGTTCATTCAAACTAGCAGCAGGATCTTGGAAAATCATCTGAATTTTGCGAATGATTTCTGATTCTTCTTCTTTTGATTTCTTACCATTGATTCTTTTTCCATCAAAGAAGATATCTCCCTTACTAGTATTATTCAAACCAATAATCGCGCGTCCGATTGTTGTTTTACCAGAACCGGACTCTCCTACAAGCGAAAACGTTTCTCCTTTATTGATAAAGAAATTAGCATTTTTAACAGCAACAAATTTCTTGCTTCCTTCTCCGAAGGAAATCTCCAAATCTTTAACTTCTACTAATTTTTCAGACATTTCCTTCCTCCTAAGCATTTAAATGGGCAAATCCCATTTTTGAGCTAATTTTTTCGTGTAAATCATCAATAACAGCAGGTTTATTCACTTTTGGAGCATTTTCATGAAGCAACCATGTTTTTGCCCAATGCGTATCTGATACATAGATTTGAGGCGGTTTTTCCTCAAAATCAATTTCCATCGCATAGTCTGAGCGGAGAGCAAACGCATCTCCTTGCAAATGTGAATAAAGAGACGGTGGCGTACCAGGAATAGAGTACAGCTCCCCTTTATCGTCTGCCAACTGTGGTAAGCTTGATAACAAGCTCCAAGTATACGGATGACGTGGATCATAAAAGACCTCTTCTACTGTACCATACTCGACGATTTCTCCAGCATACATAACAGCAACCTTATCCGCAATACTTGCTACTACTCCAAGATCGTGGGTGATAAAAATAGTGGTGAATTGATACTCTTGTTGCAATGATTTCAACAAATCAATGATTTGCGCTTGAATGGTAACATCCAGTGCTGTCGTAGGTTCATCACAGATTAGAATATCTGGACGACAAGCAAGTGCAATGGCAATAACAATCCGTTGACGCATTCCCCCTGAATATTGGAAAGGATACTCATTAAAACGCTTTTCAGCATCAGGAATACCTACTTTATTCATATAGTCAACAGCCATTTCCTTCGCTTCTTTTGCCGTTTTCTTTTGATGTTTTACAATAACTTCTGTAATCTGGCTACCAATCGTATTAATTGGGTCTAAACTTGTCATTGGATCTTGGAAAATTGTCGCAATTTTAACACCACGAATAGGTTCCCAATCTTTATTGGATTTCAATTTTGTCAAATCTTGTCCACGATAGTTAATCGATCCTTGCGCTACTCGACCATTATCCTCTAACATTCCAGTAAAGGTTTTTGTCAAAACGGACTTACCAGAACCAGATTCTCCTACAAGCGCAAGAACTTCACCTTCGATGAGGTCAAGCGAAACGCCCCGAATAGCTGTTAAAACTTTGTCACGAACATCAAATTCCACGACAATATCGCGAGCAGTCAATATTACATTTTTTTCTTGTGTCATATTTACTCCTATCTATGTGTACGTGGATCACTAGCATCCGCTAAGTTTTGACCGACAACGAATAATGAAAGGGAAACCAAGATTAAAGTTGTCAATGGAATCCAGAAAAGATATGCATTTGTTGTAACGTTTTGTGAATAATCTGAAATCAAACGCCCTAAACTTGGCACCGTCACAGGAAGCCCCAAACCAAAGAAAGATAGAAAGGCTTCGTATGAAATGAAACTTGGTAGTAATTGTGAAGCAGTAGTCACAATGACAGAAACCAATTGTGGCATAATATTTTTCACAATAATTTTAAGCGTTGGCGTTCCCAAGGTACGACTGGCGAGGTTGTATTCTAAATCACGATAACGTAGAATTTGGATACGAATGTTGTAAGCAATCCCAATCCAACCAGTAATCGTCATGGCAAAAATCAAATTCCAGAAACCTGCACCGATTGAGTACGTCAAGACAATGACAATCAAAAGCGGTGGGATGTTAGAAATAATATTATAAATCTCAATCATCACACGATCGACAGTTTTTGAAATTCCCCAGATGCCACCAATAACAATACCAATCACAAGGTTAATCACGGTTGCAATAACTGAAATAAGAATAGAGTTACGTGCTCCAAACCACACTCCGTCAAAGAGAGACTTCCCGTTACTATCTGTACCAAACCAATATTGAGCATTCGGTTTGATATAACGAGCACTAAAATCATTTACTTTACTTACATCATTAAAATCGAAATTTGAAAAAATCGGATAGATGAAACTCATCAAAACAATTGCAACAAGAATACCCAACATAGCAATTGTTGATTTTTTCCTTAAGAATTGACGCATAACAGATTTCCAGTAAGAATAAGCTGGTGCATCAATTATTTCAGAGGCAAAATCATCGCGTTTTACAAATGTGAACTTACTTTTATCAATTGTAGCCATTATTTACCTCCTTTTGATGTTAATTTAATACGTGGGTCAAGCATGGTCATCAGAATATCACCCAATAGAAGAGCAAAGATAGATAGACATGTAAAGATAAATACAAGACCAACGACCATAGAATTATTAGATGCTTTGACAGAGTCAATCAGCATTTTACCCATTCCAGGGAAAGCAAAAATTGTTTCAGTCAAGGTTGCACCTGTGATAACTCCAATAATAGCACCAGGTATGCTGGATACAAGTGGTACCATAGCGTTTTTAAAAATATGTTTATTTGAAATTTCTTGTTCAGAGAGACCTTTTGCCCGAGCAAAACGAACAAAGTCTTGTGATTGCAGGTCAATCATATAACGGCGAATCCAAACAGCAGTCCAAGGCGCACTCAACAGTCCAAGAATGACTGCTGGCAACACATAAGAACGCCAATCTCCTGCACCTAAAATAGGGAAGGAGTCTGGCAATCCTATTGCTGAACCAATCAAGCGAATGATATAAACCAAAGCAATAGTTGGCAGCGACATTAAGAAAGTCAAAGCACCAGTTGAAATACTGTCAAACAATGTATTCTTAAAACGAGCCATATAAGAGCCTAACGGCACAGCGATTAAGTAAGACAATGCTAGACCAATCAAACCAACAATTGAAGAACTTACAAGCATTGATGGATACTGATAGTTGCTTTCTGTTGCTGTATAAGGATCGTCTTTCCCGTAATTAGCAACATCTCGCACATCAGCGTGTTTTGGAGACTTATAGGTACGCGTGTAAATATTAACAGACGATGTTTTCTTTCCTGTTGGAAATTGAACTTCTGAAGTCTGCGTTTGACCTTGCCCTTGTGAAATAACTTGTAGAACAGGGAGATTTGCATAGGTTGGATAAGATGTTCCCAAATTTAATCTTACAAAATTTTGATGGATAAATGGAAATTGACTGTTGAAATATAACAAGTATTTATGTTTCGTTCCAGAACCAACAACAGACCAACCAATAGCAGGATCATTTTCAATACGAAGATAACGCTTCAAGTTTGGATTAGAAGCATCTTTCACAGCCCCTGTATGATCAATTTGAATCAAATTACCATAGAAACCAAGAACGCGTTCATAAACCGGAACCTCTCGAGTTGCATAAAATTGCTTACTTTCTTTGAATTGCTGCAATTTCCAACCACGCCCCAACTTTTTGATGTAAGCTTCATAGATTTTTTTATTTGCATTAGTAGGTTCTACTGTTACAGAAGGATTCTCTTTACTAGCTTTTTCTTGTAATTCCTTCGTATCATAGTAGTCAATGTAACCCATACGATCAAAAATTGTATTTTCATAATTAGTCTTTTTATCAGGAGTTGTAGCTATTTTATTATAGTTTGGATCCTGTTTAAAAATCAACTTTCTTGGCACCATAGTATAGATAATGGTGTAAGTCAATGTTGTTACCATGAAAATAGATACTAAAGAGCGTAAGATACGCATAAAAATATATTTCTTCATTTACCGTTTCCTTTAAAATCCCAAAAGAACTTTCTCCCCTGTTAGAGAAAGTTCTGATGAGAAGTTTATTTTACATGATCTGCTAATTCTTTGGTATTTACTGATTTAGCATGAGTCACATCAGATATTCTACTTCAATCACTATGATTAAGTTATTAAACTTAACCTGTCAGTCAAGACCGAAGGAAGAGCTAGAAAAATGTCACGCGTCACGACAAATATCTATTTTCGATTTTAGAATACCTTCAATTTTAAACTGATTGTTTAAAATTATACCACAATTCTAGTCAATTGTAAAATCAATTGTCAGAATATTTTTATCATAAATGAACCTTTTTTGTTTTTCTGTTAAATTTTTTCTAATTTTTTTCAATTATTTAACATGATCTGCAAGTTCTTCTTGAGCTTTTTTATTAGATTTTGATCGCTCTTTATTCCATTTAGTCATAGCTTTCTTGTACTGATCTTGTGTAACAGGCTCATCTTGGAGTTCAAGATATTTATATAGAATGATTTCACTATTCCCTTTGTTTCCTGACCAAGCAAATGGATTAGTAAATGGCACTGTGCGAGAAAGAATTGGACGACCAGTCAAGGTTGTTGTCGGAATAACCAAAGCATTATCAGTCAACCAAGCTTGGGCTGCAGCATATTTTTCATAGCGTGCATTCGTATTAGTGGTTTCTTTTTCGGCCTCATTCAGTAATTTTTCATATTCATTCATACCAACTTGTGCCGCAGCAGCATTATTTTTACCTGAATCAAATCCTAGATAAGTCTTAGTGTTTTCACCACTTGAAGGCTTGATGACATCAAGATAAGTAGATGGATCTTGGAAATCTGGACTCCAACCAACATTGTCTGAAAGATCCCAATCCTCTGCAGCAGCAGATTCAGCAAAGTAAGTGATATTATTTACATCGTCTTTAGACATTTGTTGAATATCAATCACAACATTTTCTTTGCCAAGATTCTTTTCAATCGATTGTTTCAATGATTGTACACGTTGAACTTTATTCGTTGCCGTTTGGTCAACTGGCATATCAATGTGAATCGGGAATTGAACACCGTCTGCTTGAAGCGCTGCTTTGGCTTTAGCTAATTTTTCCTTGGCTTTCGTTGGATTGTAAAGCCCGTCTTGCGCATCATTTAAATTGACATCTTTCCAACTTTCATCGTAACCAACTAATTTTTCTTTGACCAATTCTCCAAAGTTCTTATCATCTGTTTGAACAAAAGTTGGCGGTACAAAGAGATTACGAAGCATCTTCGTCGCACCGTCTTTACCATTCACCTGTGAAGCATAAGCAGTACGGTCAAATGCAAAGGTAATTGCTTGACGAAAATCTTTATTCAATAATGCTTTCTTAGTAGATGTCTTTTGAGCATCTGTTGTCTTTGATGTATGATTGTAAGATTGACGATCAATGTTTGTAGCCACTAGATAAGTGGTTGCATCTTGCGGAGTATAAACGATGTTGTTTTTGTATTTCTTGCTGACAGAAGCATAACTTGGACTGGTTGGAAATACTTTGGCATTGGTAAATGAGCCATCGCTAAATCCTTTAGCCAGTTTATCCTGATCCTGACCATCATAGTAAGATAACTTGATGTGATCAATGTGCACGTTTTTCTTATCCCAATAGTTTGGATTTTTAGCAAATTCAACAGATGATTTCGCTGTGATAGATTTTAGCAAGTAAGGTCCATTGTAAAGAATACTAGATGGATCTGTTGCTTGCGCAAATTTATTGCCTTTTGATTTCAAAAATTCTGCATTAACTGGTGCTAAAACTCCCATTGTTGTTTTCGAGTTCCAAAAGCTTTCTGGTCGATTAAGTGTGTATTGGACGGTATAATCATCAACTGCTTTTATACCAACAGCAGAGAAATCTTTATTTTCACCTTTCATATAAGCATCCAAACCTTTAATGGAATCTTGCACCAAATAAATGGCATCAGATTTCTTATCTGCAGCGTGCTTCAAACCTGTCACAAAGTCTTGCGCTTTAACTTCTGCATACTCTTCCCCTTCTGAAGTATACCATTTAACTCCCTTGCGAAGTTTGTAAGTGTAAGTCAAGCCGTCTTTAGAGACGGTCCAATCTTTTGCCACAGAAGGAATTAAGTTCCCATAACGGTCATTTTCCAAGAGGCCATCAATGACGTTACTTGTAATGTTTGAAGTAGAGGCCTTCCCAGTTGTCAGATAATCTAGATTATCCGGATCTTGTTCATAAACATACGAAAACGTTTTGTTACTAGAACCTGTTTTAGAACCAGAACAAGCCGCTAATGTCCCCGTCGCGAGTAAGGCAACAGCCGTTAAGGCAATGATTTTACTTTTCTTCATGAATATTCCCCCCAAAATCATTATTTTTATACATTCTAGCACACAAAAAGAAAAAAGTAAATAGAATTTTCTAAATTTTATGACAAATTTTGGAAGTTGATTTAATAAGGTTTATATTAATCTATTAATCTTTAGAAATTAAAAAAGCAGGTTTTCCTCACCTTTTAGTGAGTTTCACCTGCTTTTATAAGTTGTATTATTTTACATGATCAGCTAATTTATCTTGAGCTTTTTTATTAGATTCGGCCTTTTCTTTTTGCCATTTCTTCTTAGCTGCTTCATAGTCTTTCTTCGTGACAGCATCTTTACCGACTTTAATGTATTTATAGTAGGTTGAGCTACCTTTACTACCTGTTTGCGCAAATGCACCTGAGAACGGTTGAATGCGTGACACAAAAGTTCCGGCACCTGTTGAAGCCATTGTTGGTAAGACAAGTGAACTGTCTGTTAACCAAGCTTGTGCTGCTGCATATTTTTCATAACGTTTTGCAATGTCTGTTGTTTCTGCACCTGCTTCATCGACTAATTTATTATATTCGTCCAAGCCAACTGCTTTAGCACCAGCATTTTCACTACCAGAGTCAAATCCAAACCAAGTCTTCGTATTGTCAGAAGCCGTTGATTTCAAAATATCAAGATAAGTAGATGGATCTTGATAATCAGGACTCCAACCAACAGCACCTGAAATATCCCAGTCTTCTCCAGCTGCGTTTGGAGCATAGTAAGTGATGTTATTAAAGTCGTCTTCTGACATCATATTCAAGTCCATGACAACATTTTCTTTGCCAAGTACTTTTTCAACAGATTGTTTCAAAGACTGCATCCGAGCAACATAGCTCTTAGAAGTTTCCACAGTAGGAACATCTAAGTGGATTGGGAACTGTACACCTTGAGCTTGCAAAGCTGCTTTTGCTTTTGCAAATTTTTCTTTTGCTTTTGTTGGATTGTACAAGCCGTTTTGTGAATCAGCTAATTTAACACCCTTCCATGTATCACCATAGCTCGCTAATTTTTCTTCTACAGCATCACCAAATGATTTTTCACCAACTTGAACAAAGTTAGATGGCACAAACATATTGCGGATTGCTGTGGCAGCTCCAGCTTTACCATTGACTTGTGCTGCGTAAGATTCACGATCCAGTGCAAAGTTTAGCGCTTGGCGGAAGTCTTTGTTCAACAATGCTTTTTTCGTTGAATTCTTTTGCTCATCTGTCTTTTTGGCAGTATGCTTGTATGATTGACGATCGATATTCAATGCTAAAGCTGCTGTTCCTGCACCTGCTTCTGCAGTATAGATATTATCTTTGAACTGCTTTTCAAAAGTTGCAAAGTTTGAGCTTGTTGGGAAGAGACGAGCATAAGAGTAAGCTCCATCTTTAAAGTTACGCGCAAGAGAGTCTTGGTCTTGACCATCATAGTAAGCAAGTTTAATCTTATCAACTTTTACTTTATCTTTATCCCAATAATGTTTATTTTTAACATATTCTACCGCAGATTTCGCTGTAATAGCTTTCATCAGGAATGGCCCATTATAAAGGATAGAGTTAGGATCTGTTGATTGGCCAAATTTATTTCCTTTAGATTTCAAAAATTCGGCATTGATTGGCCACATAATGGCAGAGGTTGTCTTAGAATTCCAATATGGTTCTGGCTTGTTTAATGTATACTGAACAGTATAGTCATCAACTGCTTTCACACCTACTGTTGAAAAATCTTTTGTTTGACCATTCACGTAAGCATCTAAACCTTTAATTGAATTTTGAACCAAATAAAGAGCTTCAGATTTTTTATCGGCAGCATGTTTCAGTCCAGTTACAAAATCTTGCGCCTTGACTTCAGCATACTCTTCACCTTCTGATGTGTACCATTTGGCACCCTTACGAAGTTTATAAGTATAGGTTAAACCATCTTTTGATACAGTCCATGACTTAGCCATTGATGGTACAAGATTTCCATATTTGTCATTTTCTAACAATCCGTCAACTCCATTTGTCACAAGATCGCTAGTAGTTGCTTTTCCTGATGTTACGTAATCCAAAGTTTCTGGATCACCAGAATACACATAACCGAACTTGGTTTCAGCGGAGTTCGATTTCGAACCCGAGCAAGCAGCTAAAAGGCCAGAAGTTAAAAGAGCTAACCCCGCAACTGCGATGATTTTACCTTTTTTCATAGTTACCTCCGAAAAGTATGATATATTCTAATTATACTATAACTTAACAAAAAGTAAAGAATTTTCAAACAAATCTTTTATTAAAAAATGTGGTTGTGTTCCAAATGCCTTCAAAAAACCGCTTTACTTCTCGTATCCTATCAGTGAATGCACTGTTTTTATATCTCTTTCTCTGAACAAATGACATACGTTTCAAACTCTAGATTCGGCATACATTCTGCTAAATCGTTCTCAATGCGCTCCAGTGCTTCCAAACGCATTTCCACAGATGTATGTGCATTCCCTTGAATAATAAAAATGGCGTTTTGGGTTTCATCATCAAATTTATAGTGTTCTCCATCGCGAACATCTAGCCATGCTAAAATTCCTTTTTGATCACGATAAACATAATCAGTCTGTGAAACGTGTTTTTCCGTAGATAAAATCGGTAGAAACACATCTTCTTTTTGACTAACCGTAAATTCAATTTGCCCTGCTATTTTATCCAAATCATGCCCACCGATGGCTAATAAAGAATGTAAAGATTCAACATTATAAATATCAATAATACTATTAATATTCGGGATGGATCCACGATGTCGAATATTCCGAATAAGCGCCAAAACGGTAGGAGGGTTCTTCTTGACACTACGTCCGACACTTTGCAATAAATCCTTGTAGCCTTGAATGACTGGAGTATCAGACACCTCATCGATATCGCAATTCAACGCCCACTTTTCCATCTCTTTTTGCTTTTTCAAAAATGAAGCAGGTAAAGGTGCATGTGGGTCTACATTTTTAGCGATGCCAATAACCACATTTTTAATCCCAAGCATTGCGAGACTTTCATTCAGTATAAATTTCATCATGATCCACCTCCGGTTAATAGTTTAGTTCATTGATTAACGATTAGAGTCTTATACTCTTGCAAAAAGACTTATATTTTCTTTAAACTACTGCTTTTTATGATAATCAAATTATAAATCTCATTCAAAATAGTGTACCAGTTTATTCTACCAATAAAATTCTTTTATGAAAGAATGATGCTAAGCAGACTTCCATGACTGCAGTCATGAAAGTCTGTCTCGCTCTATTTATTTTCACTATTTTCAACTGCTGCTGTAACAAAAGCTGTATAAAGTCCCTCTGGACGATTAGGACGGCTAGATAATTCTGGGTGGTATTGACAAGCTACAAAGAATTTATTTTCTGGAATTTCAACAATTTCCACCAAGCGATTGTCCGGTGAAACTCCTGAGAATACAAAACCGGCATCTTCAAATTGTTGACGGAATTCATTATTAAATTCGTAACGGTGGCGGTGGCGACGCTGAACAACTTCTTGATTATCATAAGCTGCAGCTGCTTTGGATCCACGTTTTAGTTTAGACGGATAAAGTCCTAAGCGAAGTGTCCCTCCCATATCTTCCACATCAATCTGATCACGCATCAAATCAATAACAGGATGTTGCGTATCAGGGTTCAATTCTGAAGAATTAGCGTCCTTAAATCCTAGCACATGGCGAGCAAATTCGACACAAGTCAACTGCATGCCGAGGCAAATTCCAAGCATTGGCACATCATTTTCACGAGCATATTGAATCGTCGCAATCTTTCCTTCCGTTCCACGATGACCAAATCCACCAGGCACAATAATCCCGTCTACATCTTTTAGCAATTCGGCAACATTTTCAGTCGTGACATCATTTGCGTTGACCCAGCTCAATTTAATTTCTGCATCATTGGCGTAACCAGAATGTTTGAGAGCTTCCACAACAGAAATATAAGCATCTGGTAATTCCACATATTTCCCAACCAGAGCAATTTTTACTTTTTTCTTCAAATTCATTACTTTATCAACCATAGCAGACCAATCTGTCATATCTGCTTCTGGAACATCCAACTGCAAATGTTCACAAACGATCTGATCCATGTTTTGCGCTTGCAGATTGAGCGGAATTTGGTACAAATGTTCCACATCCAAGGACTCAATCACTGCTTCTGGTGCTACATCACAAAATTGTGCCAATTTGTTCTTAATATTTTGGCCAGCTGGTTTTTCAGTACGAATAACAAGCATGTTCGGTTGAATTCCAAGTCCACGTAATTCTTTTACAGAATGCTGAGTGGGCTTCGTTTTCATTTCCCCAGCAGCTTTCAGATAAGGAAGCAACGTCGTGTGGATATACATGACATTATCTGCACCAACATCTGCCTTCATTTGACGAAGTGCTTCTAAGAATGGCAAACTTTCAATATCTCCTACAGTACCACCAACCTCGGTAATGATAACATCTGAATCGGTTGTCGTTGCCGCACGTTTAATTTTTTCTTTTAAAGCATCTGTAATATGTGGGATGACCTGAACAGTAGCTCCAAGATATTCACCTTTGCGTTCTTTGCGAAGAACTTCACTATAAATCTTACCCGTTGTCACATTAGAATATTTGTTTAAGTTAATATCAATAAAGCGTTCATAGTGTCCAAGGTCTAAGTCAGTTTCTGCACCATCATCTGTCACAAACACTTCACCGTGTTGATAAGGGCTCATTGTTCCTGGGTCAATATTGATATATGGGTCAAACTTTTGAATGGTTACCTTAAGACCCCGATTTTTCAAAAGACGACCGAGACTTGCTGCCACAATCCCTTTGCCGATCGAACTAACTACACCACCTGTAACAAAAATATATTTTGTTGCCATAAATTCTCCTTATCTAAGATACAAAACTCGTTTAGAAAACACACGAAAATAGGAAGCAACCATCACAAATCATCTTCTCTCTTTTCGACGCTTTCAGGCGTGGTCATCCCTAATAGTAAAAACAAAAACAGCTCCCTAGAGCTAGGGAGCTTTTGACTTCTTAAAAGAAGTGCCCGATATTATAATAACGCAGAATAAATTTTTTGTCAAATAAGAACAGAAGCAAACGTTAGTGGACTTAACTATTCTTCATCCTCTGAATCTACCTCATCATCTGAGTACTCCTCATCTTCTTCATTGAGTTCGACTTCTTCATCTAAATCATCAGGTGCAATTTCGTTAATTTCAGCATCGTAAGCTTCCACTTCGCTTTTCTCATCGTCTGGATTGTCCTCGTCATAATTGAGAGCAGGATCCGCTTCGTATGAATCTTCGTCTTCTGGATCATCGTCATTATAGTCAATGGCGTTTTCATCTCCGTCCATAAAGGCATTCACACGTTTCTTCTTCCGTTTCTTAGGAGCTTCTTCATTATCTTCTTCAAGTGTAATGATTTCTTCATCTACTTCGTCAATGGCATACCAGGAACGCAAGCCCCATTTGTTATCCCCTAGAGAAATAAAACTACCGTCCACATTCAATTCTGTATAAAAGAGTGGCAATGCTTCACGAATATCACTATTTGATTTTTCAAGGTAATTTTGAATTTCATTGACAAGATCGTTAAAATACATTTCATGATGACGACCACGTGTCTCTAAGATAGCACGTGCCACTTCAATCATAGAAAGCTCACTTTTTTCTTGTCCAGCAAATACTTCTAATTCCAAAGTTGATCTCCTTCTAAGGTTTGAGAGCTTTTGCCCGCATTAGCTCCCAAAAATTTAATTGTTCAATTTTCGCTACTTTTTATTGTACGATAAAAATCTTCTTTCGTCAAAAGAATTTTACCCTCCATTCAATAAAATCACTCTTTTTCACCAACACGATTTCTACTTTTATATAAAAAGAAGCAAAAAGGCAATTCAGCCGAACCTCCGACTGAACTTGCCTTATGTCTCATTAGATTATTTTACTGTCGCAGTACTTGTAATCAATTCAACGGCTTTTTTAATAGCAATATCATGTTTCAACATATCTGCTGAAAGAAGTTGCCGAACACGCTCTACTTCCATATTGTAGTCAGTTGCAAGTGATGAAATTTCTGATTCAATATCTTCATCGCTCGCTTCAAATCCTTCTGCTTTTGCAACAGCTTCAATCACAAGATTAGTCCTAGTACGTTTTTCGGCATCAGCTTCATGTTGCTTGTGAAGATCTTCTTGGGTTGTGCCAGTAATTTGGAAATACATATCTGGTGAAATACCTTGTCGTTGCATATTTCCAAGAAACTCATTTACAGAGCGATGAACTTCTTCATGAACCATTTCCTCTGGCAATTCGATAATCTCTGCATTTTCTACAGCAAGATCCAGCGCTGCAGATTCAACAGCATCGTCAAAAGCAGCTTCTTTTGACTCAGCTAATTCCTTACGATATTTTTCTTTTAATTCATCCAGTGTTTCAACATCTTCATCGATGTCTTTAGCAAGTTCATCATCCAATGCTGGAACTTCTTTTTCTTTGACTTCGTGAATTGTGGTTACGAACTTAGCATCTTTACCAGCAAGGTCTGTTGCCTGATAGTCTTCTGGGAATGTTACATTTACTTCCACTGTTTCACCAGCAGCATGCCCAACCAATTGATCTTCAAAGCCTGGAATGAATTGACCGCTTCCAAGCTCCAGTGAGAAGTTATCTCCTTTTCCACCATCAAATTCAACACCATCAACTGTTCCAACAAAATCAATTACAACTGTATCACCATTAGCAGCCTTATCTTCTTTCAATACAAGTTCTGCTAAGTTATTACGTTCACGTTCAATTTTTGCATCTACATCTGCATCAGATACTTCTTTAGAGACATCAACAGATACTTCTAAGTTTTTATATTCACCTAATTTTACTTCAGGTTTTGTAACCACTTCAGCAGTAATCGTCCAATCTTGACCTTTTTCCATAGACGTCACATCAAATTGTGGTTGAGCGACAACTTCAATTTCTGCTTCTTTAACTGCCGCCTCATAGGCAGCTGGGAGAAGAGCATTCAGCGTGTCTTGGTAAAGAGCTTCTTCCCCAAATCTTTGGTTAAACACTGGCCGTGGAAGATGACCTTTACGGAAACCTGGTACATTCAGATTTTTCTTAACTGAGTTAAATACGCGATCCAATTCTGGCTTGATTTGTTCTTGACTAATTGTAAATGTCAAAACTCCGCGATTTGTTTCTTTGCTTTCAAATGATACAGACATTCTGTCATTTCTCCTTAAAATTTATTGAATACAATCAATTATACCATAAATACACATTAATTCACAAATTTTCTAATGAAAATTTGCCATTTCCCAACAACTTGCTGATTTTTCGCTTTACACTTTCCGGATTTTATCCTTTTGGTAAGTAGCTCGTGCTCCGCCGATGAGTTTTGGTCGGCTGGCAAGTGCAGTCACATGCGCTTCTCCGAGTTCTCTCAAAATTGGTCGTACCGGAATTTGGACGTGCTTAATATGCATACCAATTGCCGTATCTCCGACGTCCATCCCTGCTTGAGCCGTAATAAATTCCACTTCAACTGGGTTGTTCATATATTTAAAAGCTGCTAATTGACCACTTCCACCAGCATGAAGAGTTGGCAGAACATTGACAATTTCCAAGTTTTGTTTTTGCGCCAATTCTTTCTCCACGACCAAAGCGCGATTCACATGTTCACAGCCCTGAACCGCCAAGTAAATTCCGCGAACTGACAACGTATCCAACATAGTTTTGACAATAGCTTCTCCCACTTCTTGACTGGAATTTTTCCCAATATGCCCTCCAGTCACCTCACTAGATGACAAACCAAGGACAAAAATATCACCTGAAGAAAGTGCCGATTTCTCTAAAATATCTGCCAAAATGGTTTCAGTTTGTTTTTTCAATTCTTGTAAATCCATCATTCCACCTCTTTTTATCCTTATCATAAACCATTCTAAACATTTTTACAAATAAACATTTAAAAAGAGTGGAGCAAAAATCACTTTCGCTGCTCCACTACTCCCACGTAGATTGCTAAGTCAGACATTAGCCTTTGTTTGACAAAAAATTAAAGATACTCTTGATTACTGCACTTCATTCTAAAAATCTAGGTAATTTCACCTCAAAATCTTCAATCATACTTTCCTAAAATATCGGTCATCACCTTATTTAAGATAGCTCCAACAAGCATCCCCAAAGTGTTTTGACAAAAGTTAGGAAACACTTCTGGGAAAGCTGCTCCCCAACCGTGCATGATAGTAGATGCGAGAGCGTATCCTCCTACCATAACAAGAGTAGCTAATAGCAAGCCGAGATAGCGACTTTTCCCTTTCAAACCTGCAAAATATCCTTGTAGGCCATGAAAAAGCAAGCTAAAAAACATCCACTGTGGATAGCCAGAAATCAAATCAATGAGAAATCCAGCTAAACCACCAACAATTGCTCCTTCTTTTCTACCAAAGTAAAAAGCAGTAAAGAAAATCCCCGCATCAAGGAACGTTAAAATCCCCGTCGGTGTTGGAATTTTTAAATAGTAGCCCAAAACAACTGTCAACGCAGCAATCATGGATAAAAGGACAAGTCTATACGTCTGATTCTTTTTCATATTGAACGACCCCATATTGATCTGAGTATTGGATAGCTTGGTAAACAAATTCTTTTGAAATTTGAACCGCTTCAAAAGTGGATTTTCCTAGCAAAAGCTGACTGGCAATGCTGGAAGCAAAGGTACAGCCAGCACCTGTGTTATTGTTGTCTAAAACAGGTGATTCCAGAATTTGAAATTGCTCTCCATTATAAAAAACATCAACTGCTTTTTGAGAATCTAGACGATTCCCTCCTTTGATAACAACAGTCTTAGCCCCTAAGGAATAGAGAGTTCTAGCCGCTTCTTTTACGTCTTCCACCGTTCGCAACTCTTTTTGAACCAAGAGCTCAGCTTCTGGCAAATTTGGTGTGATAATGCTGGCATAAGGGAAGAATTTTAGTAATTCATCTCGAAGTGCCGAGACCTCAACGTCATGATTTTCTTTACAAACTAAGACAGGATCCAGTACAACTGGAATATCAACATGAGCTTTCACAAAATCTAAAGCTAAATCTGCCAGCTCTACATTTGGCAAAAGGCCTAGCTTAACGGCTGAAAAAGGCACATTTTTGAGAGAATCGAGCTGCTGAGCAAAGACCGTTGTATCTACCGGAAGAACCTCAAAACCTTGCTTTGTCATAGCTGTTAAGCAAGTTACTGCTACAAAACCATGAAGCCGGTTGACTGTATAAGTTGCTAAATCAGCATGTAAGCCACCACCACTAAAAATATCATTCCCTGATATAGCTAAAATATAATTATTCTTCATACCGTATCTCCTTTAGATAAAGTCCGTTTGGAGCCGCTGTTGGACCAGCCAAATGACGATCTTGCTCTATTAAAATTCTATCAATCTGCTCAACAGGCATTCGTCCATTCCCAATTTTCAGCAATGTTCCAACCATATTGCGAATTTGCTTATATAAAAATCCATTACCAGAGAAGGTAAAAATCAGAAAATTACGATTTTCATCAAACTCTAAACGGGCTCTTGTAATTGTTCGAACTTTATTTTCTACACTAGTCCCTGAAGCTGTAAATCCCGTAAAATCATGAGTTCCTTCTAGCTTTACGATTGCTTTTTCCATCAGTTTCAAATCAAGTGGATAAGGATAATGTGTTGCATAATGACGCATCATGGGATTTTTAGGGCGTCCAATATCTACTATAAATTCATAGGTTTTGCTATGTTTCCTATATCTGGAATGAAACTTATCATCCACCTCTTCTACGCTAATAAAATCAATGTCTTCTGGCGTCTGTGTATCAAGAGCAAAACGTAGCTTTTCTTCATCTCTTTTTTGTGGCAAATCAAAATGAATGACTTGTCCCAAAGCGTGAACGCCACTGTCCGTGCGTCCAGCTCCATGGATAACAACTTGTTTTCCACTATTGATTTTGATCAAGGTCTTTTCAATTTCTTCCTGCACACTACGTTCATGAGGTTGTCGCTGAAAACCAGCAAAGTCATGGCCATCATAAGAAATAATCGCTTTATATCGTGTCATGTGTTTATTGTAACAAGAAAAAATGCCCATCGCAAGACTATAAAAGTCAAACTGTATGGGTACAGTTTGACTTGACAACATTAACGAAAGAATATACAATAAAGCAACTAAGGAGAAATAAATGCCAGCAGATATTAGTTACACAAATGGACAGCAGCGTTTTCGCTATCGAGTAGCTGCTATCATTATTGAAGAAGAAGCTGTTTGCTTTATACAAAACACTACCGAAGACTATGCCTACTCCGTTGGTGGAGCCGTTCAATTTGGTGAAACAACAGAAGAGGCTGTCTTGCGAGAAATTATAGAAGAAACGGGACAGCAGTATGCAATTGATCGTTTGCTTTGTCTTCATGAAAATTTCTTTTCAAATTCAAGTGGTGTTTTAACAGGACTAGATTGTCATGAGATTTGCCTATACTATCTTATGAAATCTAAAGGGAAACAATTTCAAAACCAAATAGGGAATGAACAGGTTTACTGGATTCCTATTCAAGAATTAGAAAATTACAAGGTATTTCCAAATTTCATTCCGCACATTTTAAACGAATTAAATTCGGGCGTGCAACACATCATTACAAGAAATATAGCACAGTAAAACGGGGAACAGTGTGATCCCCGTTTATTTCATTCTCCTTCAAAAGCATCTTTCATTTTATCAAAGAAGCCCTTTTTCTTTGGATTGACTTTAATATCACCAGCTTCTGCAAACTCTTTCAGCGCTGCTTTTTGACGATCGTTGAGGCCAGTCGGCGTCACAACATTGACAGTTACATACTGGTCACCCATGCTTCCACCGCGCAGACTCGGTGCTCCCTTACCACGCAGACGGAATCGTTTGCCAGTCTGTGTTCCTTCTGGGATATTCAGCTCCACATCCCCGTGAACAGTTGGAATATCCACACTGTCACCAAGAGCTGCTTGGACAAAGTTGAGATTGAGCTTGTAGTAAATGGTAGAGCCATCTCGCTCAAACTTGTCGCTCGGCTCAACTTGGACCACGACATAAAGGTCACCATAAGGACCACCATTAAAGCCTGCTTCACCTTGACCAGACAGACGAACCTGCTGACCAGTTTCAACACCTGCTGGGATTTTTACATGGACACTATGAGCTTGTTTTTCATGCCCTGTTCCGTGACAGGTTTGGCAAGGTTCTTTAATTTCTTGCCCTCGCCCATGACAGACATCACAAGTTACTTGGCGACGCATCATACCAAGAGGAGTTTGCGTATCAACATTAATCACTCCTGCTCCGTGACAGCGACTACAAGTGACTGGACTAGTTCCTGGTTTCGCACCCGAACCATGACAAGTATGGCAGGTAGCCTCACGATGATATTTAATTTCTTTATCTGTACCAAAAATGGCTTCTTCAAACTTCAGGTTGACCCGATATTGAAGGTCATCCCCTTGACGAGGTGCATTCGGGTTGCGAGTTGAACCACCTCCGCCAAAGAAGCTAGAAAAAATATCTTCAAAACCACCAAAGCTAGAACCATCAAAGCCTCCGAAACCGCCAGTTCCACCGCCGAAGCCGCCATTAGCACCTGCGGTACCATATTGATCATAAGCTGCCCGTTTTTGCTCATCGCTCAAGGTTTCATAAGCCTCTTGGACTTCTTTATATTTTTCTTCAGCACCTGATTCTTTATTGATGTCCGGATGATACTTTTTAGATAATTTCCGATAGGCTCTCTTGATCTCGTCTTGAGAAGCATTCTTGGAGACGCCTAGACGGTCATAATATTCTGTATTGTTCATGTAAGATACCAAGACCGTAAAATTCAACTGAAAAATAGGAAATCAGGTGACGGAGTGATGCTCCTAGGCTGATTTCTCTTTTTTCTGAGAATTTAGGTCGGGTTCAGTTCCTTTCTAATTTAGTACAAGAAAGAACCGGAAGTTTCCATTCCAATTTCTTTCTTACCGAAAAACAGAGGCTGGGCTGCAACCTCTGGATTTCTTCTTATCATTACGACCTTCTGAAACAAAGTCGATTACACTTTGTTTTAGAAGTAGTACAGCGTTTAGGCAAGGCGCCATAGCGATTGCCGTAGGAATGACAATCACTTTAGTGATTAATCATTCTTAACGAGTTAGGCTGTATTGAGTTTCGGCTAAAAACTTCGGAAAAAAGATAAGCTATCTTTTGTGCATCGCACAAGGTGATGGCTTCCTATTTTTCTTTCGTTTTCCTAACGCCTCAACATCTTACTTTTCCGTAAACTCTCCGTCTACGACATCATCACCTTTGTTATCGCCTGTATTTGCTTGATTTGCACCTTCTGCTCCTGCTTGGGCTTGCTGAGCAGCAGCAGCTTGTTCGTAAAGTTTCATTGCTAGAGCTTGGGCTTTTTCGTTAAGAGCTTCCAATTTCGCTTTCATGTCGTCCAAGTTGTTGTCTTCTTGGGCTTTCTTAAGGTCATCAAGGGCAGTTTGAGCAGCATCACGTTCTGCATCGAAGCCTTTTCCTTCAGTTTCCTTGATAGTTTTTTCAGTCGCAAAGATTGCTTGGTCTACTTCGTTACGAAGGTCAACTTCTTCCTTACGTTTCTTATCTGCTTCAGCGTTTGCTTCTGCATCCTTCATCATACGGTCAATTTCTTCGTCTGTCAAACCTGAGTTAGATTGGATAACAATTGTTTGTTCTTTTTGAGTTCCAAGGTCTTTGGCCTTAACAGATACGATACCGTTCTTATCAATGTCAAAGGTTACTTCGATTTGAGGGATTCCGCGAGGAGCAGCTGGGATATCTGTCAATTGGAAACGCCCCAGAGTCTTGTTATCCGCTGCCATTGGGCGTTCACCTTGAAGAACGTGGATATCAACGGCTGGTTGGTTGTCTGCTGCAGTTGAGAAGACTTGTGATTTAGAAGTCGGAATCGTTGTGTTGCGGTCAATCAGTTTAGTGAAGACACCACCCATTGTTTCGATACCAAGTGACAATGGTGTTACGTCAAGCAGGACAACGTCTTTGACATCACCAGTAATGACACCACCTTGGATAGCAGCACCCATAGCAACTACTTCGTCAGGGTTTACTGATTTGTTTGGTTCTTTACCAGTTTCAGCCTTAACAGCTTCTACAACAGCTGGGATACGAGTTGACCCACCAACCAAGATAACTTCGTCAATTTCTGACAAGCTCAAACCTGCGTCAGAAAGAGCACGGCGAACTGGTTCTTTTGTACGGTCTACAAGGTCACGCGTTAAATCATCAAATTTTGCACGAGTCAGAGTCATTTCCAAGTGGAGAGGTCCAGCGTCACCAGCTGTGATGAACGGCAAGCTGATTTGCGTAGAAGTCACACCTGAAAGGTCTTTCTTAGCCTTTTCAGCTGCATCTTTCAAACGTTGCACAGCCATCTTATCATTTGACAAGTCGATGCCGTTCTCTTTCTTAAACTCAGCTACCATGTAGTCAATAATCTTTTGGTCAAAGTCGTCACCACCGAGTTTGTTGTCACCAGCAGTTGCCAATACATCAAAGACACCATCACCCAACTCAAGGATTGAAACGTCAAAGGTACCACCACCAAGGTCGAATACCAAGATTTTTTCTTCTTTATCTTGTTTGTCAAGACCGTAAGCAAGGGCTGCTGCAGTTGGTTCGTTGACGATACGCTCTACTTCAAGACCAGCGATTTTACCAGCGTCTTTTGTTGCTTGACGTTGCGCATCGTTAAAGTAAGCAGGTACTGTGATAACCGCTTTGCTTACTTTTTCACCAAGGTACTCTTCTGCATAACCTTTCAAGTATTGCAAAATCATAGCTGAGATTTCTTGTGGAGTATATTCTTTACCGTTTGCAGAAACTTTTTCAGAAGTCCCCATTTTTGATTTGATAGAAATCACTGTATCTGGGTTTGTCACTGCTTGACGTTTTGCCGCATCACCAACGATGATTTCACCATTTTTGAATGACACGACAGACGGAGTTGTGCGATTTCCTTCTGGGTTTGCGATGATTTTGCTTTCAGTTCCTTCAAGAACTGCAACTGCTGAGTTTGTTGTACCTAAGTCAATACCGATAATTTTAGACATGTGTTTTTCTCCTTGTTAATTAATTTTCTATTTTTGATATTTCCCTTAAGTGGTGGGGACGTGAGCAACTCCCTACGGGATTTCATCACTTATTTTTGAGCCTATTGTCTCAAAAATCCCCTGTTTCAGTAGCACAAGCTACTGAAACTTTCACCACGGCGGGAAATATCTTCCTTGCAAGCCTCCGGCTTGCCTCTTATCTTTCCTCATAGTTTATTGTCGTTTCGGACAAAACAAAAGATGTCAAACTTACCACTCAGTTGTAAACAACCACCATTGCTGGTCGAAGAATACGATCGTGGAGTTTGTAGCCTTTTTGGAAGACCTGCGCAATAGTGTCGGCAGGGTGCTCATCATCAGCTGGAACTGTTTGAATGGCCATGTGATAGTTATGATCAAACGTTCCGTCAGCTGCGATTTCTTCAATTCCCTCTTCCTTCAGAGCGTGAATTAAGCTTTCCTGCACCATCTCTAAACCTTTTTTGACATCATCCGTCAACCCTTCGACAGCCAGGGCTCGCTCTAAATTGTCCAACGAAGGCAAGATAGCTTTTGCCAGATCCTGACTGCGGTATCTTTGCAGCTGCTGGCGTTCTTCATTAGCGCGGCGCTGAATATTTTGCATTTCAGCGTGAGCACGGAGATATTTGTTTTCAAAATCTTCTGCACGCTCATTAGCTAGTTCTAATTCTGTTTTTTCAGGGCTTGCTGATTCAACTTGTTCAGCTGTTTCTACAGCTTCCTCTTTTACTTCTACATCTTCTGAATGTTCTTCTTGTTTATGTTTTGCCACAAGGCACCTCCTTTTTAGGAATATTTATACTATAATTAATGGACTTCATAGTGATTACTACTCAGATATCGATAAAAATCAGTCAATTTCATGGTCAGCACACGGTTGACAACATTCATCTGGCTGACCAGCCGTTGGTAGTCAAGATTGACCGGACCAACAACTGCCAGCACCCCAAAACCTCGATAAGGAATCAGGAATTTGCTGGAAATTAGTGTCAAATCAGCCAAACAGCTTTCTCTACTGTCTGCCACGCGCACGCTTTGTATCTGATCTTCAGCTAAACTATCTCGAAGCTCAAAAGCAACTTTTTGGGGCTGATCAAAGAACTGATAACTCTCTAAATCTGCAAAATCTAATAATCTTACCTTCCCAGACACAATGACATTTTCTTTGAAAATATCACTAAAGATATGCTCGAAAAGATCCAGAACATTGTCGGTCGTTGTAAAATAACGCTGGATAATCTGAGGAATCTCTGTTCGGATTTTATAGTGAATATTAAGAACTGTTTGTCCTAAAAAACGATCTTGAATCAATTCTTTCAGCTGAACCAAATCACCTCGTAGAAAATTACGAGGAATCATGAACTGGCTGGTAATCGTATTGGACTCATCTAAAGTGAAAACTGCTAAAGCTGTATGTTGGCTGAGAATCACGATGTCAAAAGCAGTCAAGCGTTGTTGACTTGGCTCTACATCAAGTGCTGCCACTGTACATCCGCTCAACATTGAAAGAACATCTGCTGCCTGTTGAAGAACATCCTCTAACTTGAAGAATTCACGATCAAATGCCTTTATCACTTCATAGAGTTCATTTTCAGCGAGACGATCAAAGGAAAGTGAATGTTTGACAAAGTATTGAAAACCTGCAACACTAGGCTTACGTCCACTTGATGTGTGTGATTTTTCTAAAAGGCCTTGTTTTTCAAGAATAGCCATATCATTACGAATCGTCGCACTGCTTGATTTGATTGACTCTTGTAGCGCTTTGGATCCGACTGGCTCGTGAGTCTTGGTAAAGATATCAATAATCAAATTCAAAATCTCATTTTGACGCTCCGTGACCACGGCATCACCTCCAATCAAGATTCCAATCTCAATTAGCACTCAATCACCTCGAGTGCTAACTCATGATTCTATTATACACTCTTCTACTCCAAAGTCAAGACAAAAACTCAAAAAATTAGCACTCTTTTTACAAGAGTGCTAAAAATCAGTCTGGCGACCTAGATTAGTCGTCCAGAATTTGCAAATGGCGCATCAAATAGAAAGAAAGTCCTGCAAAAAGAAGCAACCAAAGTAGCAGAGCCAAAAATTCTCCGCTCCATAAATGGAAATGAGCCCAACCTTTCATATAACTAGTAAATAGACCCATAAAGCTATAACGCAACACCTTAAATAAATCCTCACTCATATTTGAAAACATAGGAATAAATGTCGCCAAGAGCATAGCTGGAACACTAAGAGATTGTGCCATGACCTGATTTTTACAAAATAGACCAACCATTAAAAAGAAGAAAATTAAGACTAGCATGGTCAATAAGAGAACCAAACTATAGCTAAATACATGATTAGAAAGCTTAGCTCCTACCAAAATTGGGGTAATGACAATATAAAAAATTCCAATAATCGCTGGCCAGATTAAGACAGAGAGAATGTATTGACCAGCTGTCACACCAGCCAAGCGCAAACTTTGCAAATTATGTTTTTCTCTCTCCTCAGCTAGAATGATGATAATGGGCGTCCCAACAGACATAGCTAAGGAAAATGGCAGCGAGATATTGAGCAGCATCATAGCCAGTCTATCTGCTCCTAGTTCTTGACCTGCTCCATTTAGAGAAAACATAAATTTATAGAGAAAAATGAGGAAAATCGGCATGAAAACCTGCAATAGAATACTTTTATTAGCTAGTGTCACTTGACCTCTCAGCCAAATCATACCTTTTAACTTACTAGACATTTAAGGTACCTCCTGTCAAAGTGATGAAAACATCTTCCAAAGTTGGTTCGCAAGAATGAATACTAATGACATTTGATAGGTTCACCCCACCTTGCAGTTCCTCAAGGGCCACCGTCTTAGTTGATAAATCCGCATACTCTAAGCAAACTTTCTTATCTGTATTATACTTTTGGATAATATCATGCGGACTGCCTATTTCGACTAGTTTCCCTTTACTTAGCAAGGCCAAGCGATCACACAAAAGAGTAGCTTCCTGCATATCATGAGTCGTCAGAAAAATAGTTGTCCCCTGAGCCTTTAGTTCCAATAGTAATTCGTGAATAGTGCGAGAGGTTGACGGATCCAAGCCACTAGTCGGCTCATCCAAGAAGAGCAGTTTAGGTCGATTAATCAAGGCACGAACCAGTAACATGCGCTGCTTCATGCCGGTAGATAGTTTTTCAGCTACCTTGTTGCGGCTATCATAGAGCCCCACTTTTCGGAGAAGTTTATCGACTTCTGTCATCTTAACACCAAAGAGCATAGCATAGGCCTTGAGATTTTTATAAAGTGACATCTTTTCATAAAAACCGCTAGCATCGCTGACAATCCCTATCTGCTCCAGCACTTCTGCCTTTAAATCCTCAACTGGTGCAGACAGCACATAGGCTGTTCCAGCGTCAGCAGATAACTGACCAGTCAAGATATTGATGGTCGTAGTTTTACCAGATCCAGACGGTCCTAGGAAGCCAAAAATTTCTCCCTCTTGGATGGAAAAATCGATTCCTGCCAAGGCTTCTTGTTCCTTAAACTTCTTTTTCAAGCCTTGCACTTCAATAATCGTCTTTTTCATTGTTTCCCTCACTTTCAAAACAGTATTTAACAAAACTGCAATCAGTCTTTCAGTTCCTGCTTCATTTTCCAGAAACTCAAACCAATATGAAGCAGTTGACAGAACAGAATGAGCAATATAACACAGTCTATTGCTAAGATTGATTTGAATAATAGACTTGCTTTCAAACTCTTCTGGAAAATATCTAGAATGAGATAGGTAGTGACACACAAAACCATAATAGCTGGCAAAAATCGCCATATAAGCAAACGCTTGACCATTTCTAGCTTAGACCATGCGTCATTATAGATTTCAAGATCGCTGTCTGCATCAAGCTGAGAAACTGGCTTGCGGAAATAAGAAAATTGATTAAAGTTTGTAATATGCTCCCAGCCACAATCCTCAAACAGTTGATAATAGGGTTCTTGTTCCGCTTTCTTTATGGGGCGAAAATCTAATTGATAGGCCACTTCCTGAGGCAGACATGCTTCAAAGGTATAGCGAACTGCAACAAGAAAGGGAGAATAACTTACTTTTTTCAATTTCCAGCCTTGGCTATGCATGTCTTTTAAATAAACCGCTTCTCTGTCATAGTCTGCAATGGTAAAGATTTTATAGACAATTTTCTTTTCCATCAAACTTCCTCCTTACTATTGCGATAAAGGCGCTCAATCCGCTGGATTTCCAACTCTAAAATCTGTCTTCCAAGCTTCGTGATAGAATACAGTTTTCTCTTTTCTTCCTCGCGAACAAAGGCTATCAGACCATCTTTTTCCATCTTTGCCAAGGTTCCGTACATGGTTCCTGGGCTAATAGATAGCTGTCCTTCTGTCAATTGCTTGACTTTTTGAGTAATACTGTAACCGTGCCTCTCTTTCTGAAGACAGAAGAGGATATAAAAACCTGTCTCTGTCATAGGCGCATAGACCCGCCTAAGCTTTTCTGTTAACTCACTCACTTTTTACCTCACTTTTATCTCGATATATCGAACCTTGATATAAAAATTATATCGCAGTCCGATATAGTTGTCAAGAATTTAGAAATATTTTTTACAGAAAGTGATTCGTTTTTATCTTTTAATACTTGTAGCTTTAAGTCAGAAGCATAAGTGATTATAGAGCTGCATCCTGATAAATCAGCATAAAAAAAAGCCAGGAAAACCTGACTTGCTTTTTTATTTCCCCGCTGCTTTAAGTAGGGCGATATATTCTTCCAGAACCAGATTGTGCTTCTGCATATACTGGGCATTCTCTACACCGACATAGCGGTAATGCCAGTTCTCAAAATCAACTCCAGTAATGGCACTCTTGCCATCCGGATAGCGAAGGACAAAACCATATTGGGGAGCTAGTTGGTCAATCTTGCCTGCTAGTTCATCCTCCTGGCCTTCTGGAACACTCATATCAATAGCCAAGCCCGTTTGATACTTGCTGGCTCCTGGAAGCTGCACCTGCTTCAACACGATGCTGACTGCTTCTTCATTCGACAAGCCTTTGGTTACTTCCCCAGCAACTTTTTCGTTATAAAGTTCCCCCTGCTCTACTCGGCTGCAATAGCCAGAGATTAGAGTGTCTTGCAGAGTTATCGCTTGGGCTGCAGCTAGGAATTGCCGAGTGTTTTCACCAATGCGGCTGTCCACCTGTACCTCTCCAATCTAAGTCAGATCAGGCATCTTTTCTTCTTGCTGGTTGTCACGATTAACCAAAATCAAATTCCAGTCAGACGCCTTGGACAAATCAGACCGCGAACTCTCTGAGCTAAAAGAGCCCTTTTTAGCAGAACTACTAAACAATCCCGAAAACTGAATCTTACCAAGAAGGTTCTAAAACAGGGAGGAACGGCAATAAATCGCCGTTCCTCCAGCTGCCAGACACAAGACAATTAACAGCAGAACTGTTAACCCAATATGCTTAGGCTTCGATTTTCTCTGCGATGTTTAGCGTGTTTCAACTTCTTCCTCCATTACTTTGGCACCAGTCTCTCGATAAGACATATCTCCGACACAGTCAATGGTAAACTGGCCATCTTCATAACCAATAACAGTCACACTGCCATTATCTAAACCATGCGGTCTCGTTTGGTTAATGAGATACACAAAGGTTCCGATGGTCATACCATGACTAACAATTAAAGCATTCCCCCCACCAGCAGCTTCTATTTCTTTAGCAATATCTGAAAATCCTGTCCAAATGCGACCACTCAATTGTTCCCAACTTTCAGCCCAACCTGCAGTATCTACTTCTACTAGGCCTTCAGCCAACTCAGGATAACTCAATTGATGAACATGCTCTACGTTAAAAACACGGGGCATTACTCCCATAAACAGTTCACCATCATAGGCTCCATCAAAACTACCAAAACACCATTCACGGATTCGTTTATCTGTGCGATAAGGAATGCGCTCTGTCAAGCCAAGTTCCTCTAAAATAATCCCCATAGTTTGTATGGTTCGTCCACTGTCGCTAGAAAAGGCTTTTAAAAATTGAAGCTTGGATTCACGCAGTCCAATTCCAAGTTCACGAATCCCACGTTCTCCTACATCAGTCAAAGGCGTATCAGACCAGCCTTGTGCCCGACCAATGGTGTTAAACATCGTTTTCCCATGGCGAACAATATATAATTTTGTCTTTGCCATATTTCACCTCCGTTTTTCTTACTACATTATATCACTTTTTATAGAAAATCATTTGCGAGATGAATGAAAAAGGAATGAGACTGAATTAAAATTTGATTTTTTTAGTTCATAGTCTCACCCTAACATGATTCAAATAGTCTACTAACCTATCTGAAGTTGTCAATAGGGAAACGGCATTTTCTTTATTAAATCTATTTCCAAACTTGAAGGCCAAAAGTTTCTCTGTAGTCTCACAGAAGATCTTTAAGCAACTAGCAGCTATATCCATCATCTACTTTAAAGCGAGGAAGCATTTCAGTCTCTCTTAATTATTTTTGTCCCTCCAATATCTTAGCACCTACTTGACGGTAAGACAGGTCTCCTAATGTTTGAATGGTGATTTTTCCATTTTCATACTCTATGACCGTTACGCTGCCATTTGTACACCAGGATTTAAGATAATCGATGGATCAATCAAACAAGCGAAAGTACCGATTGTCATGCTGTGACTAACAACCAGAGCATTGCCTCCGCCAGAACTTTCTACATCTTTTGCAATAGCTGCAAATCCTTCTAAAATCGACCGCTCAACTGTTCCCAAGTCTCTGACCAGCTGGCCGTGTCCACCTCTCCTAGACCATCTGCCAACTCCTACAAGCTTAGTTTCTTATAATCTTCTACATCAAGCACTCGTGGAATCACACCATGAAAAAGATCGCCACCATAAGCTCCATCAAAACTACCAAAACACCACTCGCGGATTCTTTTATCAAAAGCATAAGGGATATGACCGGTTAAGCCAAGTTCCTCCAACACAATCCCCATGGTCTGAATGGTTCGACCCGAGTCACTTGAAAATGCTTTTGAAAATGTCAACCCTGATTCTCTCAGTCCAATCCTCAACTCACGAATCCCTAGTTCCCCTTCAGCAGTCAGAGGAGTATCTGATTAGCCTTGGGCTCTGCCAATGGTATTAAACATCATCTTCCCATGACGAATAATGTATAATTGTGTTTTGCCCATTTCAATATCGCTTTCAAAAGAAAAAGTCTGTCATACAGACCTTTTTAATTTTTAAAACTGTGAATCGGTGCTGGAATTTGGCCACCACGCGCAATAAAATCAGCTGACGAAGCCTGATTGACCTTCATGACCGGAGCCGTTCCCAAGAGCCCGCCAAATTCAATCATATCGCCTTCCTTGCCTTTTGGAATAATCCGCACCGCTGTCGTTTTCTGGTTGACAACACCGATAGCAGCTTCATCTGCAATCATAGCCGCAATAGTCTCAGCAGGCGTTGACGCAGGAATCGCAATCATATCCAACCCAACTGAGCAAATAGCTGTCATAGCCTCTAATTTTTCTAAGTTGAGAGACCCATTTTGAACTGCTGCAATCATCCCTTCATCTTCTGACACCGGAATGAAAGCACCAGATAAACCGCCAACTTGATTACAAGCCATAACACCGCCTTTTTTCACTTGATCATTGAGCAGAGCTAAAGCTGCAGTCGTCCCATGCGTACCAACCGTTTCTAATCCCATTTCTTCCAAAACACGAGCCACTGAATCACCAATGGCTGGTGTTGGCGCTAAACTCAAATCAACAATTCCAAACTTGACACCTAGTCGTTCACTAGCCATCTGTCCGACCAATTGACCAATCCGCGTGATTTTAAAGGCTGTTTTCTTAACTGTTTCTGCAACCACATCAAAACTTTCACCACGAACTTTTTCAAGAGCTCGCTTGACAACACCAGGACCAGAAACCCCAACATTGATGACTACATCCGCTTCACCGACACCGTGAAAAGCTCCTGCCATGAAAGGGTTATCCTCAACTGCATTCGCAAAAACAACTAATTTCGCAGCTCCCATATCAGAAAGTTCAGCTGTTTCCTTAATAATCCGTCCCATATCTGCAACTGCCGTCATATTAATACCACTTTTTGTTGAACCGATATTGACAGAGGAGCAAACCTTATCCGTCTCTGCTAAAGCTCGTGGAATGGAACGGATAAGGATTTCATCTCCTTTTTGATAACCCTTTTGCACCAGAGCAGAAAAACCACCGATAAAGTCCACGCCGATTTCTTTGGCTGCTTGATCCAAAGCCTTAGCCAACGGAAGATAATCTGTTGCATCCGTAGCCGCCCCAATCAGAGAAATTGGTGTCACTGAGACCCGCTTGTTGACGATGGGAATCCCGAGCTCTGCTGCAATTTCGTCCCCAACTGCCACCAGATTTTTAGCTTTGGTCGTGATCTTTTGGTAAATCTTCTCCGCCGCCCGTTCAATATTTGTGTCAATACAGTCTAAGAGTGAAATGCCCATGGTAATGGTTCGAATATCAAAATTCTGTTCTTCAATCATGGCAATCGTTTCAGTAACTTGCTTTATATCCATTTTGCACCTCTGTTAAATATTGTACATGGCATCAAAAATCGCTGCACTCTGAATATTAATTTTCACATGGAGAGTCTCACCAAAGGTTTCAAATTCATTGCGAAGAGCTGCAAAATCCTTCTTCTCATCACTTGAAACAACAGCCATCATCGTGAAAAATTCATCTAAAACCGTTTGAGAAATATCATCAATATTCAAACCAAGTTCGGCAATCTTGCTAGAAACTCCTGCCACAATTCCTGTTCTATCCTTACCAACGACCGTAATAATTGCTTTCATCTTTTACTCCAATCAACACACTTTTTCCTATTGTAGCACAAGTAAATGAAATTTGCATAGACCAACAGAGAAAATATGCCTTTTGGCCTTCAGATTTTACTCAATCGTTATCAATCAATCGTTGATTCTTTCCAATGAACACTACAATCCAGCACTTGTTGCTTTTCTTCTTGATAACGTCCCTCAATCTGATCAATCAAAATCTTAGTTGCCTGCTGCCCTTCTTCAAAAGCTGGTTGCACAATTGTCGTGATGCTCGGCGAAGATAAACTCGTCCATTCTGTATTATCAAAACCAATCAAGCTCACATTTGGCATGACAAAATTCAAGTCTTTCATAACGGTAAACACAAGCGGCAAAGCCCAACAATTGGGTGCAAAAACTAACGTTTTCTCTTCTGGATTGATTTCCCTTTGCAGAAATTCTTTCATTTTATCCAAGTCCGTGTGCTTGTCCTCAATGATTAGACTTGTATATTCAAAGTTAGAATCAGCCAAAGCATCCATAAAACCACTAGCCCGTTCAATCCGTGTACTCAATCGACTAATATCTGCTGTGATAAGGATATATTTCTCATACCCCTTCGCAACGCAGGCTTGCGTCACATCATATACTGCATCATAATTGTTAGTCTTAACCCAATTAGTCCGGTGCTCGTACAACTGACTATCAAAAAAGACCATTTTCTTCTTTTTTTCATCAATAATACGCGAATACTTGCGGAAATTAGACGTTGGCTGAATAATAAACCCATCCACTCCTAAAAGAAGCATACTTTCTATATACTTATCTTCACTTTCTTGATTGTAATTACTATTCCCAATCATAACCTGATAGCCATTTTGATGTGCGATATCCTCAATTCCTTTGACAATTTGATTGGAAAAACTATTAGTGATGTCACCAATCAACACACCGATCAATTTGGTTCGTTTAGAGTTGAGACTTCGCGCTACAATACTAGGCTTATAATTGGTTTCTTCAATAACCCTTTTAATCTTGTCCCTTGTTTCTTGAGACATTTTTTCATACTTACCATTTAAATAAAAGGAGACAGTCGTTTTTGAGGTTTGAGCAAGTTCTGCAATATCTTTTATTGTAAGCTTTTTTGCCAATCTAAAGTCCCTCCTAAGCACTTATATTATAACATATTCTATTCAAAAGGAATTTCTTGAAATCCCATAAAACCAGACTTTTCTAGCATTTTAGCCTGATTTTTGTACAAGTTTTTTTGTCATAAACAACACATTTTCCTCTCATTTTCACACCATCCACTACACACAATTTTTCTCCTTTGTAAAGGTCATCATTTAATACTAAGATAAGCTTATTTGTGTGATTGTTTTCTATTTCAATTGCAAGTGCATTAGGAAGTTGACCGCCATCTGTTTGATACACTTTATGATGCTTGACAGTAAATGATTGATCCGCAATCAGAGTAGCATCAATGATTCGATCTGAAAATTCCTGTATTTTAACCAGTTTAGAACTCTCTTCTAATTCGTTGTATTTCTTCGAAATAAATGTTTTTTCTAACTCTAGCGGAATCTTACTCCAAAGCTTGAGGTTATTGACTTGACTTGGACTGTAGATAACTTGACTATCTAGTATAAATTGAGTTCGTAACTTATGATCTCCGGCACATCTAATATCGTCTATTACAAGCCAAACACCTTCTTCCAACATGATGATTTTCCGAGTATGCAAGTAAGAAGATGGATTTGAAGCAAGATAACTCCCCTCTACATAGTGAATAGCTGCGTTCTCTTGATATCCGCAAAACAAAGATTGTGGATAATTTTCGTAATCCCAAGAACCAGATACCATTTCAGGTGGTGTTTCATCAAGGATACATCCGGTGTGACTCCAAGCACTTTTTAGAACAGAACGTTCTCCTGTCTCTCTGTAGGTATAGCGACCAGAATCCACAAAAATTAGCTTGCCTTGATCCTGTAGGCAAAAGCTATTTTGATCACTGTGAGTATGGGCACTACCCATTGGTCCATTTTTGAAAAAGAAATGGCTCCGAGGTGTCTGAATACAAACCTGACCAGAATCCTTGAAAAAAGCAGTTCTTGTTCCTTGTTTTTGAGCTTTTAATGTTGCTAAACGATCAGCACCTTTTCTCCCAACCAACAGCAAACTATATGGATCTAAGTATGGATTTTTTAATGAGAGTAATTGTTCATCTTCTAAAACGAGAGCAGATAAATTCAGAATATCCCACGTATCTGTACAGTCGCTATCACCAAAAGCAATCGTCTTTCCATCCAAGCCTGTCATCATCTGAATGTAGGTAGCCATTTTTCCTAACAAAGTCGCGTACTTGTGCTTCAACTCTGGTAGCAAGATACACAATTCTAACAGAGCTTTATAAACTTCTACATGATACAAAATAGACTGCTCAAACTGGGTGCCATCTTCCAAAATTTGAATTTGTACCTGTTGCTGTAATTCTTCTATTGCAAACAGATATTCTTCTTCAATATCGAGCTGTTCTGAAAAGAAATGATAGATGGCAATCATTGGAATGGTCTGCAAAATCCCCCAATTACTGAGTGTATACTTGTCACGATAACACCTTCTCATAAAGTGAATCTGAGTTTCAAGAGAGCGGTAAATGATTTGCAACTCCTTTTCTTCCAGCAAATCCAATTCCAGTAAAAACAGCAAAATTTTCAACCAAGTAAAACAGCGAATCCCTGTATCTAAGGTTCTAGTCGTCAAAGATTGCGGAGAAAATTCCTGTACTTGCTCTATCCAATCAAAAATGAAAAACTTCAATTTTTGAATATATCGCATGTCTCCCTCAACCAAGTAACCAATAACAAAGTTCAGTAAATACTCCTGCCGATTGAGCATGTAAGCCCACTCTGGATCTTCTTCAAATAGCACTTCCCAATTCATCGGCTGAATCTGATGTTCTCTCGGACACGGCTCCATATCCCAATTTCCATCAAATAAAAAATAATGGTTGAACATTCGTTCAAGGGAGTGCTGAATGCGGCTATATTCTTCCTTTTGATAGCGAAGAATATAATGTCGATAATACTCTATATCAAAATCTTCAAAAAAAATAGTTCGTTCTTGTTTCATATTTCCTTACCTAAAAAATGGTTGATACAGTTCTGCTTCTCTAGAAATCTGCCTTTTATCCCACCCTACAAAGCAGATTAGGTTCTCTCCATTCGCTTTTTTAAGCTTGGAAGAGAACCTAATCTGTCATCTAGTTGTTGATTTATTATACAGTACGCTTTGAGGTTAGAGATTTTTATCTCCAATCCATCATAAATAAAGCAAGCAGCATTCGTGTTACTAGATTATCAATTCAAATACCATATAATGCTACACCTTACCATTAATCAGAGGTTGGAAACTTCTGTCCTTGTTCCTTTGTCTTTCCCATTATGCTTTCTTTTTCCACATAAATCGTTACATTCTTAGCAATTTGCAAGGTCACCAACTCATCTTGAATGGAAATAATTTTACCATGAATTCCAGACAGTAATAGAACTTCATCACCAGCTGTTAAAGAAGCTAGATAAGTTTTTCGTTGCTCCATCTGTTCTTGAAGCATTTTTTGCTGACGGAAATGACTGATGCTTGACAGTATAATCGGAGTTCCTGCCAAAACAATCAATATTCCATAAAGTAAAGTCGTATTCATTATGCTAAAATCTTAAGCCAGCTGCCAATAATACCAATGATAACTGTCAGAATAACTAGTTTATAGGTTGTCCATTTCTTTTCTTTGATCAAATAGTAAACCAAAAGAGTAAAGAGAGCTGGCAGAAGCGCTGGTGCTACTTTATCAAGCATACCTTGAATGCTCACGATGCTTTGGTTTGTACCTGCTTTTACTTTTCCAGCGGCAAATGTAATAGGCACTGTCATCTTAACAGAAGTAGCTGCTAGACCTGCAATAACCGTCACGCCAATGATATTAGCAATCCGCGAAATAGTCGCCATTTGCTCACTCAGTTTGTCAATGACAGTTGTTCCCAACTTATAGCCATACAAACCAGTAGATAATTTAATCCCTGTCAAAATGGTATTCATAGCCAAGAAAAACAAGATTGGACCAATGATCAAACCATCTTTCGCAAAAGAAGCTGCGATTGTGGAGAAGAGTGGTGCCAAGCAGAATTGTGAAAGTGAATCTCCAATCCCAGCCAAAGGTCCCATCAATGCCATTTTAATGTTACGTGTTTCTTCTGTGGGACGATCATTTTCTAACATGACTAAGTGTAAACTCGTAATAAAGGGTAGAAAGTGAGGATTCGTATTGTAAAATTCACAATTTTCTTCTAATGCTTTGTAGAGACCTTCTTGATTATCACCATAGTGTTTTTTCAAAGCAGGATACATAACATTTGCATACCCTAACCCTTGATAATTGCTGTAGTTAAAGCCATTTTGTAAAAAGAATGCCCGCAAAGATGTTTTGAGATAATCATTCTTGTTTAATTTAGATCCAGTCATCGTGTGCTTCCTCCTCTACCACATGATCTGCTGTTTTTGGTTTGTTGTAAAATTCGATTAAAGCAAAGATTGTACCTACAATAGCAATACCAATTGTCGGAATTTTTAGATAGGCCGCACAAACATAACCTAGTAATACAAACGGGATCAATTCTTTCTTAGCCATGACAGATAAGATCATTGCAAACCCAATAGCCGGAAGCATTTTACCAGCAACCGTTAAACCAGAAAGTAATACTGGTGGAATGTAGCCTACTAATTTCAGCAAAGTATCCATTGACAGAGCACCCAAGCATCCCAAAGCAAAGCCAATCACAGCAAACAACCAAATCGTCGCATTCAACGTAATTTTGAATTTCTTCATATCACGGTTTTTTAAATGCTTCATAGCTGTTTCTGGCGCACCTGCACGTACCGTATATGCAAAAGTTTGTACAAATTGAATTGCAACGGCAATTGGAGTAGATAGAGCAAGTGCTGCTTCTGGTGTAACTTTTCCTGCACTTGTAATCGCCATCAACGTTCCAAAAATACCAGGTCCGATTGGATTTGGCGGAACCGTTCCTCCAGCACCAACACCAAATCCCATATAAGCCAATTCACCAATTGCTCCCATTGTTAAAGCAGTTGGCAGGTCTCCTAAAATAATCCCTACGCCAAATGACAAAACAATACATCTGTTCGTATAAATCCCTAACAGCATTCCACTAAAACAGAACGCTGTCCATAAACCAATTAAAATCGCTTGAAATAAATTAATTGACATCATGAATCTCCTTTTTTTAAATATAATCCAATATATTTACTTCTACAGCTCCATCATTACCGCTTGGAGTTGTTTTTGTATTAAAAGTTACCTGATAAGACTGACTCAGCTCCTTAATCGCTGCCTTATCCTCTTCTCCAAGGAAAATCGAACGTGTAACCTGTTCTTTTCCTTCTGCATTGTGAATATTTCCAATATTGATTTCCTTAATTGGAACACCACCTTTGACCAAAGTTAGTGCATCTTTCATATCTTTCAAAACAATAAATATCGTTTGAGCAGGATTTGCTTTGTGAATAATATCAATAACTTTTTGCAACGAGAAGAAACGCATGGCAATAGAATCTGGTACAACCGTCTTCATCAATGTTTGTTGAATCTTATCAGTACTCACTTCATCATTTGCCACGATAACTGTATTGCAGCCTAGATATTTCACCCATAACTGTCCTTGGCCATGAATCAATCGTTCATCCACACGGGTCATAATAATATTTGGTGTTGTCATCTCTCTCCTCCTACCAATATAAATTCCAATCTTTATAGAAACGTATTAGAGCTTCCAAGTAATAATAATCGCCCCATATATTGCCTTCATCTACTCCTTTGCCAGAATGCCATGAGTACACTCCATGAAGAAGCGTCGTTCCTCCAGGCTTGTACTGATCACTAGCATAATCTTCTATCAGAGAGCGAAGCATAGCGTGCATCGCATGTTTGTAAATGTCTTTATCTTCATCTACTTCCGGCAAGTATTTCAGCATCTCATGAATCCCACAGACCGCAATAGCTGTCGCAGAAGAATCACGAGACTGTTCACTACCATCACTAAAGATTAAATCCCAATAGGAAACATGATCTTTTGGTAGGCGATTCAAGAAATAATTCGTTACACCTTTGAATAAATCAAAACAAGATTCATCTTTCAAATGGCGATAAGTCAATGGAATACCATACACACCCCAAGATTGTCCTCTTGCCCAGCAAGAATCATCGCTATAACCTTGTCTTGTTACACCTTTTAGAGGATGACCTGTTTCAGGATCGAAGTAAAATGTGTGAAAAGATGAGGCATCATCACGAATGACATTATTGACAGAGGCATAAAAATGTTTTTCTGCAATCTCATAATATTTTTGCTCACCTGTTTCTTGATACGCAAAGAATAGCAACTGAATATTGAGCAAACAATCAATAATCAAACGATAATGTTCTTTCTTACCTAACTCACCCCAAGCCTGAATAAAGCCTCCTTTTTCTTGGTAGCGTTCAATCAGCTTATCTGCTGCTTTTAAGGCAGCCTCTTTAGCATTTTTGTCACCATCCAACTTATATTCACTCATGCACGACGGAGTATAAAGAAAGCCTAAGTCATGGTGATCTAGTTCTACTCTTTTATTGACCCGTTCCAAGAAAGACAAGACATTTTTATGAGCTATTTCTTTAAATTTTTCATCATGACTGTATTCATAAGCCAGCCACAGTTCTCCCGTCCAAAAACCATTGGTCCATTCTGTATTATCCATAATTGGATAAACATTATCAAAGGTTGCGGGAGTCGGGAAGTCTTCCTTAAAATAATCAAGATTTATATCTAACTGCCGAATGACTTTCTCAATTGCCTGTTCTACTTCATTTTTTGTCAAAAGCGGAACTTCTAAAAATCGTTCAGGAGTGTTAATTTCTTCAATTGTAACTTTTTTAATCATTCCTTTTACCTTTTTAAATTCCTGACTCAAAATCTTCTTCTATTACTTCTGAATCATCTGAAAACAACTCTCTGCCATTGACAACACCGCTATGTGCTGCTGCAACTGCTTTTTCAGCAACTTCATCAAATGAAAGTGTCATTCTCGCAAAAACGGTTTCCAGCAACATAGCTAAATTCAAACCTGACAAAACATTCATTTGCAAATCTGGTCTATTTCCCATTATCGTGGATGCCACTTTAAACGGCGTTCCACCTAATAAGTCACACAAGACTAAGACCTCTTCGTCGCTTGTAATAGCAGCTAGAATTTTTTCTTTTAGTTCGTTTGCGGACATGCCTTCCACAAAATCAATAGCATCTACTTTCTCTTGCTCGCCCGCAATCAATTTCAAAGAACTATGAATCCCTGTAGCAAAATTTCCATGTCCTATAACTATGATTTTCATACATTCTCCTCTCTTTTAAGTTTACCGGTTTACTTACATTTTCCATTGTAGCCTATTGTTTTTTACTTGTCAATACTTTTTTCAAAAAAATATTAGCGCTTACATCTCTTTTGAAATCTATATTCTTTTTTAACATTTCATAGATTATTTCCAAAAATCCGAAAAGCAGATTTTTACAAAGGTTCCACTACTTAAATATCAAAAAAACATTTTTTATCGTTGACAAAACCGGTTTACTAGAATATAATCTTGTTAGAATGAAATCTTACTAAATTGAAAGGAAATAAAATATGACAGAAAAAATTTTCTCCATAGAACAATTTTCTCTAAAGGGAAAAATCGCCCTTATCACTGGAGCTTCCTACGGAATAGGTTTTGCCATTGCCAAAGCCTACGCTGAAGTAGGGGCTACTATTGTTTTTAATGACATCAACCAAGAATTAGTTGACCGAGGTTTAACTGCTTATCATGAAGCAGGAATCTCAGCACATGGTTATGTTTGCGATGTTACTGATGAAGCTGGTATCCAAGCAATGGTTGAGCAAGTTGAGCGAGAAGTTGGCATTATTGATATTTTGGTCAACAATGCAGGCATCATTCGCAGAGTTCCTATGTGCGAAATGAGTGCAGCTGATTTTCGCAAGGTGATTGATATTGACTTAAACGCACCGTTTATTGTTTCCAAAGCCGTCATTCCTTCGATGATTAAAAAAGGACACGGAAAAATCATCAACATTTGTTCCATGATGAGTGAGCTCGGTCGCGAAACAGTTAGTGCTTACGCCGCTGCTAAAGGTGGACTCAAAATGCTAACACGTAACATCGCTTCAGAATACGGCAGTGCTAATATTCAGTGTAATGGTATTGGTCCTGGCTATATTGCCACTCCTCAAACAGCACCATTACGCGAATTACAAGAAGATGGCTCACGCCATCCATTTGACCAATTTATCATCGCTAAAACACCTGCGGCACGCTGGGGAAATCCAGAAGACCTCATGGGACCAGCTGTTTTTCTCGCTAGTGATGCTAGCGACTTTGTCAATGGACATATTCTCTACGTTGACGGTGGTATCCTAGCTTATATCGGAAAACAACCAGAATAGAAAGAAGGAATAAAAATGAAAATTGCTTTAATTAACGAAAATAGTCAAGCTGCTAAAAACCACATTATTTATGATGCTTTAAAAGAAACAACTGACAAAAAAGGATATGAACTGTACAACTACGGTATGTATGGAAAAGAAGGCGAAAGCCAATTAACTTATGTTCAAAATGGTTTACTGGCAGCCATTCTCTTAAATACAAAAGCTGCTGACTTTGTCATCACCGGTTGCGGTACTGGTGAAGGAGCAATGGTTGCTTTAAATAGTTTTCCTGGTGTTGTCTGTGGCTTGGCTGTCGAACCAACAGACGCCTATCTCTTCTCTCAAATAAATGGTGGCAATGCTCTTTCAATCCCTTATGCAAAAGGCTTTGGCTGGGGTGCAGAATTAAATCTAAAATTGATATTTGAACGACTTTTTGCTGAAGAAGTTGGCGGTGGCTATCCAAAGGAAAGAGCAATTCCTGAACAACGAAATGCTCGTATTTTAAACGAGGTTAAAAAGATTACCCATAACGACCTGCTAAGCGTTCTAAAAAACATCGACCAAGATTTCTTGAGAGAAACCATTGCAGGGGAACATTTCCAAGAATACTTCTTTGCGAACTGCCAAGATAACGAAATCGCAGCTTACTTAAAAGGACTTCTTGATGCATAAATCCATTTTGCAACCCGAAAGGAATTGACACATGACGAAATTATTGCTATTTGGTGAGCCACTGATTCGAATTACGCCTGTAGACGTTGCTTCTCTTGGTGACCAAGTGGTCAGCACAACTTATTTTGGTGGATCGGAAGTCAATATCGCCTGTAATTTACAGGCCTTAGGAATTTGCACAAAACTTTTTACAGGATTGCCAGATAATGAAATCGGTAATCGATTCCTAACGTTTTTGAAACAGCATGACATTGACACTAGCACTATTTTCCGACTTGGTGACCGACTTGGGGTTTATTATCTGGAAAATGGATTTGGTTGCCGCCAAAGTGAAGTTTTTTACGACCGTAAGCATACTAGTATCAGTCAGATTCGTCCTGAAATGCTGGATATGGACTGCTTGTTTAAAGGAATCAGCCATTTTCATTTCAGTGGCATCACAGTTGCCATTGATGAGCAAGTCCGCGAAGTGCTACTATGTCTTTTGAAAGAAGCAAAGCAAAGGAACATCACCATTTCTATGGATCTCAACTTGCGCACTAAAATGATTTCTGTATTAGAAGCCAAATATGAATTTTCAAAATTCGCTCGCTATGCCGACTATTGCTTTGGAATCGATCCAATTATGGCAGATGAAACAGATCTTGACATGTTTCCAAGAGAAACAGCAAGTTTGGCGGAGATTGAAAATCGCATGCGTCATTTAAAAGAAATCTATTCCTTTAAAGCCATTTTTCATACGTTCCGCTCCACTGATGCACAAGATAAAAATGTCTATCAGGCTTATGCGCTCAGTGATACATTTGAGCAATCTGCCCAGCTAAAAACCGCTGTCTATCAACGCGTTGGAAGCGGAGATGCTTTTGTTTCTGGCGCACTCTATCAATTACTCATGCAAGCTTCTTTAAAAGATACACTTGACTTTGCTGTTGCTAGTGCGACCATGAAGTGTACTCTCGCTGGCGACAGTATGAGCAAATCTGCTACAGCTATTGAAAAATTGCTAACAACCACCAAAGATATTATTCGTTAGGAGAATAGCATGACTAAATCAGATATCATTATTGAATTAAAAACACAAAAAATTGTCGTTGTTGTTCGTGGAAAGACAAAAGAAGAAGGCCTCAAAGCATCTATCGCCTGTATCAAAGGTGGTATCAAAGCTATTGAAGTTGCTTATACCAATCAATACGCCGGCGAAATTATAAAAGAGCTAAACCACCTATATCAAGATGATGCCAGTGTTTGTATCGGAGCTGGAACTGTACTGGATGCTGTAACCGCAAGAGATGCAATGCTAGCAGGTGCTCATTATATTGTTTCTCCTTCTTTCAACTCTGAAACTGCAAGAATCTGTAATCTCTACAGCATTCCCTATATTCCGGGTTGTATGACCTTAACAGAAATCACCACAGCACTAGAAGCTGGCAGTGAAATCATCAAACTCTTTCCAGGAAGCGCTCTAAGTCCAAAATATATCTCTGCCGTTAAAGCACCGATTCCTCAAGTAGCTATCATGGTGACAGGCGGCGTCAATTTGGATAATGTTTCAGATTGGTTTTCTGCCGGTGCGGATGCCATTGGTATTGGTGGAGAATTTAACAAACTTGCCAGCCAAGGTAATTACGAAGCGATCACAACGATTGCTAAACAATATACCGCACTAAAGTAAAAAATCTAGTCCTTTTCGATTAAAAAAAGAAAAACAAGAAATCTATTATTGAAAAATACAAGCTAAACAGGCTAGGAAAATCCTAGCCTGTTTTAACTATCTTACACTATCAAAAGCACCTATAAAGGACGATTTGTCAAACCAGATAACCCTATTTATTTTTTCGTTTTGCTAAGTAGATACCCCCGTTAAGAACTACGACCCCTACAACAATCAAGGCGCCCATAACCGTCGTTCCTGTCCTTGGTAAAATCTTTTGTTTTGGTGCTGGCGGTTGAGATGGATCATACAGATTTTTCAATACAAAACCTGATGCTGTATCCCCACTAATCTCTGAGCGATAAGAAGCAACAACCTCTTCAGTAATGGTATAATGAATTTCTTTTCCATTTTTATATTTTGGTTTATTGGCAAATTCTGCACGCCATTCACCGTTTTCATTTGGTCTAATCGTTTGAGACTCTATCTTTTTCCCGTCAGCCAGCAAATTCACTGTAATATGATTTGGACGTTTTCCGGCTTGATTATCTTTGTCATCCCAATGTTTCACAACCGAGATATTTGTTCTTGCATCATCAAACTGATCTGTAATATTTAATGTATCATTTTTGACAGTCGCTGTATTGTTCTCAGCTTTAAGGATATTCACTTGTCCAGCTGCTGTTACTTCAAAGACAATATCACTAACAACTGTGTAACCATTAGGGGCCGATTCTTCATGGAAAGTATAAATTCCAGGCTCTAAACTTAATTCGTGTGCTTTACCTGACTCTGATGTCCAAGAAGCAACGACGTCACCCTGTGTTCCTTCTCCCTTATAAACATGAAGCTTAGCACCCGCAATCCTTTTACCATTTGGATTTAGCTTACCGATTTTGATCTTCTTATTACCTATTTTTTGATTGACAACTGTTTTTAAAACAGATTGTTCTGTTCCAAAATCAGAAGGGGAAATCTTAAACTCTTCATCAGTTTTTTCATAACCATCTGGTGCCTTGCTTTCTTTCAGGGTGTACTCATCTTTCACAAGATGTGACAAATTCCCCATACCATTCGTATCCGTGGTAATGGTTCCAACCACTTCTTTAGTACGATTGCGAATCACTTGAAACTCCGCATTTGCAAGAGGCTGACCATTAGCATCAATTTTCTTAACCTTAATCGTGAAGTCTTTCCCATCTGCTTTACCGTTAGCTTTTACATAGCGTGTTTCAACTTCTGTAGTTCTATTACCAGTATTGTCGGCTGTTAATTTGGCTTTGTTTGTGAAAGCATCCCCAATCTTTGGCTCACCGTTTAGTTTAACTTTATAATTGATATAATAGCCCTCGTTTGGAGCAATATCGCCAATCTTGACAGTAGCTTTTCGCTCATTTACTGTAATATTAGCTTTCAATTTAGCTGTCACATCTTCTGCATGCTGCAATTCCCACTCAGAAATTTTCGAATTGTAAAGCCATACTCCCTTGATAATCTTGACAGAGTCAGCCTCAATAACACCATTGCCCATAAATTCATCTTCAACAACAGCATTTTTAAAGAGTTCTTGTGTCCGATTTAGCGCTACATCATAACCCAAACGTTCTGGATCATTTGTTAAAGGCCATCCACCTTTTACAATTGAGAATTTTTCGGAATCGCCTGCACCAGCAAATCCTGGACTACCTGCATTTGTAATCTTACCATCGATTTTAAATTCCAAATCGACTTTTCCATTAGCTTTGTGCTCCCGATGATCAAAACGAACATGAAAATCGAATGTCCCTTTAATGTCAGAATGTTTTTCAACATAATCTGTATAGGTCAAGACAATTTTTTTCTTCGCTGCATCAATCTTTGCTACTGCAACAATATCTCCCTGACTGCTTACAATATTAAAACTTTTATTAGGCGAGTTATAAACAAGCTGTTTGGGGAAATCAATTGTGGTCGTATCACCTGCTTCTACCGTATTATTTGGCAACGAGAAGGTTGCACTAACCTTGAAATCCTGCCATTTTTTAAGATCACCCTGTAAAGGTTTACCTTCACTACTTGTGACTTTCATTGACGTAATAACATTCGGAATCGTTTTGGCATGAATCACCTGATTACTTATTATATTAAAACCAAATATCAGTGCTAGCAAAAATAATACAACACCAATTCTCTGCTTGGCTTTTTTTCCAATCTTTAACACTATTATAGTTCCTCCAACCAAATAAAAATCGTAACAATCATTAAATAGTTACCTCATGTATTATATTATATAATATTTTAGTTAAAAATAGGCAACAAACTTCTAATTTTATGTAATTTTTTTTTATTTTTCTATCATCATAACTATTAATTAAGTAACAATCATGACGGAGCAAGATAGACTGAAAGTTACATAATCAAAAAACCGAAAAACTAATCCTTAGATTCTCGGTTTTTGGGGACTTATTTCAATCGAAGACTAAAATAACCGCTTCCCATCAATAGCATACCTACAAGAGGTAAAACGCCGCTATATTCCCCTGTTTGAGGAAGTGTTGGCTGATTTTCTTTCGTTTTTTTTCCTGTCTTTTTTGACGAATCTTCAACAGTTGGTTTTGATGCTAATTCTTTAAAGACACTATCTTTACTAGCAGAGTTCTTTGTTTCTGGATTGTAGTAAGAAACTTTATAGCCATTATTTTCCTTACGAATAGTATAGATTCCTCGTTTCAAAACTTGGAATTTATTGGAAATTGTAGACGCAGAATCGTCATATTTGACAATTCCCCAAATTTTCTGCTTCGCATCATAGACTGCTTGTAATTTATCATTATTTTCAAGAAGACTACCCTCTAAATCTTTCACCATTTGATTAAAAGTAGCACGATCTACATTTGGAATAAGCATATAGCCATAACTATCCCCATTTTGTTTATGCGCCTGACTAATTGTGATAAATTCATTTTGTAATTGAGCTGCTGGCTGAGCATCATTGATATCTTTCCACGCACCTTTTTGGATAGCTTTCATCATTGTAAGATTGCTCTTTTTAAAGAAGAAATAACCAATACTCCTTTTCTTATCTGCAGATTCAAGAAAGACACTCTTCGTTTCATTGTATGCTTGTTCTTTATCCGTCAAGTTCGCTTCCTTATCATTGACATAGACCTTATATGGGCTATTTTTTTCAACCTTTCTTTGCTCAATAGTTGTTGATGCCGCATCCTTTGATGTATTCTTGATATTGCTTCCAAGAAAAGCTATTTTATCATTCAGCATAAACCAACTCTTATGAACCGTTAAAGTTTTGTTCCAGTTAGTGAAGTCCATTGCTGCAGTTGCATTTTTCTCATCCAGTTTATTGGTTCCTACAAAACCAGATGGCAACACTTTCCCAGTTTCTGTATCAGAACGCTTGGCATCTGTCTCTGTTGTTCCTGGCATCTTATAAGGATTCACTGTTGGCCAGTAGCCATTACTATAATGACTCAAATCACCATTATACAGATAAAACATTCCATCACCAGTGTGCCAGCCCCGTTTATTTTCCTTGTTCATACTTTCATAATTTAATGTACGACTGGAGAACATAGATAGCCCAAAGCCAAAATCCTTTTCGGCGTTATACATAGCAGTTTTATCCATATTGTTAAAAGCTGATAAATAACTTTCTCGCGGAGTGACCGGCACTGTAACATCTTTCAACAAAGCTTCCATCAAATTAATATCTTTGTAAGTCTTCAAATTTCTAAAGACATCATGGTAAGTATCAGATTTTACAATTGTCTTTACAAGAGATTTCAGATTTTGTTTTATTTCTCCTTCAGACATTTCGGCAATGCGATGAATCCCTCTAAGTACTTCAACTGCTGCTACATGATCTTCACTATTAGCGCGACTAATAGATCGTCCGCGGCTTAAGTCCATTAATTCTCCATGAACCATCAAGGGCGCAAATGACTTGTTAATCCAATGATACATCGTCTGCATTTTTGCTGTATCAATTGGAGTGTCTGTCTTTTGAATAACTGGTAACAATTGAGATAAACCATCAATTAAAACACTACCGTAAGCACCTGTATAAGCAACATTTGTATGGTCAATGTAAGAGCCATCTTGATAAAAACCCTCGCCTTTATTAACCAAAGTAAATACTTGTTCAATTGAACGAATCGTTGATGAAATTTCTTGATCATCTTTACGCAAAAGACCTGCAATTACTTTAACTCGTCCCATATCAACTAGGTTTCCGCCCAAAGCTTTAAAAGGATTATTTGTTGTTTTTCGGAAATTTTCTGGATCCGGCACAAATTTCTCAATAACATCGGTATAAGTTTTGATTTCATTATCGGAGAAATACTCTTTCATCAAAGATAGCGTATTATTGATTGCACGTGGTGTACCGATTTCATAATCCCACCAGTTTCCAACAATGCTTTTTGAGCTGTTATAGACATTTTTATGAAGCCATTCCATCGCATCTCTTACTGTACGAATAACTTTAGCATCTTGATAATATTGAGACGAAGGATTGGTCACTTGTTTCGCCATTTCTTCTAATTTACGATAAGTAGCAGTTAAATTAGAGGATTTTTGATAGTCTGATAATTCCTTCCAAAGGCTTTTCCGATCAGCTTGTGAATCAATACTTTCTAAACTCTTCTTGACCTTTCCTTCTAATTCTTGGTTCAATTTCTTCATATTGTCATTACTAGAATTATAGTATTGATTTCCGGCAATAATACCATTCCAATCATCCAATCGTTCTGTGTATTTATCCTTTACAGAAGGCTTTACTGTCAAAGGAATCTTTTTGATTTCTTTCCCATCTTTAGAGACTGTGATAGTGGTTGTCCCTTCTTTCAAAGGTTCTACAATACCATTTTTTACAGTCGCAATACTACTATTTTCAACAGTATATGTATAATCTTCTCTAGTGAAGACGTACTTTTTCCCCAACGGCAAATTGACGATTTTCTCTAAACTCTTTTCAGATGTTTGAGATTTGTCAACTGACTGATTGGGGGCTTCCACCAATTCTACATCTTTGAAAGAAACCGTTCCTGTCCCTGTTTCGTAGAATAATTCTAACTTGATCTTGTTCACGGATAAAGTTGGACTATAATCAGTTTCAACCGTCTTCCAATCTTCGGTTCCTTTAAATTCAGAAGAATTCCAGAGTTGTTTCTTGTCTCCTACTTCTTCAATAATTCGGACTTTGGCAATTCCCGTCTTATTTTCCGTTTTAACCTTAAAACGCAATTTATATTTTTTATTTGGCTGTAAATTAACTTCTTGATAAACAACCGCTCGCAAAGTTTCTGTTCCAGAAATAGTAACCGCATTATCTTTTACTTCAATCGTTCTTGCTGAAGTATTGGTAGAGCTTTTTGTAGTATCAAGCCAAGCATTCCATCCAACAGCTTTTACTCCTGTCCAAAGGCCACTTTTTGCTTCTGTTTGACTGAAATTTCCATTTTTTACAAGATTTTTTTCTACCTGTTGCGCTTTTTCAGCAGTAGATTGCTTCTGAGTTTGCTGAGTGGCATTTATTGGTGTTTCCTCTGCTGTAACTGTCAATAAATGATGAAGTAAAAATCCTGATAATGCAAGTGATGACAGACTAAATAGCATCTTTTTTGTTTTTGATTGCATGTATAAACCTCAATTAATTATTCTATAAAATAAAGAGCTATAAATCTCAAAATGAAATTTATTCTTTTAGTAAACCGGTTTATACAAATCATATCATTTTTAATTCTATTTGTAAACGTTTTCTGATAAATATCTGTTTTCGTCTTGTAAATATTATCTGTTTTTTTATACTTCATGACTGACACGACACTTCCTAAACTTTTTTCAATTTTATTGAATATAACAAATCCATTCTAAATGGAAAATCTTTTTAGAATCGACTAATAAGATAAAAACTGTTACAATGAAAGAAAAATAGGAGAGAAGCACTTATGACTAAAATATATGATTTTTCCATTTTCGATCAGAATAATCGATCTATCTCCCTAGAAATTTATAAAGGGAATGTTCTGCTTATTGTCAATACTGCAACAGGTTGTGGCTTGACCCCTCAATATAAGGGACTACAACACCTCTACACCCGCTATCAAAACCAGGGCTTTGAAATCCTCGACTTTCCTTGTAATCAATTTATGGGGCAGGCACCAGGTACAGCAGAAGAAATCAATCGTTTTTGCAGCCTCCACTACCAAACTACTTTTCCACGTTTTGCTAAAGTTAAAGTCAATGGTAAGGAAGCAGATCCTCTCTATATCTGGCTAAAAGAACAACAAGCTGGCCCCCTCGGAAAAAGAATCGAATGGAATTTTACTAAATTCTTAATAAACCGAGAAGGGCAAGTTGTGAAACGATTTTCATCTAAAGCAGAACCTAAAGAGATTGAGGAAAGTTTACAAAAGCTATTATAACATTATAAAAAAGAGCACCTTTCGAGGTGCTCTTTATAAGTATCGTAATTCTTTTGAATTAACGTTTTGAGAACTGACTAGCTTTACGAGCTTTCTTAAGACCTGGTTGGTGGAACTTACATCTCTTTAAATACTAAAAGCCTTTACTATTGCACTTTTATCACTATGTTCTTTTCACTTTATGTTATATTGATTTCAAATAATTTCATCTAAATAAGGTGAATTTTGTAACACTTCCAAAAAAATAAAATACTGAGCTAGGGGTTATCTTATTAGATAAGGTGCTTTTTTATTTCGATTAAATGAATAAAAGAAAGAATATAAAATTGCTCAAAACAAAGAAAAAAGCCTTCAAATCAATGTTTGAAGACCTTTAACTTACCGGAGGCCGGGGTCGAACCGGCACGTCCTTGCGGACACTGGATTTTGAGTGCGATGCTGTTATTTTTTAAGCTAAAAATACTAATTTAATAAGCTTCTTATCATTTTATTCTCTTAGGAACATTGAACTTTTTTGTTTTTTAGATACTTTTTAGAAATCATCCAAAATATCTTAATCATCTCTTCTTTTTTCATAAGCTAACTCATCAAAAGCATAGCCCCGATAGTGTTTGATATTACTTTCAATATTAACCACAGAGAAAATCCCAATTTCAGTAAAAATGTTATAGAAGCTCTATTTTCTGAATGAACTTTTGCTAAAATTTGTTTAATACCTAATTGCTTAAAGGATAATGATATTAATTTTTGTAATGCTTCTGTAGCATACTCCAGCTTCCAAAAGTTTTTATTTAAAGTGTAACCGATAAAAACTTTCTCATTGGTCTCAGGTCTAAAATTAATATTTCCGATTAATTCACTATTTGATTTTAAAAAAAGCCCATATTTTCCTAAAGGTGCTGATAAGTGCCATGTGACTAGACCTTCTTCGGTTTCTTTCAATGTTTTATGAGGTAAATTGTCATATTTAAAGGCTTTAACACTAACCTATCTGTTCCTAATATAATCTTCTTAGAAAAATTTACTAATAATCTTATTGTATTCATTTATCTCTCTTTCTTATATTATAATTAATCTTGATGTTAGTGTGATGTCATGGATACGTTTTGGTAGAATAGTATCTAACCAAAGGAGATGCCCCTGAAATCATACTAACATCATTCCTTTATTTAATGTCTGAATTTATTACTATTATACCCCCTTTTTTATCCGTCCTCATAACAAAAGAGAGTGATTCCTCACTCTCTTTTGTAACCGCTACTTTTATCCTTCATTTTTTCTGCGTGCATACCCTACAATAGCAAGCAAACTTCCTGATATTAGCATCAACCAAGCATACAAAGATAGCTTCACTCCATCTCCTGTTTGCGGAAGATCTTGTTTTGGAGTTGATGGCGTTTTTGATTTTCCAGGCGTTGGTACGCTAGGAGCAGCTTGATCGGTCACCGTTAGCTTGTTACCATCCGCCTTAACACCGTTCCCATTCGCATTCTTGACCGTCACTTTTCCTTGAACATCTACTTCGAATGTGATATCCGTTACGGCCAAGTAACCAGTTGGAGCGGATTCTTCATGGAAAGTATAAGTGCCGGCTTTCAGTTTGATTGTTTCACTTTGACCTGCTT
>NZ_JAQFJE010000009.1:0-8233 GCF_030439945.1 Streptococcus sp. SI1
ATTTCAACTCCTCCTTTCTTAACGACGGTGTGGTGAGATACGTTAGATAGGCCACTTGATCAGATTGGGTCATAAAAGCGGTTGATAGCTGATGAAGTTCCAGCTGACTGCCACGAAGGACTTCTTTAAAACGCTATTTACGAAACAACACCTTTGCATCATCTGAATCCAGGAAGTCTTTCAACACTTGCAGGGCATGTTCGACTGATTTTTCGTCTTTGCCAAAAACACTTTCTACACTCTCACTCATTTTTTCATCAACTAATAAGTTATGGAAAAATGTTTCTTCAAGAAATGAGTGTTCAGGGTATTTTGGATTAGGAAAAAGAATATCAAACATCCCGCCTTCTCCAAAATTAAACTGAGTATTTTTTTTAGTAGATGAGAGTAGCATTGTCATAAAATAATTGTTATATGTAAATAAGAAACTAAAATTTTCATATTCTCCAGCACGAATTTGAATATCATCTAAATTTACAGAAAACACATTCTGTAATGCTTGTTTTACATTTTTGTAACCTAAACTTTCTTTAATTGGTAAATAATGCTCTGTCATTTATATGCCCTCTAAAAGTATCAGTAATTACTTAACTAAGTCATGTTCTTCTTCATACTTTTTGTCCAGATAGCCTTTCAACACTTGCAGGGCATATTCGATGTCTTTTTCATTTTTGCCAAATGTATACTCTATTTTCTCTCGAATAGATTGATTATCAATTAAAAACTCTAGAAAAATTTTTTCCAAAATAGAATTTTCGGGATAATTTGGATCGTCAAGTAAAATTTTAAAAATTCCACCTTCTCCAAATTGAAATTGAGTATTTTTTTGAGCATCTGGTATTCCCATTTCTACATCATAGCCTCTATAAGTGATGGAAAAATTAAAACCCTCATAACTATTTTCGAGAATAAATAAATCGTCTAAATTCATTTGAAATATGTTCAATAAGGCAGTTTTGACATTCTTATATCCTAGACTTTCTTTCACTGGTAAATAGGTTTCACTCATTTATAGACCCTCCAAAAATTTCCATATTTCTCAAATTTATATCCATTGTTTTGTAAAAAAATCATTTCTTTATAAAATGACTCTCCTTTATGTTCAAAGTGCCAAGCATCAAATGCTTTGGATGGATTTGAAGTTAATACAAAATCTTTTCCTTCCTTAATCTGTTGAACAAGAAACTCTTTATTTACTTTGGGAGCAAGTTCTCCATCGACTTTAGCCATCGCTTTCCACCCTTCACTTCCCGCATCAAAATAGGTAAAACCATTGGCATGGGCAATCTGCTCATATGAGCGGACACTGGACTCTTCAAAGTAGCCTAACAAAGCCGTCTTGGAATTGGCATTGTGGGTGGTGAGTTTTCGTTAATTCTTAAAGACTTATGATTATACTATATATAGGCTCAATCATTTAACTGTATCAGTTTTGATTATTTTTCCTGTTTTTACATCAATAAAACTTCTTCTGCCATAAAAATCTGTAGCTGCTATAACATTTGCATTTGTATCTATAGTCATTTGCTCATATGGCAATTTATTTGATAAGTCATTTCTAGTTTGCACTCTCCACAAAATTTTTTGGTTATGTATACCATAAATATTGTCTACAGTATCATCATTGTAAGGAATATCTAAAAGTATAATTTCTAAATTTTCAATTTCTATTTTCTGTCTCACAGAAAACTCTAAGTTTAAATCATTATTATGGTAATAATCTTTCATTCGTAAATTCTCCTATACGTTGTCCCATTAAATCATATTGAGTTCCGCCGCCTCTTCCCCAGCCCTCTAAAGGATTTACTTCACCTGTCCTTAATTTAGTACCTGACGGTATCTTAACATCAGTTTTGTATCTTGGTGTTGCAGGGAGTGCAAACTTATCCTTAATTTGTTCTGCTGTTAGTTCTGCAATGTCAGATTCTCTCATTAACCAACCGCCATATTGTCCTGAGATTTTACCATCATATACTCGGACAAAATTAGTATCTTTTGTTAATATGATTTCTTTTACAGTTGTTTTGGGAGTATAAGGTGCATTGTCATAGCCCATTTCTACTTTCCACCACTTATTTGCTTTAGACGCATCATATTCTTTATAAATTTCCCATGTAGAATTTACTTTTGTTGCATCCTCAACCTTATCCACTACCCTCGCCACATCCTCAGCCTTCTCTGCCACTTTTCCCAGATGAACTCGAGCTGGGTGCCGACTAAAGTCCTGCCTCACCGTGCCTATCGCTGCTGCTAAGCGGTTCTCTCTCTTGATCTGTCCTAAGGCTTCGTATAAAAATGATCGGCCCTCTTTCAAATGCCTTAACTGATCAAATGCATTCCCCGTCAATTGGCCTGCTCGCTTCGTAAGAGCTGACCAGTCTGTCAACTGGCTCAACCCCTTCACTTTGCTAATACGACTGCCAATTTGACTACCTGATACAGCCGTTCTCAACTCACCTGCTCCTACAAAAAAGCTACCTACCTCTAGAGCACCTCTCGTCAAGAGCCGACTTCGGGTGTAGGTGTCCCCCTCCAACCCCAGATAGCTTTCTGTATTTATTTGATTAAAAATTTATTATTTATCTTGTTTTATTTTAATAAATTCAGTTTAAATATAAAATATTATTTAGTAACGGTCTTCAAGTTCATATTTCCTGTATCAATATCAACATTGTATTTTCTACCCATAAAATCTGTAACAAATAAATTATCATCCAGTACTTGAATATTAACAATAGGTGCACATTGAAAATTGGGATTATTTACAGGGCGTACATTTTGTATTTGCCATTTAATTTTTCCTTTAACATCAATAGCATACACATTTTTAAAGTCATTATCCGTTAAGAATCCTGTAGTTGGAATATCTAATCTCACGATAATTTGCTGATTAATTTCTTTAAATTCAGCAATGTTCCCCGTAAATTGAACAGCAATATTGTTAATATTTAATGTATTTTTTTCTACTTTTATTAGATATGTCATTGTTAATACCTCTATTTAGAAATTTTCCCTAATTCTTTGAATTCTCCAATATATTGCCCCATCAAATCAAACTGAGTCCCACCACCAGATAAACCAAATAAGGGATTAACCTCACCCATTCGTAATACACTCCCTTTTGGAATCGTAACTTCTCCTACAAACTTAGGCATAATTGGCAATGCAAACTTATTCTGAATTTGGGAAGCAGATAACCCCTTTATATCTTCGGCTTTCATAAGCCAGCCGCCATAAAGATGAGAATTTTCACCATCATAAACTCTGACAAATTTCGTATCATCAATTAACTCAATTTCTTGGACTTTTGTTCCTGGAGTATATGGTGGTTTATCATATCCTTGTTCTAACCACCATTTATTGATATCTTCAGAAGGAATTGATTTCTTAATCTTAAAATTGTCCTCAACCTTCTCTGCCGCTTTTCCCAGATGAACTCGAGCTGGGTGCCGACTAAAGTCCTGCCTCACCGTGCCTATCGCTGCTGCTAAACGATCCTCTCTCTTGAGCTGTCCTAAGGCTTCGTATAAAAATGATTGACCCTCTTTCAAATGCCTTAACTGATCAAATGCATTCCACGTCAATTGGCCTGCTCGCTTCGTAAGAGCTGACCAGTCTGTCAACTGGCTTAAGCCCTTCACTTTGGTGATACGACTTTTTTACAACCAGCCTTTGGCTTTCAAAAACTTATCTGGAATACGCATTTCTATTTTTGACATAATTTCTCTTAAGTAACTATCCCAATCTTTCGTTCCCATGTAACTACGTATATCTTCTTCTAGGGAAACTCCAAATTGATCATTTAAAACAATCGAAAACCCACATAAATCATTTTCATAATTAAATTGAATGCAAAAATAATCGTAGGCCATAAAATTCAATTTGAACATCCGATGATTTGGGTCATCTACTATATCATAAGACGCAATTGTATCTACTCTATCTCCAAAAATTTCTCTGATTTTTTTCTAGTTTCTCTTGCCAAGTTCAATGTTTCATTTGCTTGCATACCAGTATCCTCCAATCTTATCTAAATCAATATACCCATATTTTTCTCTTAAGTAATTCCACTCCCATTCTAATGCAGAACCCCTGAAAGAGTCTAATCTTGGATCATGAGAAAATCGAATGGTCTTGCCTTGCGCAACCGCATCATCTCGACCATCAACATAAAATTTCCCATTTTTCTGATAAAGATGAAATGCCCAAGGAAGACGTCTAGTTTCGTCAAATAGAACATAATGTAAGCTCTCAAAATGACGTTTTTTAATTTCTTGTTCAATATTATGCTTCCATCTTAAAATATTTGATTCATTCATCTGTTTTATCCCATAGCGGTGACGAATAATATGGTTTCTTTCCAATTTTTAGTTTAAAGCGATTAGATTCTACAAAATGTTCTAATTTATTGATAAAAAAGTATTCAGCTTCATTGAAATCATCAAACGCAACTGTCCTTCCCATAACATAAGATCTGTCGTCCCTCCCATTAATCATAAATTTACCATCTCTATAGAATAGGTGGAATGCCCAGGGAAGATTTTTATTTTCATCAAATAATACATAATGTATACTTTCAAGTTTCTTTTCTTTAATTTCCTTTTCTACATCTTGTTTCATAAATTTAAAATCTAATATATCTTTCATTTTATTACCTCTTTTAAAAATCCTAATTTTTCATAAATGTCTATCGACGATTTAAACTGAATTTGATTTTCACCGCCCTGACCAAATACTTTAGCAATTTGACCTTGCTTAACTTCAGCCAAATCTTCAATAGATAGATTAAAATCTGAAAGTTTACTTTTTTCATCAATAGAAGTAATTCGGGATTGGGGGGAGGAGATGCTGGAGTAGTGTTGATTCACTCTACCTTGAAGAGAATTCTATTTAAAGCAAGAGCTTACCAATGGTTTGTTGGTAAACTCTTGTTTCATTTATTCTATCATAAAAGGGGGAGTTATTTATTATTCTGTGACATCATCCCAGAGGGGGGATGGATACATATAACTTCCTCGTTTCGCAACATCTCTACGTCCTTCTCGAACTATAAAATCTAACAGTTTAAAAAATTTATCTTTTGCCTCCAAAAAATTTGTAAATTCAAACGTTTTCCCAAGAACATATGATCTATCATCTCGACTATTCACCATAAACAGATGATCTCTATAAAAAATATGAATCGCAAAAGGAGCCGTATTCAATTCATCAAATAATACATAGACTAATGAATTATAATGCCGTCTCTCAATTTCTTCTTCTATTTCTTGTTTAAATTTATCAATTTGTTCAGTTTTCATTTCGTTACCTCTCTTAGTATACCTAAATCCTCGTAATATTTTAATGATTGTCCAAGCTGGATTTGGGTTCCCCCTCCTTGCCCAAAGACTCGAGCAATTTGTCCTTTACGAATATTGGCTAAGTCCGATAAAGAAAATCCTCGATTTTCCATTGCATCAAGAAGGGCATCTTTCACTTCTTTAGGTGCATTTTCAAATGCTTTAAGGATATTTTCTTCAGTTAAATCTATCACCACTTCATACTGATGGTATACTTGATAACCTTCAGGATAAGGCAAGCCTCTAGTATTAAATGCTAATTTCTCTCCGTTATCAACTGGACTGGTGAAAGGGCCGCCATTTGTTCCAAAACGGTCGATTACTTGTCCTGCTTTTAAATTTGCTGGCTCTGTATGAAATTATTTGTTATTCTGCATCATCCCAGAGGGGAGAAGAATAATATGGAGAAAATCCAACTTTAATTCCTTTCTTAGTTGATTCAACAAAGTGTTCTAATTTACTTATAAAAGATGTCTTCGCATCTTCAAAATTGTCAAATTTTATAGTGTTTCCTATAATATATGAGCTGTCATCTCTACCATTAATCATAAATTCCCCATCTCTATAGAATAAGTGAATAGCCCAAGGCAGATTACTGTCCTCATCAAATAGTACATAATGCAAGCTCTCAAAATGACATTTTTTAATTTCTTGTTCAACTATACATTTCATGTTCTCAATATCAATCATCGATTTTATCCCATAATGGAGAGGAGTATTCAGGAACTTCTCCATTTTCTACAGAAGTTCTATTTATTTTCACAGTGAGGTCTAGTTTTTCTATAAATTTATTTTTTGCATCCTCAAAATTATCAAATTCCAATTTTTTGTTATAACTTGCTCTATCCATTGTAGCGTAAACAAAATAATGTTCACTAGTAGAATCAAACTCAATTCGAACTTCCCATTCACCTGGTCTATGATCATTAAAAATAGAAAATTTTAAACTTTCATATCCCAACAATTTAATTTCTTCCATAAGTTCTTGTTTCTCTTTATCCATAGATAACATTATTAATCCCAAAGTGGTGACGAGTATGGATGAGAAAATCCTAGTTCTGATGCTAAATGCTCAGCGTTAATTGTTTGTTTCAGTATACTCATGAACTTGTCTATGGCTTCATTAATAGTATCGTATTCCCAAGTTACTCCAACAACATATGAGCGTTCATCTCTACTATTTATCATAAACTTGTTATCCCTATAAAATAGATGTGTCGCCCATGGAAGATTGCTCTGTTCATTAAATAACTCATATCTCAAAGTTTGAAAGTTATTCTTTCTAATTAGTATTTCAATTTCCTGCTTATACTGTTCAATTAATTCTTTTGATACCATATTATTTTACTTCCTTAAGAAAACCTAATATTTCATAATACTCTAGATTGGAACCAAACTGAATTTGAGTTCCACCACCCTGACCAAATACTTTAGCAATTTGCCCCTTCTTCACATCAGATAGCACATCCACTGGATTTCCATATTTTGACAATCTTTCATTCAAGAAAAATTGTAATTTTTGTGGTGCTTCATTATATGCTTTTAAAATATTTTCCTTTGTTATATCCTTCACCACCTCATATTTGTGATAAGTCTGATAACCTTCAGGATAAGGCAAGCCTCTAGTATTAAATGCTAATTTCTCTCCGTTATCAACTGGACTGGTGAAGCGCCCACCATTTGATCCAAAACGGTCAATCACTTGTCCAGCTTTCAGATTGGCAGCCTCTGTAATCGCCTTACCTGCACGGTCTGTCACAAAACCATCTGCAGCTGGCCATTTGATACGACCGGCATCATCCAGAAAGGATCTAGAGCGAACTAAAACAGGTTTGCCATTTATTAAATCAGCTGATTTATAAGCAATATCGCCGTTTTTTAGAGTGACTTTTTCAGCTTTGAAAGTTTTACTACTCTTAACCACATCATCTGCCTTCTCTGCCACTTCTCCCAGATGAACTCGAGCTGGGTGCCGACTAAAGTCCTGCCTCACCGTGCCTATCGCTGCTGCTAAGCGGTTCTCTCTCTTGATCTGTCCTAAGGCTTCGTATAAAAATGATCGGCCCTCTTTCAAATGCCTTAACTGATCAAATGCATTCCCCGTCAATTGGCCTGCTCGCTTCGTAAGAGCTGACCAGTCTGTCAACTGGCTCAACCCCTTCACTTTGCTAATACGACTGCCAATTTGACTACCTGATACAGCCGTTCTCAACTCACCTGCTCCTACAAAAAAGCTACCTACCTCTAGAGCACCTCTCGTCAAGAGCCGACTTCGGGTGTAGGTGTCCCCCTCCAAGAAACTCTTCCCACTCTTCTTGATGAGTGCTTCCGTACTCTGAAGGGTCTCTTCTTGGACTCCTGCTAATTCTTTTAACAGGACTCCTGAAATACTGCGACCCTTACTACCATCCGCTGCTATCTTCAACCCAACTTCTAAGCCCGGCAAGCTCGTAATCGCTAAACCTGTCGCATACTTCCCAATCGTCTGAACCATTTGACCACTTATCTTAAGCCCGCCTTTAAGATCCTGCTCCATCCACTTGGGAGTCGCTTGACCTGTTAGAGAATTCACGCCCCAGATAGCTCCCTCATGGGCATACTGAGCTACATCTGTTCCTCCTTGAACCAAACCAAAGCCAATGTCCCCCACAAATCCTAAGCTCGCATCGCCAATCCCCTTCAAGGCTTTGAAGACTTCCCCTAATAACGGAAGATCCACCTGCTTCATCCAGCTAGTAGAGCCATCCAAAAAGCGTGAGCTCCCTTCTTTCACTTCCGATAAGAAGGATTGTAACGGGTGATGTTTCCGCCAATCAGCCTGCTCCTTCTTTGCTTTTTCCTTTGCTTTCTTTTGAGCAATCTCGGACTGCCGCTTTGCTCGTGTCAAAGCCTCT